>NZ_JBWKPZ010000001.1:0-315733 GCF_059418505.1 Citrobacter sp. GW821-FHT07H02 | reverse complement strand
GGCTACGTAGCTCAGTTGGTTAGAGCACATCACTCATAATGATGGGGTCACAGGTTCGAATCCCGTCGTAGCCACCATCTTTTTTTTGCGGGAGTGGCGAAATTGGTAGACGCACCAGATTTAGGTTCTGGCGCCGCAAGGTGTGCGAGTTCAAGTCTCGCCTCCCGCACCATTCACCAGTAAGCGTTGCACGGATGGGGTATCGCCAAGCGGTAAGGCACCGGTTTTTGATACCGGCATTCCCTGGTTCGAATCCAGGTACCCCAGCCATTTTTTCTTCGATATAGCGGTTCACCGCAACGGTCTTTGGGGTATCGCCAAGCGGTAAGGCACCGGTTTTTGATACCGGCATTCCCTGGTTCGAATCCAGGTACCCCAGCCATCGAAGAAAAAAATCTGGCTACGTAGCTCAGTTGGTTAGAGCACATCACTCATAATGATGGGGTCACAGGTTCGAATCCCGTCGTAGCCACCATATTAAGGACGTATCGATTTAATTCGGTAAATCCAAAAAATTGTTGGGGTATCGCCAAGCGGTAAGGCTCTGGTTTCTGATACCAGCATTCCGAGGTTCGAATCCTCGTACCCCAGCCAATTTCAAAAGACGTTTACGCTGTAGACGCACCCGTTGGGGTATCGCCAAGCGGTAAGGCTCTGGTTTCTGATACCAGCATTCCGAGGTTCGAATCCTCGTACCCCAGCCACATAAGAAAAGCTCGCTTCGGCGAGCTTTTTGCTTTTCTGCGTTTATTGCCTGATGGCGCTACGCTTATCAGGCCTACAATCGTAGGCCTGCATTCAAATTACAACCCTAACGCATATTTCAGCGCCTGGCGCTTAAGTACCCCGGCTCGTTCTGCTGCCATCAGCCCAATATTGCGCATGATCCTCAGCGGTTGCAGATTATTACTGAACCCGGCATAGAACAGATCCATCCCACTCTGCATGATGAAGTTATCGGTCATACGGCGTGTCTGATAGCGTTTCAGCACCTGATGGCTGGACCAGGATTCACCGTAGCTCCGCGCATTCGCCAGCACGTCGATCAACGCATCAACATCCCGATAGCCTAAGTTCACTCCCTGCCCTGCAAGCGGATGAATGGTGTGCGCCGCATCCCCCACCAGCGCCAGTCCTGGCTGAACGTACTGCAATGCATGCCGACGCGTGAGCGGAAACGCCCCTGCTGCTATGGCTGTGACGCTGCCCAAACGCGAAGGGAAATGTTTTTCAATCTCAACCTGCAACTGCGGCATGCTCAGGCTCTGCAACTGGCGAATTCGGGCTGGCGTGTCATACCACACCAGCGACGCCCAATTGTCGAACAACGGCAGAAATGCGCGTGGACCGTCTGGCGTAAATTGTTGCCAGGTGCTGTCGCCAGGATCGCGGTCACATTGCACGCTGATCAACATGCAGGATTGATCGTACTGCCAGGCATGGATACCGATGCCCGCCATTTGCCGAATCCGCGAGTTAGCGCCATCTGCGCCCACCACCAGTTTTGCCGTGATTATCTCGCCATCGGCCAGCTCCAGCTCGTGACGGTCATTGTTACGGTGCAAGGCAATGAGGGAGGCGGGAACACGCAGCGTGACTTTCGGATGCGCCTCCAGCGCCTGCCAGAGTGCACGTTGCAGAACGTTGTTCTCCACCATATATCCCAGCAGCGGTAATTTAAGCTCAGCGGCATCGAACATCACATGGGCGTTTTCCCACTCCCAGGTTTCCAGACGGCGGTATGGGTGGCTACGCATCCCTTGTACCGTATCCCAGACGCCCAAACCTTTGAGTAACGACACTGACGCCGCACTTATCGCCGAGATACGCACATCGGGCTGGCTGTCGGTAACAAATGGCGCAGGGGCGGCATGTTCTATGACCGTCACCGAAAATCCTTGTTGCGCCAGCCCCAGCGCCAGCGCGCCGCCGACCATCCCAGCGCCGACAATGGCTACTTCCGTTGGTTGATTTGTCATGGTCAATCATCCTGTTAGCAATATGCATTAAGTTTACAGGATTTTTTACCCCTTGAGGCTGATAACGGTCATACTGGTCACAACCGCGTCAAAGCATTACACTATGCGCCCTGCATTCCTGGCTACTATTTCGCAAGAGCAAGTCGATGACCAAAAAACTCCATATTAAAACCTGGGGCTGTCAGATGAACGAGTACGATTCATCGAAGATGGCCGATCTGCTGGACGCCACCCACGGGTATCAACTGACCGAAGTGGCGGAAGAAGCGGATGTGCTGCTGCTGAATACCTGCTCAATCCGCGAGAAGGCTCAGGAAAAAGTCTTCCATCAATTGGGTCGCTGGAAGCTCTTAAAAGAGAAAAACCCGAACCTGATTATCGGCGTCGGCGGCTGTGTGGCGTCCCAGGAAG
Source organism: Citrobacter sp. GW821-FHT07H02 (assembly GCF_059418505.1). Classification (NCBI taxonomy): domain Bacteria; kingdom Pseudomonadati; phylum Pseudomonadota; class Gammaproteobacteria; order Enterobacterales; family Enterobacteriaceae; genus Citrobacter; species Citrobacter sp. GW821-FHT07H02. The sequence continues at coordinate 313,343 of NZ_JBWKPZ010000001.1, read as the reverse complement.
GTGACCATATTCGTCAGCGTGCGCACTATGTCGACATCATTTTTGGGCCACAGACACTGCATCGTCTGCCTGAAATGATCAACTCCGTGCGCGGCAACCGTAGTCCGGTCGTGGATATCAGCTTCCCGGAGATCGAGAAGTTTGACCGTCTGCCGGAACCGCGTGCCGACGGCCCAACGGCATTTGTCTCTATCATGGAAGGCTGCAACAAATATTGTACTTACTGTGTGGTGCCCTACACCCGTGGTGAGGAAGTCAGCCGTCCGTCGGATGACATTCTGTTTGAAATCGCCCAGCTTGCTGCCCAGGGCGTCCGTGAAGTGAATCTGCTCGGCCAGAACGTTAACGCGTGGCGTGGCGAGAACTACGACGGCACCACCGGTTCATTCGCCGATTTGCTGCGTCTGGTCGCCGCGATCGATGGCATTGACCGCATTCGTTTCACCACCAGCCATCCGATCGAGTTCACCGATGATATCGTTGAAGTCTACCGTGATACCCCTGAGCTGGTGAGCTTCCTGCATCTGCCAGTACAGAGCGGGTCAGATCGCGTACTGAACCTGATGGGGCGTACCCACACTGCGCTGGAATACAAAGCGATCATCCGTAAACTGCGGGCAGCGCGTCCGGACATTCAGATAAGCTCCGATTTCATCGTCGGCTTCCCTGGCGAAACGACGCAAGATTTCGAGCAGACCATGAAGCTGATTGCCGACGTGAACTTCGACATGAGCTACAGCTTTATCTTCTCTGCCCGCCCGGGTACCCCCGCCGCCGATATGGTTGACGACGTCCCGGAAGCAGATAAAAAACAGCGTCTGTATATCCTGCAAGAACGTATCAACCAGCAGGCGACGGCCTGGAGCCGCCGTATGCTCGGCACCACGCAGCGTATTCTGGTGGAAGGGACTTCGCGCAAGAGCATCATGGAGCTGTCGGGTCGTACCGAAAATAACCGGGTCGTGAACTTTGAAGGAACCCCGGACATGATCGGTAAGTTTGTCGATGTGGAAATCACTGACGTCTGGACAAACTCCCTGCGCGGTAAAGTCATCCGCACTGAAGATGAAATGGGCCTGCGTATTGCAGAAACCCCGGAATCGGTCATTGCCCGTACCCGTAAAGAGAACGACTCTGGCGTTGGATTCTACCAGCCTTAATCCTCAAGGCCTGCCACCGGGCAGGCCTTGTAATTCCCCTCTTTGTCCCCATCTTCATTGCAATGCTTGCGCCTTTATCCTGTGGCGTGAATAATTTCCTTACAGGCCGGGAATATTCATCTTCCGGCGCCCTATGCATAAGAGGAACAGTTTGAACATAGACACTCGCGAAATCACCCTTGAGCCTGCAGACAATGCCCGTCTGCTGAGCCTTTGCGGCCCGTTTGATGACAACATTAAACAGCTGGAGCGCCGTCTCGGCATCGAGATTAACCGCCGTGACAACCACTTTAAACTGACCGGTCGCCCGATTTGCGTGACTGCTGCGGCAGATATTTTGCGCAGTCTGTATGTCGATACCGCTCCGGTGCGTGGTCAAAAGCAGGATATTGAGCCGGAACAGATCCACCTCGCCATCAAAGAAGCGCGGGTGCTGGAACAGAGCGCGGAGAGCGTGCCGGAGTACGGCAAAGCGGTGAACATCAAAACCAAACGCGGCGTGATTAAGCCACGTACGCCAAACCAGGCGCAATACATCGCCAATATTCTTGATCACGATATCACCTTCGGGGTTGGCCCCGCCGGTACAGGCAAAACGTACCTTGCCGTCGCCGCTGCCGTCGATGCCCTTGAGCGTCAGGAAATTCGCCGTATTCTGCTGACCCGTCCGGCGGTGGAAGCCGGGGAAAAGCTGGGATTCCTGCCAGGCGATTTGAGTCAAAAAGTCGATCCCTATTTGCGTCCCTTGTATGACGCCCTGTTCGAAATGTTAGGTTTTGAAAAGGTCGAAAAACTGATTGAACGCAACGTGATTGAAGTTGCACCGCTGGCCTATATGCGTGGTCGTACCCTGAACGACGCCTTTATCATTCTCGATGAAAGCCAGAACACCACCATCGAACAGATGAAAATGTTTCTGACGCGTATCGGTTTTAATTCGAAAGCGGTGATCACCGGCGACATCACGCAAATTGACTTGCCGCGTAGCACCAAGTCAGGCCTGCGCCACGCCATTGAAGTACTCTCTGAAGTTGATGAGATCAGTTTTAATTTCTTCCACAGTGAAGACGTTGTACGCCACCCGGTGGTCGCGCGGATCGTTACCGCCTATGAAGCCTGGGAAGAAGCAGAACAAAAACGAAAAGCAGAACTTGCTGCCGTTCGTAAGCATGAAGCCTAGGAGCAAGGACAAAAATGAGTCAGGTTATTCTCGATTTACAGCTCGCATGTGAAAACAACACGGGCTTACCGGAAGAAAGTCAGTTTCAGACGTGGCTAAATGCGGTGATCCCACAGTTTCAGGAAGAGTCAGAAGTCACCATTCGTCTGGTGGATGAAGCGGAAAGCCACGATCTTAACCTGACTTACCGTGGCAAAGATAAGTCAACCAACGTACTCTCTTTCCCGTTTGAAGCACCCCCGGGTATTGAGATGCCGCTGCTGGGCGATTTGATAATCTGCCGTCAGGTGGTTGAGCAAGAAGCGAAAGAACAGGGCAAACCGCTGGATGCCCACTGGGCACATATGGTGGTGCACGGTAGCCTGCATTTATTGGGCTACGATCATATCGAAGATGACGAAGCGGAAGAGATGGAATCCCTTGAAACAGAGATTATGCTTGCTCTGGGCTATGAGGATCCGTACATTGCCGAGAAGGAATAAGCGACCGGGCTGATGCCCGGCTGCTCGATATAATGCCGCGCGCTGAATACACGCGTGACGAGCAACCCATTAACTCACATGAGAACCCATACGACGCCATGAGCGACGACAATTCACACAGTAGTGACACATTAAACAGCAAAAAGGGATTTTTCTCCCTGTTACTGAGCCAACTGTTCCACGGTGAACCGAAAAACCGTGACGAACTGCTGGCGCTGATCCGTGATTCCGGGCAGAACGAGCTTATCGATGAAGATACGCGCGACATGCTCGAAGGGGTGATGGACATTGCGGACCAACGCGTTCGTGACATCATGATCCCCCGCTCCCAGATGATTACCCTGAAACGCAACCAAACCCTGGACGAGTGCCTTGATGTCATCATCGAGTCTGCTCACTCGCGTTTTCCGGTGATCAGCGAAGACAAAGATCACATTGAAGGGATTCTGATGGCGAAGGATTTGCTGCCGTTTATGCGCAGCGATGCCGATGCTTTCAGCATGGAAAAAGTGTTACGCCAGGCAGTTGTCGTACCTGAGAGTAAGCGTGTTGACCGCATGCTGAAGGAGTTTCGCTCTCAGCGTTACCATATGGCGATCGTCATTGACGAATTCGGCGGTGTTTCGGGTCTGGTGACCATTGAAGATATTCTTGAACTGATTGTCGGTGAAATTGAAGACGAGTACGACGAGGAAGACGATATCGACTTCCGTCAACTCAGTCGCCACACCTGGACCATTCGCGCGCTGGCGCCCATTGAAGACTTCAACGACGCTTTCGGCACCAGCTTTAGCGATGAAGAGGTCGACACCATTGGTGGGCTGGTGATGCAGGCGTTTGGTCATCTGCCAGCGCGTGGTGAAACCATCGACATTGATGGTTATCAGTTCAAAGTAGCGATGGCCGATAGCCGTCGTATTATTCAGGTTCATGTCAGAATTCCGGATGACTCACCTCAGCCGAAACTGGACGAATAAAACCAGGATTGGACTTAAAATGGCATTTGCCTCATTGATTGAACGCCAGCGCATTCGCCTGCTGCTGGCGTTATTATTCGGCGCCTGCGGCACGCTGGCCTTTTCTCCGTATGATCTCTGGCCTGCCGCGATTGTGTCGCTCATGGGTTTGCAGGCCCTCACCTTAAATCGCCGTCCGCTTCAGTCTGCCGCCGTGGGGTATTTCTGGGGACTGGGACTCTTCGGCTCCGGCATTAACTGGGTTTACGTTAGCATTGCGCAGTTTGGCGGCATGCCCGGCCCGGTTAACATCTTTCTCGTGGTGTTACTGGCCGCTTATCTCTCGCTTTATACCGGGCTTTTTGCCGGCGTATTATCACGCTTGTGGCCAAAGGCCACCTGGCTGCGCGTGGCGATTGCCGCCCCGGTTGTCTGGCAAATAACAGAATTCCTGCGCGGCTGGGTATTAACCGGCTTCCCGTGGCTGCAGTTCGGTTACAGCCAGATTGACGGGCCGCTGAAAGGGCTGGCGCCGGTAATGGGTGTGGAAGCCATTAACTTCCTGTTGATGATGGTCAGCGGTCTGTTGGTCCTCGCCATCGCCACTCGCCAATGGCGTTCCTGTGTCGTGGCGGTGGTGCTTTTCGCCCTTCCTTTCCCACTGCGCTATATCCAGTGGTATACCCCTGAGCCGGAAAAAACCATTCAGGTTTCCATGGTACAGGGCGATATCCCGCAATCGCTGAAGTGGGATGAGAATCAGCTGATCAACACGTTAAAAATCTATCTCGACGCCTCACAGCCTGAGCTTGGAAAATCGCAGTTGATTATCTGGCCTGAGTCCGCGATTCCGGACCTGGAAATTAATCAGCAGCGTTTTCTTAGCATGATGGATGACCTGCTGAAATCGAAAAACAGCACGCTGATTACTGGCATTGTTGATGCGCGTCTGAACAAGAAAAACCGTTACGATACGTACAACACCATCATCACGCTGGGTAAAGACAGTCCGTACAGTTACGACTCCACCAATCGCTATAACAAAAACCACCTTGTTCCGTTTGGTGAGTTTGTCCCGCTGGAATCTATTCTGCGCCCGCTTGCGCCGTTCTTCGACCTGCCGATGTCGTCGTTCAGTCGTGGGCCGTATGTGCAGCCACAACTGCATGCGCACGGCTTCAAACTGACCGCCGCCATTTGCTACGAAATTATTCTCGGTGAACAGGTACGGGACAACTTCCGCCCCGATACCGATTACCTGCTGACCATCTCGAACGATGCCTGGTTTGGTAAATCGATTGGTCCGTGGCAGCACTTCCAGATGGCGCGGATGCGTTCACTGGAACTGGCGCGTCCGCTGTTGCGCAGTACCAATAACGGCATTACGGCAGTCATTGGACCGCAGGGCGACATCCAGGCGATGATCCCACAGTTTACCCGTCAGGTGTTGACTACTAGCGTCACGCCAACGACGGGCCTGACACCCTACGCCCGCACCGGCAACTGGCCGCTGTGGATTATCACTGCATTGTTGGGTTTTGGTGCGGTGATCATGAGTCTGCGCCAGCGTCGTAAGTAATCTCCCTCCCCTTTTGCCCGGTGGCGCTTCGCTTACCGGGCCTACAACTTCCCTCCCGTATTTCACTCTGGCACGTCTATTGCTTTGTTATACAAGATAAATGCGTTTTTGACCGATTGTGCAACCTGGTCGCACCAATACCGTTCGTTGGTAGCGCCAAAATAGTGCAATGACAAATTATTGTCTCTAAACGGTGCGGCGCACTTCGCAAAAATAAACAATAACGCAGCAATATCTTTACATTAAGCCAGACTAAATGTTAACAAACAGTCATAACACTGCACATTAAAGTTGCAGGTGATAACAACACAGACACTCACAATGGGTATCAATGCGTTTCTGACGCAGACGATAAAGGAGTTGGATATGCAATTACGTAAGCTGGCCACAGCAATGCTGGTGATGGGAATGTCTGCCGGTCTGGCGCATGCAGAAGATGCAGCACCCGCCGCAGGTAGCACGCTGGACAAGATCGCGAAAAACGACGTCATCGTCGTCGGCCATCGCGAATCCTCAGTACCATTCTCTTATTACGACAACCAGCAGAAAGTGGTGGGTTATTCACAGGATTACTCCAACGCCATCGTTGAAGCCGTGAAGAAAAAACTCAACAAACCTGACCTGCAGGTGAAGCTGATCCCAATCACTTCTCAGAACCGTATTCCGCTACTGCAAAACGGCACATTCGACTTTGAATGTGGCTCCACCACCAACAACCTTGAACGTCAGAAACAGGCGGCCTTCTCCGACACTATTTTCGTCGTCGGTACACGTCTGCTGGCGAAAAAAGGCGGTGATGTTAAAGACTTCCCGGACCTGAAAGGGAAAGCGGTCGTCGTCACCTCCGGCACAACCTCCGAAGTGCTGCTGCATAAACTGAATGAAGAACAAAAAATGGACATGCGCATCATCAGCGCGAAGGACCATGGCGACTCCTTCCGTACCCTGGAAAGCGGTCGTGCGGTGGCCTTTATGATGGATGACGCGCTGCTGGCCGGCGAACGCGCAAAAGCGAAGAAACCGGACAACTGGGAAATCGTCGGTAAGCCGCAATCCCAGGAAGCCTACGGCTGTATGCTGCGTAAAGACGATCCCGAGTTTAAAAAGCTGATGGATGACACCATCGCCAAAGCACAGACCTCAGGTGAAGCGGAGAAATGGTTCGCTAAATGGTTTAAAAACCCGATCCCACCAAAGAACCTGAATATGAATTTTGAACTGTCTGAGCAGATGAAAACGCTGTTCAAAGAACCGAATGATAAAGCGCTTAACTAACTAAAATAATGGGAGGTTTTCCCTCCCTCTCGATTGCTGCTCAGCACGGACAGACTATATGCCAGGTGGTCGTTCCCCACCTGGCCTGAAAACCGCAAGTCGCTGCGCAACAATCTTCGAGGGTAGCCCTGCTACCCTTTTTTTTCTGGAGTAGATTTATGTCAATAGACTGGAACTGGGGGATTTTTTTACAACAAGCCCCGTTCGGCAACACCACCTATCTCGGCTGGCTCTGGAGCGGCTTTCAGGTCACCGTCGCGTTATCCATTAGCGCCTGGATTATTGCTTTCCTGGTCGGATCCTTGTTCGGCATCCTGCGCACCGTTCCTAACCGCTTCCTCTCCAGCCTCGGCACGCTGTATGTAGAACTGTTTCGTAACGTTCCGCTGATTGTTCAATTTTTCACCTGGTATCTGGTGATCCCAGAACTGTTGCCCGAAAATATCGGCATGTGGTTCAAGTCTGAGCTGGACCCCAACATTCAATTCTTTCTCTCTTCCCTGTTTTGTCTGGGGTTGTTTACTGCTGCACGTGTTTGCGAACAGGTTCGTGCCGCTATCCAGTCATTGCCGCGTGGGCAAAAAAATGCCGCGCTGGCCATGGGCCTTACGCTGCCGCAGGCGTATCGCTATGTTTTGCTGCCGAATGCGTATCGCGTGATTGTGCCGCCAATGACGTCAGAGATGATGAACCTGGTGAAGAACTCGGCCATCGCGTCCACGATTGGTCTGGTGGATATGGCCGCACAGGCGGGCAAACTGCTGGATTACTCCGCTCACGCCTGGGAATCGTTTACCGCCATTACGCTGGCTTATGTGTTGATTAACGCCTTCATCATGCTGGTGATGAGTCTGGTGGAACGCAAAATCCGCCTGCCTGGCAATTTGGGAGGCAAATAATGTACGAGTTTGACTGGAATTCCATTGTTCCCTCTATGCCTTATCTGCTGGCGGGACTGGTCATTACCCTGAAAATTACCGTCACCGCCGTTGTCATCGGGATTGTCTGGGGAACTATTCTCGCGGTGATGCGACTCTCCAGCTTTGCGCCTGTTGCCTGGTTTGCCAAAGCCTACGTCAACGTATTCCGCTCCATCCCACTGGTGATGGTACTGCTGTGGTTTTACCTGATTGTACCGGGGCTACTACAGGATGTTCTTGGACTCTCGCCGAAAGCCGATATTCGGTTGATTTCAGCAATGGTCGCGTTTTCCATGTTTGAAGCGGCATATTACTCAGAGATTATCCGTGCTGGTATCCAGAGTATTTCACGCGGCCAGTCCAGTGCGGCACTGGCATTAGGAATGACACACTGGCAGTCAATGAAACTGATTATATTGCCGCAGGCGTTTCGCGCGATGGTGCCGTTGCTGCTCACCCAGGGCATTGTGCTATTCCAGGATACCTCCCTGGTCTACGTATTGAGTCTGGCGGACTTCTTCCGTACCGCCTCCACCATTGGCGAACGCGACGGTACACAGGTCGAAATGATTCTGTTCGCGGGCGCCGTCTATTTTGTTATTAGCCTGAGCGCGTCGTTGTTGGTCACCTATCTGAAGAAAAGGACAGTTTAATGATTACCCTGAAAAATGTTTCTAAATGGTATGGTCACTTTCAGGTGCTGACCGACTGCTCCACAGAAGTGCAAAAAGGGGAAGTGGTGGTCGTGTGCGGCCCTTCGGGTTCCGGTAAATCGACGCTAATCAAAACGGTAAACGGGCTGGAGCCTGTTCAACAGGGGGAAATTACCGTCGACGGCACCGTCGTTAACGATAAAAAAACGGATCTGGCAAAACTACGCTCTCGTGTAGGGATGGTTTTCCAGCACTTTGAACTGTTCCCGCACCTGTCCATCATTGAAAACCTGACGCTGGCGCAAGTCAAAGTCCTCAAGCGCGAGAAAGAACCGGCTCGCAAAAAGGCGCTGAAACTGCTTGAACGTGTGGGTCTTTCTGCGCATGCCGATAAGTTTCCGGCACAGCTTTCCGGGGGCCAGCAGCAGCGTGTGGCGATCGCCCGTGCCTTGTGCATGGATCCCATCGCGATGTTGTTTGATGAGCCGACCTCCGCGCTCGATCCGGAAATGATCAATGAAGTGTTGGATGTTATGGTTGAGCTGGCGCATGAAGGTATGACCATGATGGTGGTGACTCACGAGATGGGCTTTGCCCGGAAAGTGGCCAATCGGGTCATTTTTATGGATGAAGGAAAAATCGTCGAGGACTCGGAAAAAGAGGCCTTCTTTGCCAACCCGAAATCAGAACGCGCCAAAGATTTCCTCGCTAAAATTCTGCATTAATCTTGCTGGCTGAGAAGTTCGCTTTTTACACCTGAACGATGCCGGATGGCGCTAACGCTTATCCGGCCTACGCAACAGTGCATTTGTAGGCCGGATAAGACGCGTTAGCGTCGCCATCCGGCACAATGCATTACGGCTCAAACGGCCTACGCTGGAACTGGTCGTGACCACATTTCGGGCACAGCGGCAGCACATCCGGGGTGTAGACCGCTAAATGGAAATGGCATTTTTCACAGACCAGATTGCCAAGCCCTACCACCTCTCCGCTATGATAGACGCCGTGGTGGCTCAAATCCTGAAAAACTTCGCGCCACTCCAGCTGCGTTTTGTCGGTGATGTCGGCCAGTTCCTGCCAGATGCTCTCTTTGATCACCCGCATAAAAACGCTGTCGGATTCCTCGCTCTGGCTCTCCTCGTAGCTCATGGCGAACTCTTCCAGGTCACGTCTGACGGCGCGCGTCAGTTCGTCCACCTCCGTTCGTGTTAACTCCCCTGCCTGCAAAACACGTTGACGCGCCTGTGCTACCAACGCGTCAATATCTCGTTCGCCATTTCGCAAGCGTTCGCTTAATGACGCCACCAGTTCACGGTAATATTGAGCAACCTTGTTCATCACTTCGCCTCCTGGGTCGTTAACTGTCTATAATAATAGACGTTATTTGCGTTCCACTCTGCAAGAGTGCCCACAGAGTATGTAAATTCGTGCAAGAATTGTCCTTACGGGAATTCAGAGCAGAATGCGCGAAAGGCTGTTTTGACGCGGGCGTTTGGGCTATGCTATGCGGATCTGAAACACCACCTCTAAGGCTACGTTTGTAGCTGTATTGAAAACAGGACCACTGGCTGCCATGCAAGAGCAATACCGCCCGGAAGAGATAGAATCCAAAGTACAGCTTCACTGGGATGAGAAGCGCACATTTGAAGTAACCGAAGACGAGAGCAAAGAGAAGTATTACTGCCTGTCTATGCTTCCCTATCCTTCTGGTCGACTACACATGGGCCACGTACGTAACTACACCATTGGTGACGTGATCGCCCGTTACCAGCGTATGCTGGGCAAAAACGTCCTGCAGCCTATCGGCTGGGATGCATTCGGTCTGCCTGCAGAAGGCGCGGCGGTAAAAAATAACACCGCCCCGGCACCGTGGACGTATGACAACATCGCCTACATGAAAAACCAGCTCAAAATGCTGGGCTTCGGCTATGACTGGAGCCGCGAGCTGGCGACCTGTACCCCGGAATACTACCGTTGGGAACAAAAATTCTTCACCGAGCTGTATAAAAAAGGGCTGGTGTATAAGAAAACGTCTGCGGTGAACTGGTGCCCTAACGACCAGACCGTGCTGGCGAACGAACAGGTGATCGACGGCTGCTGCTGGCGCTGCGACACCAAAGTTGAGCGTAAAGAGATCCCGCAGTGGTTTATCAAAATCACCGCTTACGCTGACGAACTGTTGCGCGATCTGGACAACCTGGATCACTGGCCAGACACCGTTAAGACCATGCAGCGTAACTGGATTGGTCGCTCTGAAGGCGTAGAAATCACCTTCAACGTGACCGGTTATGACAACACGCTGACCGTCTATACCACCCGTCCTGACACCTTTATGGGCGCCACGTATCTGGCGGTTGCTGCAGGTCACCCACTGGCGCAGAAAGCGGCCGAGAATAACCCACTGCTGGCGTCCTTTATCGACGAATGCCGTAATACCAAAGTTGCCGAAGCTGATATGGCGACCATGGAGAAGAAAGGCGTTGATACTGGCTTTAAAGCGGTTCATCCGTTAACGGGTGAAGAGATCCCGGTGTGGGCGGCAAACTTTGTTCTGATGGAATACGGTACCGGCGCTGTGATGGCGGTTCCAGGTCACGACCAGCGCGATTACGAATTTGCATCAAAATACGGTCTGAATATCAAACCGGTTATCCTGGCGGCTGATGGCTCCGAGCCGGATCTGTCCGCGCAAGCGTTGACCGAGAAAGGTGTTCTGTTTAACTCTGGCGAATTCAGCGGTCTGAGCTTTGAAGAAGGTTTCAATGCTATCGCCGACAAATTAACAGCGCTGGGCGTCGGTGAGCGTAAAGTGAACTACCGTCTGCGCGACTGGGGCGTTTCCCGTCAGCGTTACTGGGGCGCACCGATCCCGATGGTGACTCTGGAAGACGGTACGGTACTGCCGACCCCGGAAGATCAACTGCCGGTGATTCTGCCGGAAGATGTGGTGATGGACGGCATCAGCAGCCCGATCAAAGCCGATCCTGAGTGGGCGAAAACCACCGTTAACGGTCAGCCAGCGCTGCGCGAAACCGACACCTTTGACACCTTTATGGAGTCATCCTGGTACTACGCGCGTTACACCTGTCCGCAGTACAACGACGGTATGCTGGACCCGGAAGCGGCAAACTACTGGCTGCCGGTTGATATCTACATTGGTGGTATTGAACACGCCATCATGCACCTGCTCTATTTCCGCTTCTTCCACAAACTGATGCGCGACGCGGGCATGGTCAACTCTGACGAACCAGCTAAGCAGCTGCTGTGTCAGGGTATGGTGCTGGCAGACGCCTTCTACTACGTTGGCGAGAACGGCGAGCGTAACTGGGTTTCTCCGGTTGACGCTATCGTTGAGCGCGACGAAAAAGGCCGTATTGTTAAAGCCAAAGATGCCGCGGGCCATGAGCTGGTGTATACCGGCATGAGCAAAATGTCCAAGTCCAAGAATAACGGTATCGACCCGCAGGTGATGGTTGAACGTTACGGCGCGGACACCGTGCGTCTGTTTATGATGTTTGCGTCCCCGGCTGATATGACGCTGGAGTGGCAGGAGTCCGGTGTGGAAGGGGCAAACCGCTTCCTGAAACGTGTCTGGAAACTGGTTTACGAGCATACTTCTCAGGGCGAGGTTGTCGCGCTGAATGTCGAAAGCCTGAGCGAAGATCAAAAAGCGCTCCGCCGTGACGTGCATAAAACGATTGCGAAAGTGACCGATGATATTGGTCGTCGTCAGACCTTCAATACCGCGATCGCCGCGATTATGGAGCTGATGAACAAGCTGGCGAAAGCACCGACGGAAAGCGAGCAGGACCGCGCCCTGATGCAGGAAGCGCTGCTGGCGGTGGTCCGTATGCTCAACCCGTTCACACCGCATGCCTGCTTCACCTTATGGCAGGCGCTGAAAGGCGAAGGCGATATCGATAACGCGCCGTGGCCAGTGGCTGACGAAAGCGCTATGGTTGAAGACTCCACGCTGGTTGTGGTTCAGGTTAACGGCAAAGTCCGTGGCAAAATCACCGTTCCGGTGAATGCAACTGAAGAGCAGGTTCGCGAACGTGCTGGCCAGGAACATCTGGTGGCAAAATATCTTGATGGGGTTACCGTGCGTAAAGTGATTTACGTTCCGGGTAAACTTCTCAATCTGGTCGTTGGCTAAGCGCGGGAGGAAGCGTGCGATTTCTGACAACATTGGTGTTATCTCTGGCGGTGCTGACCACCGCCGGGTGTGGCTGGCACCTGCGTAATACCACGCAGGTTCCTGACACGATGAAAACCATGATTCTGGACTCAGGCGATCCAAACGGTCCGTTAAGCCGTGCGGTGCGTAATCAGTTACGTCTGAATGATATCGAATTGCTTGATAAAGATTCGATGCGTCAGGATGTTCCGTCGTTGCGTCTGGGCCGGGTGAGTATCGCAAAAGATACGGCCTCTGTTTTCCAGGACGGTCAAACGGCGGAGTATCAAATGGTGATGACCGTTAACGCCAGCGTATTGGTTCCCGGGAATGACATTTATCCTATCAGTGTGAAGGTATACCGCTCGTTCTTCGATAACTCGCAGATGGCGCTGGCGAAGGATAACGAAGAGGAGATGATCGTCAAAGAGATGTACGACAAGGCTGCCGAACAGTTGATTCGTAAACTGCCGAGCGTTCATGTTGCTGATGCTCAGTCATCCAAAGAAGACGACAAGACTGTTGAGAGTTCAACCGCCGCTCCGGCATCTTCTTCGTCACGCGTCACTACCACGCTGGGTAACTGATGCTTAAGTTGTACCCTGAACAACTCCGCGCACAGCTCAATGAAGGGCTGCGCGCGGCGTATTTATTGCTGGGCAACGACCCGCTCCTTTTACAGGAAAGCCAGGATGCTATCCGTCAGGTCGCTGCCGACAATGGATTTGAAGAACACCACACCGTCACGATCGATACCAGTACCGACTGGGATTCACTTTTCTCGATATGTCAGGCCATGAGTCTGTTTGCCAGTCGGCAAACACTCCTTTTACTGCTTCCCGAGAATGGTCCTAACGCTGCCATCAACGAGCAACTTGCGACATTGACGACCCTTCTGCATGACGATCTCCTGCTGATCGTTCGGGGCAATAAACTCACCAAAGCCCAGGAAAATGCAGCATGGTACACCGCGCTGGCAGCAGCTGGCGTGCAGGTCAGTTGCCAGACGCCGGAGCAAGCCCAGCTTCCGCGCTGGGTTGCCGCACGGGCAAAGCAAAATGGTCTGCATCTGGATGACGCGGCAAATCAGCTGCTGTGTTACTGCTATGAAGGTAACCTGTTAGCGCTGGCGCAGGCGCTGGAACGGCTGTCATTGTTGTGGCCCGACGGGAAACTCACGCTGCCGCGCGTGGAGCAAGCCGTTAACGATGCCGCCCATTTTACCCCTTTCCATTGGGTCGACGCGTTGCTGATGGGCAAAAGCAAACGCGCGCTGCATATCTTGCAACAGCTACGGCTCGAAGGCAGCGAACCCGTGATTCTGCTGCGCACAATACAGCGTGAGTTACTGTTACTGGTTAACCTGAAACGACAATCGGCGCATACGCCGCTGCGCGCCTTATTTGATAAGCATCGGGTATGGCAAAATCGCCGGGGCATGGTGGGCGATGCGCTGAATCGTCTGAGTCAGACTCAACTCCGCCAGGCAGTACAGTTACTGACACGTACAGAAATTACGCTTAAACAAGATTATGGTCAGTCGGTGTGGGCTGAGCTGGAGGGACTCTCTCTCCTGCTCTGTCATAAAGCACTGGCCGATGTTTTTATTGATGGTTGATTATGAAATCACTGCAGGCTCTGTTTGGCGGCACCTTTGATCCGGTGCATTATGGTCATCTCAAACCCGTAGAAACGCTGGCCAATTTGATCGGCTTGTCCCGGGTCATTGTCATGCCCAACAACGTGCCACCACATCGCCAGCAACCAGAAGCCTCGGGTATCCAGCGCAAACACATGCTTGAACTGGCCATCGCCGACAAACCGTTATTTGTCCTGGATGAGCGTGAGCTGAAGCGCCCCACCGCCTCTTACACCGCGCAAACGCTGCGCGAATGGCGGATTGAGCAGGGCCAGGAATGCCCTCTGGCCTTTATCATCGGCCAGGACTCACTGCTCACCTTTCCCTCATGGCATGACTATGAAACCATTCTGGGCAATACCCATTTGATCGTCTGTCGGCGTCCGGGATACCCGCTGCAGATGGCAAATGAGCAACATCAGCAATGGCTGGAACGCCATCTGACGTCTCTGCCAGATGATTTACACCAGTTCCCTGCGGGCAAAATCTATCTGGCAGAAACCCCATGGTTCAATATCTCCGCAACGTTAATTCGTGAGCGTCTGGAAAAAGGTGAACCCTGCGATGATTTGCTGCCAGAGTCCGTTCTGAATTACATCAATCAGCAGGGGCTGTATCGGTAAACACTTCGCTTAGCGCAGTGAGCACCCGGTTATTCTCCTCGCGGCTACGAATTGCTACCCGGTAAAAACGGGCATCAAGCCCTGGGTAGTTGGCGCAACTGCGAATCAAAATATGTTGCTCCAGCAAAGCTTGTTGTAAATCAATGCCCTTCCTGTCACAGCGTAACAGAAGATAATTCGCCTGGCCGGGATACACCATCAGTCCCGGCAATGCACGCAAAAGCGCATAAAATCGCTGCCCCTCTTGCGCCAGCCACTGCCACGTCGCCTGCTGATAAGCGGTATCCTGCAAAATAATCTCGCCAGCAAGCGCCGCAAACGCATTGATAGACCACGGCATTTGCTGATTGCGCATCTTCGCCACGGCACATTCGTCGCTGTTGACCAGATACCCCAGACGCAGACCCGGTATTGCGTAAAATTTGGTGAGCGAGCGCAGAACCCAGATATGCGGATGTTTTTCCAGTCGCGGAATAAATCCCTGTTGATCAGGAATAAAATCAATGAACGCTTCGTCCAGGATCAGGGCGATCCCTAACGCTTTACAGCGTTCGGCGATCGTCAGGATCAAATGGGGATCAGGCAGCAGTCCGGTCGGGTTGTTGGGCGTACAAAGAAAGAGGCAATCCAGCTCAGGCGTCAATGCGTCGAGGATCGCGTCAGTCAACTGCCAGCCATCGGCTTCGCGAAGCGCAAACTCATGAATCTGACACTCCCCCCACTGTAGCGCCCGACGGTATTCGGCAAATCCAGGGGTCACTATCATCGCGTGGCGCGGTTTGAGGCCTTTAACCAGCGTAAAGATAGACTCTGTTTCGCCATTGCCCGCCAGAATCCACGCAGCAGGAATGTGGTGATGTCGTGCCAGCGCCTGATGCAAACTGAAATATTCCACGTCAGGATATTTCTCTGCACTGGCAAGATTGTCGATGATCGCGCGTTTTAGGCTTTCAGGCATACCCAGGGGATTGATATTTGCGCTAAAATCCAGCAACTGTTCAGGCAAGATGCCCAACAATGCGGCGGCTTCCCGGGTGTTACCGCCATGTTCACTCTTCAGTAGAGGCATCGTGCCGCTCCGGTTAAAAGCGTCTAGTTTATTGAAAAATCCTTGCGCAATCAGGGCGAATATCATGTTTTGCGTGAATAGGTATCAAGAGGGGAAAAATGCGACTCTGGTTAGTACGTCATGGGGAAACCGAAGCTAACGTAGCCGGGCTATACAGTGGCCATGCACCCACGCCACTGACAGACAAAGGAATAGCACAGGCCAGCACATTGAATACATTGCTGCGTGATGTACCTTTCGAGAACGTGTTTTGCAGTGAACTGGAGCGCGCCCGCCACACCGCGCGGTTAGTCCTGCATGAACGCGACGTTCCGGTACGTATTTTGCCGGAGCTTAATGAGATGTTTTTTGGCGACTGGGAAATGCGACACCATCGCGATCTGGCACGTGAAGACGCGGAAAGCTACGCCGCCTGGTGCGCAGACTGGCAAAACGCCATTCCCACCAATGGCGAAGGTTTCCAGGCATTTTCGCAGCGCATCGAACGGTTCATCGCACAATTATCTGATTACAAAGAATATAATAACTTACTGGTGGTCAGCCACCAGGGCGTGTTGAGCCTGCTGATTGCACGGCTATTATCGATGCCCGCCACCTCGATATGGCATTTCCGGGTCGATCAGGGCAGTTGGAGCGCCATTGATTTCTGTGAAGATTTTGCCACCTTAAAGGTATTGAACAGTCGGGCAGTCTGGAAGCCAGGTGAGTAAAACGCTCTTTTTTCACTTCAGCGGCGTCGCGATCATTGACACCCCCTGACAGGCTGATATCCTCCGCAGCCAGACTTTTTTCGTCGTTCAGAGCTTCGCAGAAATTGTTTTACAAAAATGGCGATGCATTCTGTTGCGTGGGGTGGGATGATAGCCCACTTTCTAAAGCCTGTTCGGTGACTTTTGTCCCGACATCGCCTCTGGTTCAGGTATACTAACTGGCCTTTTTATCTCTATTCATACCCCAGGGGGAAAACTTGCAGGGTAAAGCACTCCAGGATTTTGTTATTGACAAAATTGATGACCTGAAAGGTCAGGACATCATCGCCTTAGACGTTCAGGGTAAATCCAGTATCACCGACTGCATGATTATCTGCACCGGTACATCCAGCCGTCATGTTATGTCCATCGCCGACCACGTGGTACAGGAATCTCGCGCTGCCGGCATGCTGCCGCTCGGCGTTGAAGGTGAAAACGTCGCGGACTGGATCGTCGTTGACCTGGGCGATGTCATCGTTCATGTCATGCAGGAAGAGAGCCGTCGTCTGTACGAACTGGAAAAACTCTGGAGTTAATGCGTGAAGCTTCAACTTGTCGCTGTTGGCACGAAAATGCCTGACTGGGTACAAACGGGATTTACGGAGTACCTTCGGCGTTTTCCAAAAGACATGCCTTTTGAGCTGATAGAAATTCCAGCGGGAAAGCGCGGCAAGAACGCGGACATTAAACGCATACTCGACAAAGAGGGTGAGCAGATGCTGGCCGCCGCAGGCAAAAACCGCATCGTCACCCTGGATATCCCAGGCAAACCCTGGGATACGCCGCAACTGGCGACAGAACTGGAACGCTGGAAGCTGGATGGCCGCGACGTCAGCCTGCTGATTGGCGGCCCGGAGGGATTATCTCCTGCCTGTAAAGCGGCGGCAGAACAAAGCTGGTCCCTCTCTGCGCTAACGCTTCCCCACCCTCTTGTGCGGGTGCTGGTCGCAGAGAGTCTGTACCGGGCGTGGAGCATTACCACCAATCACCCTTATCACCGTGAGTGATCGTTTAAGCCTTGAGTAGATTAAGCAGCGGATGAAACTACAGAATTCTTTTCGCGACTATACGGCTGAGTCCGCGCTGTTTGTGCGCCGGGCGCTGGTTGCCTTTTTGGGTATATTGCTGCTGACCGGCGTGCTCATCGCCAACCTTTATAATCTGCAAATCGTGCGTTTTACCGATTATCAGACCCGTTCAAATGAAAACCGTATCAAACTGGTGCCTATCGCCCCCAGTCGCGGGATCATATACGACCGTAACGGTATTCCCTTAGCCCTTAACCGCACCATTTACCAGATAGAAATGATGCCGGAAAAGGTGGATAACGTTCAGGAAACGCTGGATGCGCTGCGCAGTGTCGTCGATTTAAACGATGACGATATCGCTGCCTTCAAAAAAGAGCGCTCGCGCTCCCACCGCTTTACCTCAATTCCCGTTAAAACGAACCTGACAGAAGTACAGGTGGCGCGTTTTGCCGTCAATCAGTACCGTTTTCCCGGCGTGGAAGTGAAAGGCTACAAACGTCGCTACTACCCGTATGGTTCTGCGCTGACCCACGTCATTGGCTACGTTTCGAAGATTAACGACAAAGATGTCGAGCGCCTTGATAAAGACGGCAAACTGGCCAACTATGCCGCAACGCATGATATCGGTAAGCTCGGTATTGAGCGTTATTACGAAGAGGTTCTGCACGGTCAGACGGGTTACGAAGAAGTTGAAGTCAACAACCGTGGTCGCGTGATCCGCCAGCTTAAAGAGGTGCCACCGCAGGCCGGGCACGACATCTACCTGACGCTGGATCTCAAACTTCAGCAATATATCGAAACGCTGCTGGCAGGCAGTCGTGCCGCTGTCGTGGTGACCGATCCCCAAACGGGCGGCGTACTGGCGATGGTCTCCATGCCAAGTTACGATCCTAACCTCTTTGTCGATGGCATCTCCAGCAAAGATTATTCAGGTTTGCTCAACGATCCGAATACGCCGCTGGTTAACCGCGCCACCCAGGGCGTTTATCCTCCCGCCTCGACGGTGAAACCGTATGTGGTGGTATCTGCGCTCAGTGCAGGCGTGATCAACCGTAATACCGGTCTGTTTGACCCAGGTTGGTGGCAGTTGCCAGGTTCCGAGAAGCGCTACCGCGACTGGAAAAAATGGGGGCATGGCCACCTTAACATCACGAAATCACTGGAAGAGTCGGCGGATACGTTTTTCTATCAGATTGCCTATGATATGGGGATAGACCGCCTCTCCGAGTGGATGAGTAAGTTTGGCTACGGTCATTATACCGGGATCGACCTCTCCGAAGAGCGTTCCGGCAACATGCCGACCCGCGAGTGGAAGCAAAAGCGCTTTAAGAAACCGTGGTATCAGGGTGATACCATTCCGGTGGGTATCGGTCAGGGATACTGGACCGCGACGCCTATCCAGATGAGTAAAGCGCTGATGATCCTGATCAACGACGGTGTGGTGAAGGTTCCCCATCTCCTGATGAGTACAACAGAAAACGGTAAACAGGTTCCCTGGGAACAACCGCCCGAAAAACCGGTCGGGGATATCCATTCGGGCTACTGGGAACTGGCTAAAGACGGGATGTATGGCGTGGCAAACCGTGGGAACGGTACTGCGCATAAATACTTCGCCAGCGCGCCTTACAAAATTGCCGCAAAATCCGGTACCGCGCAGGTCTTTGGTCTGAAAGCCAATGAAACCTACAATGCGCACAAAATTGCCGAGCGTTTACGTGACCATAAACTGATGACGGCATTCGCGCCGTACAACGATCCCCGGGTTGCCGTGGCTATCATCCTTGAAAACGGTGGTGCAGGTCCGGCGGTAGGTACGATCATGCGTCAAATCCTCGACCACATCATGTTGGGTGACAACAACACCAATTTGCCAGCGGAAAACCCAGCGGTTACAGCGGCGGAGGACCAATAATCATGACGGATAATCCGAATAAACGAACGTTCTGGGACAAGATTCATATCGATCCCACCATGATGCTTATTCTGCTTGCGCTGCTGGTATACAGCTCACTGGTTATCTGGAGCGCCAGCGGTCAGGATATTGGCATGATGGAGCGAAAAGTAGGGCAAATCGCCATGGGTCTGGTGGTCATGGTGGTGATGGCGCAGATCCCCCCTCGAGTCTACGAAGGCTGGGCACCCTACCTGTATATTATCTGTATTATTTTGCTGGTGGCGGTCGATGCCTTTGGCGCAATATCCAAAGGGGCACAACGCTGGCTTGATCTTGGCATCGTGCGCTTTCAACCCTCTGAGATTGCAAAAATAGCGGTCCCTCTGATGGTCGCGCGCTTTATCAACCGTGATGTCTGCCCGCCATCATTAAAGAACACGGCGATCGCGCTGGTATTGATCTTCATGCCAACGCTGCTGGTTGCAGCACAGCCCGACCTTGGCACTTCGATTCTGGTCGCGCTTTCCGGTCTGTTCGTGCTGTTCCTTTCCGGCCTGAGCTGGCGACTGATTGGCGTTGCCGTGGTGCTGGTTGCCGCGTTTATCCCCATCTTGTGGTTCTTCCTGATGCATGACTATCAGCGCCAACGCGTAATGATGCTTCTTGATCCGGAAACCGACCCTCTGGGTGCGGGTTATCACATTATCCAGTCTAAAATTGCCATTGGCTCCGGTGGCCTGCGCGGCAAGGGTTGGTTACACGGCACGCAGTCGCAGCTGGAATTCTTACCCGAACGCCATACCGACTTTATCTTCGCGGTGCTGGCGGAAGAGCTCGGTCTGGTCGGTATACTCATTCTACTGGCACTTTATATTTTGCTGATCATGCGCGGGCTGTGGATTGCCGCCAGGGCGCAAACCACCTTCGGCCGAGTCATGGCTGGCGGTTTGATGTTGATATTATTCGTTTATGTTTTCGTAAATATTGGTATGGTGAGCGGTATTCTGCCCGTTGTCGGGGTTCCACTCCCGCTGGTCAGTTATGGTGGCTCCGCACTGATCGTGCTGATGGCCGGGTTCGGGATTGTTATGTCGATCCACACCCACAGAAAAATGTTGTCGAAAAGCGTGTAAGGGGTACGCAATGCGTAAGCAGTGGTTTGGAATCTGCATCGCAGCAGGAATGCTCGCGGCATGTACGAGTGATGATGGTCAGCAACAAACGACCGTCGCACCGCAGCCAGCGGTATGTAATGGGCCGATTGTTGAAATCAGCGGAGCCGATCCGCGTTTTGAACCGCTCAACCCAACGGCAAATCAGGATTATCAGCGCGACGGTAAAAGCTACAAAATCGTGCAGGATCCTTCTCGCTTTAGCCAGGCTGGGCTCGCCGCTATTTATGATGCCGAGCCGGGTAGCAACCTGACCGCGTCAGGCGAAGCGTTCGATCCTATGCAGCTTACCGCCGCGCACCCAACGCTGCCGATCCCCAGCTATGTGCGAATCACTAACCTGGCCAACGGTCGCATGATTGTCGTTCGTATCAACGATCGCGGTCCTTACGGCAATGATCGGGTGATTTCACTCTCCCGTGCCGCTGCCGACCGACTGAATACGTCGAACAATACCAAAGTGCGGATTGACCCTATTATTGTGGCTCAGGACGGATCGCTCTCCGGACCCGGTATGGCGTGTACGACCATTGCGAAACAAACTTACGCCCTGCCCTCTCGCCCTGATCTCAGCAGCGGCATGGGAGGTGCGTCTTCCGCACCAGAACCGACACAACCACAAGGTGATATTCGCCCGATCAGCAACTCGACGCTAACAAGCGAAGATTCTGCCGGGGCGCCAGTCAGCAGCAGTGGTTTCCTGGGGGCGCCAACTACGTTAGCGCCAGGCGTACTGGAAGGTAGCGAACCGACGCCTGCACCTGCGCCCACCACGACGTCACCCGTCACCACTCCCACATCAAGCGCGGCAGTAACGCCAGTCTCATCGGCGTCTACCAGCGGTCACTTTGTGGTTCAGGTCGGTGCCGTGAGCGATCAGGCTCGCGCGAAACAGTATCAACAGCGCTTAAGCCAGCAGTTTGGTGTATCGGGTCGCGTAGTTCAAAACGGGGCAGTCTGGCGTATTCAACTCGGGCCTTTCGGCAGTAAAAACGAAGCCAGTACCCTGCAACAACGTTTGCAATCCGAAGCTCAATTACAGTCCTTTATTACCGGCGCGTAGCGGTGTAAAGCAGGCATCTGAACTGTCAGTTTTGTCAATGACGCTAACAAAGTCATGCCGAAAGTCAGATGCCTGCGGGTATAGCATTTGCTATAGTAGGGCACTTTTTTTAATTTCATCACGGATGTCGTAGTTCAGACCATGAAGACCACTTTTTCCGCTCGTTTCCTGCAGCGCATGGCGCTCACCACGGCTCTTTGCGCAGCCTCCATATCCGCTGTGCATGCCGATGACCTGAATATTAAAACCATGATCCCGGGTGTTCCGCAGATCGATGCGGAGTCATACATCCTGATCGATTACAATTCCGGAAAAGTCCTGGCAGAGCAGAACGCTGACATGCGTCGCGACCCGGCAAGTCTGACGAAGATGATGACCAGTTATGTCATTGGTCAGGCAATGAAAGCCGGTAAATTTAAAGAATCGGATCTGGTTACTGTCGGTAACGACGCCTGGGCGACAGGCAACCCGGTATTTAAAGGTTCATCCCTGATGTTCCTGAAACCCGGTATGCAGGTTCCAGTTTCACAGTTGATCCGTGGTATTAATCTGCAATCCGGTAACGACGCCTGCGTCGCGATGGCTGATTTCGCCGCGGGTAGCCAGGACGCCTTTGTCGGCCTGATGAACAGCTACGTCAGCGCGCTGGGCTTGCAAAACACGCATTTCCAGACGGTGCATGGTCTTGATGCTGACGGTCAATACAGCTCTGCGCGCGACATGGCGCTGATCGGTCAGGCCTTAATCCGCGACGTACCTAACGAATACTCCATCTACCGGGAAAAGGAATTTACCTTTAACGGTATTCGTCAGTTAAACCGTAACGGTCTGCTGTGGGATAACAGCCTGAAGGTCGACGGTATCAAAACGGGCCACACTGATAAAGCAGGGTATAACCTTGTCGCTTCTGCGACCGAAGGTCAGATGCGTTTGATTTCTGCGGTGATGGGCGGTCGTACTTACAAAGGGCGTGAAACAGAAAGCAAAAAACTGCTGACCTGGGGCTTCCGTTTCTTTGAAACCGTAAACCCATTGAAGGTCGGCAAAGAGTTTGCTTCTGAACCCGCCTGGTTTGGTGATACCGATCGCGCCTCGTTAGGTGTCGATAAAGATGTCTACCTGACGATCCCGCGTGGTCGAATGAAAGACCTGAAAGCCAGCTATGTTCTGAACACAACTGAATTGCATGCTCCACTGCAGAAAAACCAGGTGGTCGGCACAATCAACTTCCAGCTTGATGGTAAAACCATCGAGCAGCGCCCACTGGTGGTGCTGCAGGAAATTCCTGAAGGTAACTTCTTCGGTAAAATCGTTGATTACATTAAGTTAATGTTCCACCACTGGTTTGGTTAAAAATTGAACACTTGAAAGTGTGATTTCCATCCCCATATACTAAGCATCAGTAAAACTCCCGCTTTTGGCGGGAGTTATTATTTTATTTACGTTACGCCGGAGCTGACATGAAAACCAAACTTAACGAACTGCTTGAATTCCCTACACCATTTACTTACAAAGTAATGGGGCAGGCGTTGCCTGAGCTGGTTGATCAGGTGGTTGAAGTGGTACAGCGCCATGCGCCAGGTGATTACTCCCCGACGGTAAAACCAAGCAGCAAAGGCAATTACCACTCGGTCTCTATCACCATCAATGCTACCCACATTGAGCAAGTAGAAACCCTGTATGAAGAATTAGGCAACATCGACATCGTTCGTATGGTGCTGTAAGTCGTATTACCGTGGTTACCCGGCGTCGTCCGGGTAACAGCGTTTCCCTCTGTGTTATACTCTCCCCTCTTTAATTCATTCTCTACGGAGATGCCGTTTTGTATCAGGATAAAATTCTTGTCCGCCAGCTCGGTCTTCAGCCTTACGAGCCCGTTTCCCAGGCTATGCACGAATTCACCGATACCCGCGATGAAAACAGCAATGATGAAATTTGGCTGGTTGAGCATCATCCTGTCTTCACGCAAGGTCAGGCCGGTAAAGCGGAACACGTATTAATGCCGGGAGATATTCCCGTAATCCAGAGCGATCGCGGCGGGCAAGTCACTTACCACGGCCCTGGCCAGCAGGTGATGTATGTACTGTTGGATCTTAAGCGCCGTAAGCTGGGCGTACGTGAGCTGGTCACGTTGCTGGAACAGACTGTCGTCAATACCCTTGCCGAGCTGAATATCGACGCGCATCCGCGTGCTGATGCGCCAGGTGTTTATGTTGGCGAAAAGAAAATTTGCTCTTTGGGCTTACGCATCCGTCGCGGCTGTTCATTTCATGGTCTGGCACTTAACGTAAATATGGATCTCTCGCCGTTCTTACGTATCAATCCTTGTGGCTACGCAGGGATGGAAATGACCAAAATATCTCAATGGGATAGCGAAGCGACAACCGACAATGTACGCCCCCGATTGCTGGCGAACATGTTAGCTTTACTTAACAATCCAGAGCATGAATATATCCAGGCGTAATCCGTAAAATATAATGACCCATATATTTTTGGGTCATTAACTATATACACTTTGAATGCTTTACTTCTCCGCCCACTTTCTATACTTTCAATTAATCAACTATAACGTCGTTATGGAGTCCACTTTATCCAACCGTATGATGAATTGGCGGACTATATGAAAAATAAAGAATATTTTTCGACTCTTTTATTGAAAGAAATACAGATAACAACATTGATTAACTTTCAATCTAAAATATATATTTAGAATATTGTATTTATTACATCATTCATATCACGAATGATTCCGGAGCAAAAAAGTGAATGACAATAACCTGTCTGAAAAACGTCCCCCCGAACATCAACTAGAAGAAAAGCCTCAAATATTCAAGACACTAAGAAATATTGATCTTAACCTTTTGACTATTTTTGAAGCGGTTTATGTCCATAAAGGCATTGTTAATGCTGCCAAAATTCTCAATCTGACGCCGTCTGCTATTAGCCAGTCTATTCAAAAACTACGGACGATATTCCCGGACCCCTTATTTATTAGAAAAGGTCAGGGCGTTACGCCAACCACTTACGCCACACACCTGCATGAGTATATCAGCCAGGGCCTGGAATCGATTCTTGGGGCACTGGATCTGACAGGCAGTTACGATAAGCAACGCACGATTACCATCGGCACAACCCCTTCTGTCGGCGCGCTGGTCATGCCTGAAATCTACAAAGCCATCAGGCAGCGTTACCCGCAACTTCTGCTGCGCAACATTCCCGTCAGCAATGCGGAAAACCAACTGGCCCAGTTTCAGACAGACCTGATCATCGACAACCACACCTATAACAATCAGACGATACACCGCCACGTCTTGTTTACAGACACCATGGAGCTTGTCTGTCGTCAGGATCACCCTTTGCTTTCGGTATCACTTACCGAAGACAATCTGAAGAATGCAGAGCATACCCTGCTGATGCTGGAAGGTCAGAATCTGCACCCGTTACGTCAACGTGTGCAAGAGATGTTCCCGGAACGGCAGGTCAGTTTTAGTAGCTACAACATCTTTACTATCGCGTCGATGATTGCGAACAGCGATGTGATCGGCATGATGCCTGCACGTTTTTATACGTTGTTTAGCCATTGCTGGTCGCTTAAAAATATTCCTTACGCCGCTCTCAACGATGAAAAAATCGCATTTTCGCTGCATTACAACAAAGTGAGCCTGCGCGATCCTATTCTTGAGAACGTTATCGACATCATACGCGATGCTTTCCGATGTGAAGATGTTGCTGCTTAGCCACCCGGGAGGGTGGATGAAGAGCACAAAACAACAACTATTTTACATTTTGCCGGCCACTCAGGCTGCTTTATGGCCCGTTTCAATGATATACTGCGTATAGCTAATTCAAAAATAGTTGATAAATACAACATTCCCTTGAATTGAAACGCTTACCTTCGTTATTCGCAACTGGAACACGCACGCTATGAGTAAACCCATTGTGATGGAACGCGGTGTTAAATACCGCGATGCCGATAAGATGGCCCTTATCCCGGTTAAAAATGTGGCAACAGAGCGTGAAGCCCTGCTGCGTAAACCGGAATGGATGAAAATAAAGCTTCCAGCGGACTCCACTCGTATTCAGGGCATCAAAGCAGCAATGCGTAAGAATGGCCTGCATTCTGTCTGCGAGGAAGCCTCCTGCCCTAACCTGGCTGAATGTTTCAATCACGGTACCGCGACGTTCATGATCCTCGGCGCGATTTGTACTCGCCGTTGTCCGTTCTGTGACGTTGCACATGGACGTCCGGTCGCCCCGGACGCCAACGAACCGTCAAAACTGGCGCAGACGATTGCTGATATGGCGTTACGCTATGTTGTCATCACCTCCGTCGATCGCGACGATCTGCGTGATGGCGGCGCTCAGCACTTTGCTGATTGCATTACGGCCATTCGCGAGAAAAGCCCGACGATCAAAATTGAGACGCTGGTACCGGACTTCCGTGGCCGTATGGATCGCGCGCTGGAAATCCTCACAGAAACACCACCGGATGTCTTTAACCATAACCTGGAAAACGTTCCGCGTATCTATCGCCAGGTTCGCCCGGGGGCTGACTACAATTGGTCTCTGAAGTTACTGGAACGCTTCAAAGAAGTGCATCCGGAGATCCCAACCAAATCGGGTCTGATGGTCGGTCTGGGTGAAACCAACGCTGAAATCATTGAAGTTATGCGCGATTTACGTCGTCATGGCGTGACCATGCTGACGCTGGGTCAGTATCTGCAGCCAAGTCGTCACCACCTGCCGGTACAGCGCTATGTCAGCCCTGAAGAGTTTGATGAGATGAAAGCGGAAGCGATGGCGATGGGCTTTACCCATGCCGCATGTGGACCGTTTGTTCGTTCCTCTTACCATGCAGACCTGCAGGCAAAAGGACTGGAAGTTAAGTGATCGTGTAACACTCATTTACATTTCAGACAAAAAAACCGGCAAATCGCCGGTTTTTTTCTCTGTAGAGTATAACGTGCGGACATCCTGCTCCGGGTATTACTCTTTGTGAGAGAGTTTCTCAGCCTGAACGTCGCCGCTTGCGTCTTTCTTCGCTCCGGCATCTTCATCGTTCATCGCTTTCTTGAAGCCTTTAATTGCCGATCCCAGGTCTCCACCCAGCGTACGTAACTTCTTGGTACCAAACAGCAGAACAACCAGTGCGGCAACCACCAGCAGTTTGGTAATACTAATCTCACCCATAGATACCTTCTTAACTTAAAACAGGCTGCGTTACGCGCCGTATTAACCTGAAAATTGTAACGGTCTTTTGGCGCGCGCACACAATAGCAATCTGTAACAAGGTGAATCAAGCATTGTTTAAAAATACGTCATAATAATTGCGGTGGCGCAAATCGTCGGTTATGTAACACCGGAAGTTGCGCCCGGACCTGGCGAACTCGCTGCGCGGAAACCTCCGCCATAATCAATGTCGGTGTCTCGGCGGCAGCGGCTATTGTGACGCCAAACGGATCGATAATACGGCTTTGGCCAATATTTTTATTACCGCACTCCCCAGCGGCAATCATATAGCATGTGGTGTCCAGCGCTCTGGCAGCCAATAACGTTGACCAATGATGCTCCTTAAGCGTCCCTCTGACCCACGCAGCAGGAAGTACCAGCAATTCCGCCCCCTGAAGCGCCTGCGCCAGTGCCAGCTCAGGAAAGCGCAAATCGTAACAGGTCATCAGGCCAACCTTCATATCATCAACCTCCAGCAGCGGCGCAATGGCATCGCCTGCGTCCACATTGCGGGACTCTTGTATCGAGAAGGCATCGTAAAGATGAAGTTTCGCGTAATGTGCAACAATCTTGCCCGCACGCAGAGCGACCAGCATATTAAATGCCCGCCCCGGCGTGGAGGGAACATGAAGGGTCAGAATGGTCGTCATGGCATTGCTGGCACTCTCACGTAACAAGAGAGTCAAAAAGCCCCCTTCCAGAAGCTGGGCTGATTTTACCGACAAGTCGGGGTCAAGATCGTCACGCGCCAATAACGCCTCTGGCAACACCAATAACGCAGCCCCATTTTCTGCCGCCTGAGACATTAACGAGACGCATGTTTGTGCATTTTTCTCCCACAAGGGACTCACCGCAAACTGCCCTGCTGCAACGAACATATTCCCTCCACTTACGTTTGTTGAACTCGCCAAAGAGGATTATTCAGCGTTACACTCACCCCTATACCAATCAAATAGCAGGATTGTGTTGTGTTACAACTTCTTTTAGCAGTTTTTATTGGTGGCGGTACAGGTAGCGTTGCACGCTGGCTGTTGAGTATGCGGTTTAACCCGCTGCATCAGGCGCTCCCTGTTGGCACACTCGTGGCAAACTTATTGGGTGCTTTTATCATTGGTATGGGGCTTGCGTGGTTCAATCGCATGACGAATATCGACCCGATGTGGAAAGTGCTCATCACCACGGGCTTTTGCGGCGGCTTAACGACATTCTCTACCTTCTCAGCTGAGGTCGTTTTTCTGCTACAGGAAGGACGTTTTGGCTGGGCTATGCTTAATGTGCTGGTCAACCTGTTAGGGTCTTTTGCAATGACGGCAATGGCCTTCTGGCTTTTTTCAGCGTCGACTGCGCACTAGGAGCGAAAAAAAACCCGCAATTAAGCGGGTTTTGAATTCTTGCTGTCGTATGCTTACAGAGCGGTTACGTTTGCAGCAGAAGGGCCTTTGGCACCGTTAGTGATTTCGAACTCTACGCGCTGACCTTCAGCCAGAGTTTTAAAACCATTGGTCTGGATTGCAGAGAAGTGTACGAACACGTCTTTGCTGCCATCTTCCGGAGTAATGAAACCGAATCCTTTGGACTCATTAAACCACTTAACGTTACCTTTAATCTTAGACATCAAAATTACCTTTACATGAAAAATAGACACAAATGCTGTGTCGGGTATCAGTACATCAATTGTGGTGCATTTTGTCCAGTCGAACTTTGCCAAAAAGTGATAAATGTCGCGTTATTTTTTAGCTAACTGTTATTACACTTTGTTTTTATTGATGTTTTTTGATTAAGAAAAGTCCGGAACTCAGGCGTCAGAACTGAAAGCGCATCCATGCAAAGTAGACATTCCCGTTGTTATAGGTCCCTGGGATGTAAGTCATCTGGAATGTCGCGGGCCCATAGCCAATGGAAGCCAACGGTAATAAAACGGGAACAGGGATATAATTCCAGTTATCGCGTGCGGTGGCCCCCGCCGTAAAACCTAACCCCATATGAAAATTCTCATCCGCTAGCGGTCGCCAGGTTTTTTCCCAGCCATAGCCTCCAATCGGCTCCCACTTATTATAAGAATCCTTAAAGGCCATAATATAAAGACCGTGCCAGTTACCTTTATCATCCCAGCGTGATTGACCAAACCCCACGCCCCACGGACGTTCATTGTAACGATCCGTTTTCTCCTTATCGTAGGCAAATCGCGCATGCCAGGTAATCGCTGGGACATAAAGATCATAATGTTCAGGCTGTTGCCAGGTTTGCGCAACATTCTCCTTCAGCGTATCAAGCCACCCTTTGTCTTCTGCAAAGACCTGAGGCAGGAGTATCAACTGAGCAAACAGAAATGAATAAATAAGAAAATACTTTTTAGCGACAATCACAACATAATTACCATTCTTGGGTTCGACGGCGATCGTAACAAAGCCAACTCAAATGAAACCTTAACAAAAAGGGAACTGAGAAAAATCGCAAAGTGCGGGTGTTCTATTGTCTGCGATTGTATTTCCTAGCAGGAATAACGCTCACAAATCCCCACCCTCATTGTATGGAAATAGACTCAACCTTATTTAAATCCAGCCATTACTTGCAAATTAACAATATCGCATCAAATTCACATCAAATTAAAAACAAATGAGATTTTGTCTAAAAAAAAGGCTGCCCTGCATTGAATCCGTCTTTTTATTGATTTCAATCAGCAAGGGAATACGGTTTATTCGGCACATTTTTATACTATTTTGAAGTCATTTACTTCGTTTTCACTTTCTGGGTGTCCATGCGACAGGGGAAATAATGTTGATATTTATTGAACTCCTTATAGGGGTTGTGGTTATTGTGGGTGTAGCGCGCTACATCATTAAAGGCTACTCAGCCACCGGCGTATTATTTGTTGGTGGGTTAGTACTGCTAATTATCAGTGCGCTCATGGGGCACAAAGTTTTACCCGCCAGTGAAACTGGCACAGGCTATACCGCGACGGATATCGTTGAATATATTAAAATTCTGCTAATGAGTCGCGGCGGCGATCTTGGCATGATGATCATGATGCTGTGTGGTTTCGCCGCTTATATGACGCATATTGGCGCCAACGACATGGTGGTCAAATTAGCCTCTAAGCCCCTGAAGTATATCAACTCGCCCTATTTACTGATGATCGCCGCGTATTTTGTTGCCTGCCTGATGTCGCTGGCCGTTTCCTCCGCAACGGGGCTTGGCGTACTGCTGATGGCGACCCTCTTCCCTGTGATGGTCAACGTCGGTATCAGTCGTGGTGCAGCCGCTGCAATTTGTGCTTCCCCGGCAGCGATTATTCTCTCGCCAACCTCTGGTGATGTCGTATTGGCCGCAAAAGCAGCGGAAATGCCACTGATCGATTTTGCATTCAAAACCACGCTGCCTATCTCAATCGCCGCCATTATCGGCATGGCGATCGCCCACTTTTTCTGGCAGCGTTATCTGGATAAAAAAGAAAATATTTCACATGAAATGCTCGATGTGAATGAAATCACCACCAGCGCGCCCTCTTTTTACGCAATACTGCCGTTTACCCCGATCATTGGTGTTCTGGTGTTTGATGGCAAATGGGGCCCGCAACTGCACATTATTACGATTCTGGTGAGCTGTATGTTATTAGCGGCATTGCTGGAATTTGTTCGTGGTTTCAATACGCAAAAAGTATTTTCCGGGCTGGAAGTGGCGTATCGGGGAATGGCGGACGCCTTTGCTGGCGTGGTCATGCTGTTAGTGGCGGCGGGTGTGTTCGCTCAGGGTCTGAGCACCATCGGTTTTATTCAGAGTCTGATCTCTATTGCCACCTCTTTTGGCTCAGCAAGCATCATTCTGATGCTGGTCCTCGTGATTTTGACCATGCTCGCGGCCATGACGACAGGCTCCGGTAATGCGCCTTTTTACGCCTTTGTGGAGATGATCCCGAAACTGGCGCACTCTTCCGGCATTAATCCGGCTTATCTGTCGATTCCCATGCTGCAGGCGTCAAATCTGGGACGTACTATTTCCCCGGTATCCGGCGTAGTCGTTGCCGTTGCGGGTATGGCGAAAATCTCTCCTTTTGAAGTGGTGAAGCGGACATCTGTCCCGGTGATGGTGGGACTGCTGATCGTCATTGTCGCGACTGAAGTCATGGTGCCAGCCTCATCCGCGATCGTTGGCGGCTAACGTATCAATGCCGGGTAGCGACGCTCATTGCACCGCTATCCGGCATAGCCGAATCATCCTCCGTGGTAGATTCGTTGCGGCCTGCCAATCTTACCGTGAACGATCTCTGCAACAATCAGATGGCGACCTGCACAGTATTCCAGATAGCGCCGGGAGGTCGTCCGGCTAATGGTCAGCGCCTGCGCCACGGTTTCTGCGGTATGCTGAACCGTCGGATCACTAAACAGCTTGAGTATCGCATTAAGCGTTAACGCATCGATTCCCGTAGGTAGATCGCCTTTGGATTCTCCCCTGGCATATGCATTAAACATTTCGTCAATTTGCCGCTGACTGGCGCTGTCGTTACCCGCCAGCATGCGCCGGCGCTGCTGATACCGTGTAAGCGTTTGACCGAGTCGCTCATAGGCAATCGGTTTGATAAGATAATCAAACGCCCCGCTGCGCACGGCCTCAGACACCGTATCCATATCGCTGGCCGCCGTGGTAAAGACAACGCCGCCGGGATAGCGTGACTGCGTCAATTCGTGGAGTAACGTGATGCCCTTTCCGTCTGGCAGATAGTTATCCAGTAAAATGAGCCCAGGCTTAAAACGCTCAATCATCATCCGGGCCTGCGCCAGATTCCCGGCAAGCCAGATCTGTTTAAAACCCGGAATATGGCGAATATATTCCGCGTGCATTTCCGCCAGCAGCGTTTCATCCTCAACGATCAGTATGCTTAATGGTTCCGTCATTGTTTTTTTTCACTTTCGGAAGAAATAGAGAAAACAAGGTGCCGCAAGGATCATTGTCTTCCAGCGTAATGATCCCCCCACAGCGCCCCACATAACTTGCAATCAAATACAGTCCAATGCCATGTTCTCCAGGTTCGTCAGTTCGCGTACTGACCCCCTGTTCGAATATTTTTTCGCGCAATGCCTCAGGAACGCCGCAACCCTGATCGGCAACTTCGATGATGACTTCATCCCCTTCGTCGCTCAAAAAGAGCTCAACGACATTATTTCCTTGCGGAGTCCGCAAACTGGCTTCAAAGGCATTATCGAGCAGATTCCCGACAATCGCCGCAAACTCTGTGCTATCAAGCCCTTCCGGAAGCTGGTGTAACTGGCTACCGGGCACAATCGTCATCTGGAGCCCTAACTCCCGCGCACGCTGCACTTTGCCAAACAGTAGACCGGCGACCTGACGGTCGGAAAACGCGCTACGCAGGCTGTCAATAAGCTGTTGCTGCGCCTGCGATTCCCCCTGCACCATCTCCCGGACGCGATCATACTCCTTCATTTGCAGCAAACCATTGAGCGTGGACATCCAGTTTAGATGTTCATGGCGCAGAGTTCTGAGACTCTCAACATATTGTTTGATTTGGCTTAGTTGCGCATTAAGGGTAGAAATCTCATCTTTGCTTCGAAAGCTGATGATCGCCCCAAGTAACTCGTCGCCAGAGCGGATCGCCTCGCGATTAGCAATAACACTGAGCCCATTAAAATTGGCCATCACATTCTGGCGTGGCTCCGCGATCTCCTGAGTGAAAAAATCTGCGGGTTTCACCACCTCTTCAATCGGTTTTCCCAGCCACTGCCTCCCGGGAGAAGACAAACCCAGCATTTTCCTGGCGCTACGGTTAATGGCGGTAATAAACCCTTCAGGATCAACGGCAATCAGCCCTTCATAGACAGAACTAAACAACGCCTCCTGCTGGCGTACCACCCGCGCGATTTGCTTTGGTTCCATCCCCAACATCTGGCGGCGAATATGGGAAGCAAAAAACCATGAAAGTAGCATCAGTAGCAACAATAACAGGACAAATACGCCCGCCATCGGTAATAAAAAGTCCAGTCGCCAGCTATCGATTTTGCTGACCAGATAACCAATCGACACCACACCGATCACCTGACCACTCTCATTGAATATCGGCGTCTTGGCGCGCATCGCCATGCCGATAGACCCCTCCCCCATAATAAAATAGCTTTCACCCTTTTCAAGCGCGCCGGGTTTGGTGAACTGCATGGGCTGACCAATTTTTGCCGGATTCGGGTGGTAGAGGCGAATCGAATTGCGGTCGCCGATCACGACATAGTCGAAATCGGTATCGCTCTGCAGTTTATCCGCAATGCTGGCTAATCGTGTGTAATCACGGTGTTCGACGGCAGAGATAATGCTGTCATTCGAGGCAATGATCTTCGCCTGGTTCATCGCCATATCCCTGACATGGGTCACCAGATAGTCCTCGAAACTCGCAGAAAAATACCGCGCCAGGGCCGCGATGATAAAAATAGAAACCACCAGAATAAGGAGAAAAATGCGTAACGGAAACGCAAGGCGCCGGAAAAAAAGAAACTGCTTTTTATTTTTATGAGCGGGCATTATTGTTCCTTACCTATGTCAACCGGTACACTTAACGCATAGATGTAATAAAAATGTTTTCTTCCGGAAGAAGAGAATAATCTAAGATCGTTACAGATTCCCCACCTTAAATCAATTAAACAAATTAAAACCACGCCTTAAATGATCGTTAAGTTAATTAAAAAACTTAAAACCATAAAACACATAAAAACCATCTAACTCTTTGTGAAATAAATCAAAATTTACCTCTTTAATACTCCTTACGATGTATATGTCAGGGAGAAAGAGGACTAATGGCGAATAAAAAAAGCAAAACGCCCTGACGTAAACAAAACGTTATCAATTGACAAAATTGCACAACAAACACAAAAACCCAGCAACAATATATATCTTCAGGAGCCTTTTCACTATGTTTGAAAATAATGTGTTCACACAAGTCAAACGCTCTGAAAATATAAAAATGGCGGCGATCACGAAATTCCTGAAAGAGAATGATCTGAGCGTGGATACCACCGTTGAAATATTCATAACTGTTATGCGTGACGATCACCTTATCGCCTGCGGTGGCATTGCTGGAAATATCATAAAATGCGTGGCCATCAGCGAATCAGTACGGGGCGAAGGTTTAGCGCTAACGCTGGCGACTGAGCTTATCAATCTCGCCTATGAAAGACACTGCACACATCTCTTCATCTATACAAAAACCGAATACGAAGCGCTGTTTAAACAGTGCGGTTTCGCAACGCTGACCAGCGTACCCGGCGTGATGGTGCTGATGGAAAACAGCACCACACGATTAAAACGCTACGCCGAATCCCTGGCAAAACAGCGGCGGGACGGCAAAAAAATTGGCTGTATCGTGATGAATGCCAACCCATTCACACAGGGTCACCGGTACCTGATTCAACAAGCGGCAGCACAATGTGACTGGCTGCACGTGTTCTTAGTCAAAGAAGATACATCCCGTTTTCCGTACGAAGATCGATTTGATTTAGTGCTCAAAGGGACTGCGGATATCCCGCGATTAACCGTCCATCGTGGCTCCGAATACATCATCTCCCGCGCCACCTTCCCGTGCTACTTCATCAAAGAGCAGAGTGTTATCAACCACTGCTACACCGAAATCGACCTGAAGATTTTCCGTCAGTACCTGGCGCCCGCACTGGGCGTCACCCACCGTTTCGTGGGTACTGAACCGTTTTGTACCGTCACCTCTCAGTACAACCACGATATGCGTTACTGGCTGGAAACGCCCGCGCTTCCCGCCCCACCCATTGAGCTGGTGGAAATTGAGCGGCTGTGTTTTCAGGAGATGCCGATTTCCGCCTCCTGGGTACGCAAGCTGCTGGTTAAAAAAGATCTCACGGCTATCGCGCCGCTGGTGCCTGAAGCCACTCTGCACTATCTGCAGAACATGCTTGAGCGCAGCCCATCCAGCGCGACAGTCCGCCAAAAGACCCCCGCATTAGAAACAGGTGAAAAATGAAAATAAACCAGGCAGCCGTCGCCGGCACCCTTGAGTCTGGAGATGTGATGATACGCATCGCTCCGCTCGACACGCAGGAAATCGACCTGCAAATCAACAGCAGCGTTGAAAAACAGTTTGGCGATGCTATCCGCACGACCATTCTGGACGTGCTCTCACGCTACGATGTGCGCGGCGTACAGCTGAATGTCGATGATAAAGGCGCGCTGGACTGCATTTTACGCGCCCGACTGGAAACCCTGCTGGCGCGCGCCAGCGGTATCCCGGCACTGCCCTGGGAGGATCGCCAATGATTTCCGCCTCCTTACAACAACGTAAATCCCGCACCCGTCGCAGCATGCTGTTCGTACCTGGCGCCAATGCCGCCATGATCAGCAATTCGTTCATCTATCCGGCAGATGCGCTGATGTTCGATCTGGAAGACTCTGTCGCCCTGCGTGAAAAAGATGCCGCTCGTCGTCTGGTATACCACGCCCTGCAACACCCACTTTATCGCGATATTGAAACCATTGTGCGCGTTAACGCCCTCGATTCTGAATGGGGTATCAACGACCTGGAAGCCGTTGTCCGCGGCGGCGCCGATATTGTGCGTTTACCGAAAACCGACACCGCGCAGGACGTTATCGATATTGAAAAAGAGATCCTGCGTATTGAGAAAACCTGCGGTCGCGAAGCCGGTAGCACCGGTTTGTTAGCCGCCGTGGAATCGCCGCTGGGCATCACCCGCGCGGTCGAAATTGCGCATGCGTCTGAACGTCTGATCGGTATTGCGCTGGGCGCGGAAGACTACGTACGTAACCTGCGTACCGAGCGTTCGCCAGAAGGTACCGAGCTTCTGTTTGCACGATGCTCCATTTTGCAGGCGGCGCGTTCTGCCGGTATTCAGGCGTTTGACACTGTCTATTCCGATGCCAACAACGAAGCGGGTTTCCTGAATGAAGCTTCGCATATCAAGCAGCTGGGTTTTGACGGCAAGTCGCTCATTAACCCACGCCAGATTGAACTGCTGCACAACCTGTATGCCCCGACGCAGAAAGAAGTGACCCATGCCCGTCTGGTAGTGGAGGCCGCTGAAGCCGCTGCTCGTGAAGGCCGTGGCGTCGTTTCTCTGAACGGCAAGATGGTAGACAGCCCGGTTATTGAACGTGCTCGTCTGGTGCTTTCCCGCGCAGAACTTTCCGGCATCCGCGAAGAATAAGGCAAAAAAAATGACGCAGAAAATCGAACAACTTCAACGACAGGAACGGGTAACAGCCTGGAGTCGCCGCGCGGAAAGTGAACTTTCCGCCTTTCAGAGCAGC
This sequence comes from Citrobacter sp. GW821-FHT07H02, assembly GCF_059418505.1. NCBI lineage: Bacteria > Pseudomonadati > Pseudomonadota > Gammaproteobacteria > Enterobacterales > Enterobacteriaceae > Citrobacter > Citrobacter sp. GW821-FHT07H02. Next base: position 277,207 of record NZ_JBWKPZ010000001.1, on the reverse strand, counting down.
TCAAAACAGAACCTGCAGGCGCAAAAACCGCGCAACAAAAAACTGTGTGCCGATCTCGAAGAAGCCATTCGCCGTTCCGGTTTGCAGGACGGTATGACTATCTCTTTCCACCACGCTTTCCGTGGCGGCGATCTGACGATCAACCTGGTCATGGACACGATCGCCAGAATGGGCTTTAAAAATCTGACCCTGGCCTCCAGTTCGCTGAGCGACTGCCATGCGCCGCTGGTCGGTCATATCCGCAAGGGTGTGGTTAGCCGTATCTATACCTCCGGTCTGCGCGGACCGTTGGCGGAAGAAATTTCCCGCGGATTGCTGGAAGACCCCGTGCAAATCCATTCACACGGCGGTCGTGTACACCTCGTACAAAGCGGTGAATTGAGTATTGATGTGGCATTCCTCGGGGTTCCCTCCTGCGATTCTTTCGGTAACGCCAATGGTTATACCGGTAAAGCCTGTTGCGGTTCTCTGGGCTATGCGAAAGTCGATGCCGAAAACGCGAAACAGGTCGTGCTGCTGACAGAGGCGTTACTGCCCTATCCGCATAACCCGGCCAGCATTGCTCAGGATCAGGTGGATCTCATCGTGCAGATCGACCAGGTGGGTGATGCCGATAAAATCGGTGCTGACGCGACCCGTATGACCACCAACCCGCGCGAGCTGCTGATCGCCCGCAGCGCGGCAGAAGTAATCGCCAACTCTGGCTACTTCAAAGAGGGATTCTCCCTGCAAACCGGAACCGGCGGCGCGTCTCTTGCCGTCACCCGTTTCCTGGAAGACAAAATGCGCAGCCGCGATATTCGCGCCGATTTCGCGTTGGGGGGGATCACCGCCACCATCGTTGACCTGCATGAGAAAGGGCTGATCCGCAAGCTGCTGGATGTACAAAGCTTTGACCGCAATGCCGCCGAATCACTGGCCCGCAACCCGAATCACATCGAAATCAGCGCCAACCAGTACGCCAACTGGGGTTCTAAAGGGGCATCGGTTGACCGTCTGGATGTCGTGGTACTGAGCGCACTGGAAGTGGACACTCACTTTAATGTCAACGTGCTGACCGGTTCTGACGGCGTATTGCGTGGCGCATCCGGTGGTCACTGCGATACCGCCGTTGCCGCAGCCCTGTCTATTATCGTCGCGCCGTTGGTACGTGGTCGTATCCCGACGCTGGTAGACAATGTGACTACCTGTGTAACCCCAGGTTCCAGCGTTGACATTCTGGTGACAGACCATGGCATCGCCGTCAACCCGGCGCGTCCGGAACTGGCCGAACGTCTGAAAGAAGCGGGAATGAAAGTGGTGTCGATCGAATGGCTGCGCGAACGTGCGCAACTGCTCACCGGTCAGCCTCGCCCGATTGAATTCACCGACCGCGTGATTGCCGTGGTGCGTTACCGCGATGGTTCGGTCATTGATGTCGTTCATCAGGTGAAGGAATAAACCATGCACCTGCTTCCTGTTAATAATGCCACCCGTCATGCGGTTTCTATTCCCGAGCTGCTCGCCAGCCGTGATGAGAGACAAGCAAAGCAACACGCCTGGCTCGCGCGCCATGCTACACCACTGATCTCCTTTACCGTGGTAGCGCCAGGGCCGATTAAAGACAGCGAAGTCACCCGCGGCATCTTTAATCACGGCGTGAATGCTCTGCACGTACTGATGCAGAAATCTGGCTGGTTTATCAGGGAGCAGTCCATCGTGGTTTCAGCCAGCGGGCCGGAAGCGCTGTTTGCGCTTGAAGGTCCGGCCCGCGACATCAAGCTTGCCACGATCGAACTTGAACATCAGTCCCCACTGGGACGTTTGTGGGACATCGATGTGCTGACCCCAGAAGGGGTCATCGTGTCCCGCCGCGATTTTGCGCTTCCGCCTCGCCGCTGTCTGCTGTGTGAGCAAAGCGCCGTTGAATGCGCGCGGGGTAAAACCCATGCGCTTTCCGAACTTCTCATTCACATGGAGGCGTTGCTGCATGATGCCCAATAACGCAACGTCGACCACGACCACCGCCCTGTCCCCCTCTTTGCTCGAAGACTGGGCAACGCTGGGATGGCGCGCCATGATGACCGAGGTGAATTTATCGCCCAAACCCGGTCTGGTGGATCGCCTCAACTGCGGTGCGCACAAAGATATGGCGCTGGAAGATTTCCACCGTAGCGCCCTGGCAATCCAGGCCTGGCTGCCACGCTTTATCGAATATGGCGCTTACAGCGCGCAAATGTCGCCAGAGGACGTACTGAAAGGCCTACGTCCGATTGGGATGGCTTGCGAAGCGGACATGTTCCGCGCGACCGCCGGGGTAAACACGCACAAAGGCAGCATTTTTTCACTGGGATTGCTGTTTGCCGCCGTGGGTCGCCTCCATCAACGACACTCCCCAATCACTCCCGAGACGCTCTGTCACACCGCCGCAGCATTTTGCGCAGGAATGACACAGCACGAACTGCGCCAGAACAATCAACAACTCACAGCAGGTCAGCGTCTCTATCAACAATTGGGGTTAACCGGTGCACGAGGTGAAGCTGAAGCAGGTTATCCGCTCGTGATTCATCATGCGCTGCCGCACTACCGTGCTCTGCTGGCTCAGGGGCGAGATCCTGAACTGGCGTTACTCGATACCTTACTGCTGCTGATGGCGATGAATGGGGATACCAACGTCGCGTCTCGCGGTGGGGAGCAGGGGCTGCGCTGGTTACAGCAGCAGGCAAAGAGTCTGCTGCAAAACGGGGGGATACGCACTCCCGCCGATCTTCATTCTTTACGGCAGTTCGACCAGCAGTGCATTGAGCGCAACCTCAGCCCAGGAGGGTGCGCCGATCTACTGATTGTCACCTGGTTTTTAGCCCAAATTTCGCAAGTTAACCATTAACACAATTACATAAAAGATCCTTTCCGGAGAATCACTCATGTCTTTATCTAAAGATAATATATGGAAGTTGTTGGCCCCATTGGTAGTAATGGGCGTCATGTTTCTTATCCCTGTCCCCGATGGGATGCCCCCTCAGGCCTGGCACTATTTCGCCGTTTTTGTGGCGATGATTGTCGGGATGATTCTGGAGCCGATTCCGGCGACAGCCATCAGTTTTATTGCCGTTACCATTTGCGTGATTGGCAGCAACTACCTGCTGTTTGATGCCAAAGAGCTGGCGGACCCCAGTTTTGATGCCGGTAAACAGGCGTTGAAATGGGGGCTGGCCGGTTTCTCCAGCACCACCGTATGGCTGGTATTTGGCGCCTTTATTTTCGCTCTGGGCTACGAAGTGACTGGTCTGGGACGTCGAATCGCGCTGTTCCTGGTGAAATTCATGGGTAAGCGTACCCTGACGCTGGGCTATGCCATTGTCATCATTGACATCCTTCTGGCGCCGTTTACGCCCTCTAACACGGCGCGAACCGGGGGGACCGTATTCCCGGTAATCAAAAACCTGCCGCCGCTGTTTAAATCATTCCCTAACGATCCTTCCGCACGTCGTATCGGTGGGTATCTGATGTGGATGATGGTGATCAGTACCAGTCTCAGTTCTTCCATGTTTGTCACCGGCGCGGCACCGAACGTACTGGGTCTGGAATTCGTCAGCAAAATTGCAGGTATTCAGATTAGCTGGCTGCAATGGTTCCTGAGCTTCCTGCCAGTGGGCATTATTTTGCTGATCGTTGCGCCGTGGCTCTCATACGTGCTCTACAAGCCGGAAGTCACCCACAGTGCGGAAGTCGCTGCATGGGCTGGTGACGAGCTTAAAACCATGGGCAGTCTGACCCGCAAAGAAACAACGTTGATAGGCCTGGTACTGCTCAGCTTAGGTCTGTGGGTTTTTGGCGGCGAAATGATCGACGCCACCGCCGTTGGTCTGCTGGCCGTCTCTCTGATGCTGGCACTGCATGTTGTGCCGTGGAAAGACATTACCCGTTATAACAGCGCGTGGAACACGCTGGTCAACCTCGCTACGCTGGTGGTGATGGCGAATGGTCTGACCCGCTCTGGCTTCATCGACTGGTTTGCTTCTACCATGAGTTCTCACCTGGAAGGCTTCTCGCCTAACGCAACGGTGATTGTCCTGGTGCTGGTGTTCTATTTTGCGCACTACCTGTTCGCCAGCCTCTCCGCACATACCGCGACCATGCTGCCGGTTATTCTGGCGGTCGGTAAAGGTATCCCGGGCGTGCCGATGGAACACCTTTGTATTCTGCTGGTTCTTTCGATCGGTATCATGGGCTGTCTGACGCCTTATGCGACTGGCCCTGGCGTCATCATTTACGGCTGTGGCTATGTGAAATCCAAAGACTACTGGCGTCTGGGCGCGATCTTTGGCGTCATCTACATCGCGATGCTGCTGCTGGTGGGTTGGCCGATTCTGGCTCTGTGGAGCTAATCCCCTTCCGCATCACAGTATGAAAATGATGCCAGTCAGATAAACCTGACTGGCATTTTTTATGGTTAAATAGATGATATACAGTATTTCTATATATCAGAATTAATCATGAAACCAATATGGCGTTACAGTCCTCTACTGGCCGCATTTCTGCTTCCAGTCTCCACGGTGAAAGCCGACGAACTTCAGGCGAAACAGTACGGTGATTTCGACCGCTATGTGTTGGCGCTCTCCTGGCAAACCGGTTTTTGCCAAAGCCAGCATGAACGCCAGCGTCAGGAACCTGACGAATGCCGTCTGCAAAAAGAAACGCAGGACAAAGCCGATTTTCTGACCGTGCATGGACTGTGGCCAGGCCTGCCTAAATCCATTGCCGTCAGAGGCGTGGATGAACGCCGATGGATGCGCTACGGCTGTGCGACCCGCCCGATCCCCAACCTGCCGGAAGCCCGCGCCAGCCGTAAATGCGCTGCCCCTCAAACAGGGCTGTCGCTGGAAAGCGCCGCGAAGTTGAGCGCGGTGATGCCCGGTGCCGGAGGACACACTTGCCTTGAACGCTATGAATACGCCAAACACGGTGCCTGTTTTGGTTTTGATCCGAATGTCTATTTCAACACAATGGTACGCCTAAACAGCGAGGTTAAGCGCAGCGCGCTGGGAGATTTTCTGAGAAGCCATTACGGTAAAGCCGTCAGCCGCGCGGACTTTGATGCCGCCGTGGTGGCAAGCTGGGGCAAAGAGAGCATCAAAGCGGTGAAGTTGAGCTGCCACGGAAATCCCGCCTACCTGACGGAAATGCAGTTTTCGTTACATGCAAACGCCATCAACAAGCCGCTGGCTACCGCCTCTTTTGCATCGCAACCGCATCCCGGCAACTGCGGCAAACGTTTTATACTGGATAGCGTCGGATATTAAGCCCCTGAAACCGGTGCATAAGCCGCGCCGGTTTAACGCCAATTGCGCTTCGCTCATCTCCCTGTGGAATAAAGAGGATCAGCGCAGAACAATCTGTTCAGCCATTATGACTGGATAAACGTCAGCAGGTCCTGATTAATCTGGTGTTTATGGGTGGTACAAATACCGTGCGATCCCCCTTCATAGATTTTCAACTGCGCGTCAGGCAACATCGCCGCCGCCGCTTTACCGCACGTTTCAAACGGTACGATTTGATCATCATCGCCATGAATAACCAGCGTCGGAATCGTCATTCTTTTGAGATCGTCCCGCAGGTCAGTCTCTGAAAACGCCTTAATACAGTCGTACAGGGCTTTTATTGACCCTTGTAACCCTTGCTCGACAAAGCTCTCACGCACCGCTTTTGACTCTTTTTCTCCAGCCCGGTTGTAGCCATAAAACGCCGCGGTAAGCTCATAAAAAAATGCGGCGCGATCGTTGACGACGCCTTGCCGAATCCCATCAAACACCTCTTTCGGTACGCCGTTGGGGTTAAAATCGGTTTTGACCATGATGGGCGTCACTGCGCCGATCAGTACGGCTTTCGCAACCCGCTGTGTCCCGTGTCGACCAATGTAGCGTGCGACCTCGCCACCGCCTGTCGAATGTCCGACATGCACCGCATCTTTTAAATTCAGGTGCGACGTCAACTCGGCCAGATCATCGGCATACTGATCCATATGATGACCGTCCCAGGGCTGTGCCGAACGGCCATGTCCCCGACGATCGTGAGCAATCACGCGAAACCCTTTCGATCCCAAAAAAAGCATCTGATCTTCGAACGCATCTGCCGTCAATGGCCAGCCGTGGCTAAAGACGATGGGCTGCCCGCTGCCCCAATCTTTAAAGTACAGATAACTGCCATCTTTTAACGTGAGTTTGTCGTACTGGCTCATGAGCTCTCCTTCAAGGAAACGCTGAGTATGTGGACCCGCCCGCGGCGAGCGCTTAAAAAGCATAATGCAAATTTGAGAACGATCCCGTTTTTCGGCTAAAATTCACTCAATGCTATAAACGCTATCAATGTTAAGGATTTGCCCGAATGTGAACTAAATCACTTCAAAGAAGGGGTAAGTCTCAGTATCATCAGGAAAGCTAAACCCTCGCCGCCAGACGGTGAGGGTTTTCTTTTGGGATTATTTACCTGCGCTACTCGCAGTATCGACGACATGGAGTAATAAATGTCCAGACCAACTATTATCATCAACGACCTCGACGCCGAACGCATCGACCGCCTGTTGGAGCAACCTGCGTTTGCCGGTTTACCGATTGCTGATGCGTTAAACGCAGAGCTGGATCGCGCCCAAATGTGTTCACCAGAAGAGATGCCGCATAACGTCGTGACCATGAACAGTCGGGTGAAATTCCGTAACCTTGCCGACGGCGAGACGCGCGTTCGCACGCTGGTCTACCCGGCGAACATGACGGACAGCAGCACCCAATTGTCGGTGATGGCTCCGGTTGGCGCTGCCCTGTTAGGTCTGCGCGTTGGCGACACCATTCACTGGGAACTGCCAGGTGGCACCGCCACGCACCTTGAAGTGCTGGAGCTTGAATACCAGCCTGAAGCGGCAGGCGATTACCTGCGCTAACGCTGTCTTTTCAAAGCCAAACGCGTTATTTTGCAGAGGATGCATTCGCATCCTCTTTCCAGTTAAATATCAACCAAATTTATCATTCCTGCTTTTTTTACGACGAACTAACCTGATTGGGGTATCTGTCGGTGGAAAAGCATATGGCTGAGGCTCTCGGTATCACGGTAGTGTATATCTTGATAGCAGCGATTCTCGTTGCCGCTGTGCTATTTCTCGAACAGCACTGGTAATCCCTTATTCTCAGTATTGTCTCCTCTTTGATCCTTTAAAAACCTAAATCTGTGCCGTGACTGACAGAATCATATTCATTAATATGATGTTATATGTTCATGCGATAACAAGGAGAGACTGCTTATGTACAAAACAATCATTATGCCGGTTGATGTTTTCGAAATGGAACTGAGCGATAAGGCCGTACGCCACGCTGAATTTCTGGCGCAACAGGATGGCGTCATTCATCTGCTGCATGTTCTGCCAGGTTCCGCCAGTTTGAGTTTGCATCGGTTTGCCGCCGATGTTCGCCGTTTTGAGGAGCATCTGCAGCACGAAGCGGAAACCCGCCTGCAAACGATGGTCGGTCATTTCAGTCTTGATCCTTCACGGATTAAGCCGCATGTTCGTTTTGGCAACGTGCGGGACGTGGTCAACGACTTAGCGGAAGAACTGAAGGCGGATGTGGTGGTTATTGGGTCGCGAAACCCGTCAATCAGCACCCATCTTCTCGGTTCTAATGCGTCAAGCGTTGTCCGCCATGCCAACCTGCCCGTGTTAGTCGTGCGTTAATTCGCCCAAGTCTGATACTGAAAAGCCCTGCCTGGAGAGAGTCCGGCAGGGCTTTTTGTTGTAACTGAAGATAATAAAAAAACCGCCCGGAATTTCACAGGCGGTTTGAGCTTGCAGGTGACAGTCTTACTGTCTTTTTTTATGCGGTCTTCGTGCGAATCAGATAATCAAACGAGCTCAGGGAAGCTTTGGCGCCCTCGCCTGTCGCGATGATTATCTGCTTGTACGGTACGGTGGTGCAGTCACCGGCGGCGAATACGCCCTTCACGCTGGTTTCACATTTCGCATCAATGATAATTTCACCCATGCGGTTACGTTCAACGGCGCCTTCCAGCCAGGTGGTGTTCGGTAACAGGCCAATCTGAACAAAAATGCCCGACAGTGCCACGTTGTGAACATCGCCGCTGACACGGTCGCGGTACTCAAGCCCAGTGACTTTGCTGCCATCGCCTTTCACTTCTGTGGTCTGCGCATTCAGGATGATATCGACGTTTTTCAGGCTGCGTACTTTATCCTGCAATACCTGATCGGCTTTCATCTCCGGCGCAAATTCCAGCAACGTCACGTGCTCCACAATACCTGCCAGATCGATAGCCGCTTCCACACCGGAGTTACCACCGCCAATCACCGCCACGCGTTTGCCTTTAAACAGCGGGCCGTCACAGTGCGGGCAGTACGTCACACCTTTGGTACGATATTGGTCTTCACCCGGTACGTTCATATTGCGCCATTTGGCACCCGTCGCAATGATAATGCTGCGTGCTTTCAGCACCGCACCGGATGCCGTTTGAATCTGGTGCAGGCCACCTTCTTGCGCGGCAGGCACCAGTTTGCTGGCGCTCTGGCTATCAATCACATCCACATCGTAATCATCGACGTGCGCTTTTAATGCCCCCGCCAGCTTTTGACCTTCGGTTTTCGGCACCGAGATGTAGTTTTCGATGTCCACGGTATCAAGTACCTGTCCGCCAAAGCGTTCACCCATCAACCCCGTGCGAATGCCTTTACGCGCAGAGTAAACAGCCGCCGCAGCGCCCGCCGGGCCAGAGCCGACAATCAGCACATCATACGCATCACGCGTGTTCAACTCTTCTGCTGCGCGTTTCTCTGCGCCGGTATCCACTTTCGCGACGATTTCCGTCAGGGTCATGCGCCCCTGACCGAACTCTTTCCCGTTAACATAAACCGCCGGAACGCCCATCACGTTACGTTCAGTGATTTCGTTCTGGAATGTCCCGCCGTCGATTGCCGTATGCTTAATACGTGGGTTCAGCACTGCCATCAGGTTCAGTGCCTGCACCACGTCCGGGCAGTTGTGGCAAGAGAGCGAGTAATAGGTTTCAAACTCAAAATCACCGTCGATTTCGCGAATCTGCTCAAGCAGCGTCTGCGCTTCTTTCGACGGATGACCACCGGTCCACAACAGTGCCAGTACCAGAGAGGTAAATTCATGCCCCAACGGGGAGCCGGCAAAACGCGGTCCCTGGGTTGAACCCGGGTTGGCTATCAGGAATGACGGCTTGCGTACGGCCAGGCTGTTATCTTCTTTAAAGGTGACTTTCTCTGACAGTTCGGCAATTTCAGTCAGCAGTTCCTTGATTTCCGCCGATTTGGCGCTGTCATCCAGCGTGGCAATCAGCTCAACAGGTTTCGTCAGTTTCTCAAGGTAAGCCTTGAGCTGGGTTTTCATGTTAGCGTCGAGCATCGTTAATCTCCTGCTTTAAAAACATCATCATGCAAGCTGCCTTGCGGGCGGCCTGAATGCGGCTTGCATCATAGTGTTGGAATGAAATGGGCGCTGATGCGCCCATTGATTGCCGGGTGGCACTTCGTTTACCCGGCCTACGATGTTGTAGGCCCGATGTGTAGGCCGGATAAGCGTAGCGCCATCCGGCTTCGAAGCGCCTTAAAGGCTTAGATCTTACCCACCAGATCTAAAGAAGGTGCTAAGGTCGCTTCGCCTTCTTTCCATTTCGCCGGGCAAACTTCGCCTGGGTGAGAAGCCACATACTGAGCCGCTTTGATTTTACGCAGCAGGTCAGACGCATCACGGCCAATGCCTTCAGCGGTAACTTCGATTGCCTGGATGATACCCTGCGGGTCAACAACGAAGGTTGCACGGTCAGCCAGACCTTCGTCTTCACGCATGTTGTCGAAGTTACGGGTCAGGGCGCCAGTCGGGTCGCCGATCATCGCATATTTGATTTTCGCGATGGTTTCAGAGCTGCTGTGCCATGCTTTGTGAGTGAAGTGGGTGTCGGTAGAGACAGAGTAAACGTCTACGCCCAGTTTCTGCAGTTCATCGTAGTGGTCAGCAACGTCGCCCAGTTCAGTCGGGCATACGAAAGTGAAGTCAGCCGGGTAGAAGAAGAAAACGCTCCAGCGGCCTTCGGTATCTTTTTCGGTAACTTCGATGAATTCACCGTTTTTGAACGCCTGGTTTTTGAAAGGTTTAATTTTAGTGTTAATCAAGGACATCTGTACTTCCTCCGTGTTTTCGTTGAGTTGTAAGTTAACGAAATTTTTCCGATTCGGCTAATGCGTTTCCATTATCAAATCAATAAGCGTTATCTAACAACTGACGCATGACAACTTTGTGAACCCTAAGCCGCCAGCGGCGACAAAAAGTAAAAAGGCCCCCTTTTCAGGCGGCCCCATTACCTGAACTACCCGTAGGTAACTTCAGTGCCAGTGAAACTGGCTATGTGTTGCGCTCTACATTACCTTAACAAAGGCTGTAACAGCGAAGGGGATTACAACACCCCACTGAAGAAAGGGCAATCATCCGGCTTAAGGTCTTCTCTATGGCTGTGATAGGTTTGATCTACGCCCTTTCTTTCGCACTGATTTTTAAGGAAAAATAATGCTAAAACGAACGCTATTGCTGACTCTCCTCCCTCTCATCGCTCAGGCGGAAGATCTGCCAGCGCCGGTCAAAGCCATCGAAAAACAAGGTATTACAATCCTGAAATCCTTCGATGCGCCGGGCGGGATGAAAGGTTACCTGGGAAAATATCAGGACATGGGCGTCACCATTTATCTCACCCCGGACGGCAAACAGGCGATCTCCGGGTACATGTATAATGAAAAAGGTGAGAACCTCAGCAATGCATTGATAGAAAAAGAGATCTATGCACCAGCCGGGCGAGAACTGTGGCAGCGCATGGAAAAATCATCCTGGTTGTTAGACGGTAAAAAGGATGCGCCCGTCGTACTTTATGTGTTCGCCGATCCTTTCTGCCCTTACTGCAAGCAATTCTGGCAACAGGCCCGTCCCTGGGTCGAATCCGGCAAAGTACAATTGCGAACCCTGCTGGTTGGCGTGATCAAACCGGAAAGCCCGGCAACTGCGGCGGCGATTTTGACCACGAAAGACCCGGCAAAAACCTGGCATGACTATGAAGCCTCGAACGGCAAACTCAAGTTGGAAATCCCGACATCCGTTCCTCCTGAGGCGATGCGTATTCTGAACGTCAATCAAAAAATCATGGACGATCTGGGTGCTAACGTCACACCCGCCATCTACTATTTGAATAAAGAAAACACGTTGCAGCAGGTTGTAGGATTGCCAGAAAAAGCACAGCTGGATGCGATGATGAATAGCCGTTAACGTAATATTAAGGGTGATTGTTCTCATTCCAGTCACCCGGTTAAATCACCCACTTCGCTTATCGCATAATGCAGGAGTCAGCACTCAAGAAAGCATCGTCATTGACTACCTACAGATTGTGATGTTCCGGGGCGTCCATACATCATTATTTTTATTCAATGTTATAATGCGTCGTTAATTAATGAATGATTTGCAAAATATATATTTCGAATTAACTCACTGTATCAATCAGAAAACATCACCTCCCTCAGTTCAACTAAGTTAATCCATATTTATTATTGATCGCCGAAAAACATTCATAAATACAATGCTTTAAACTGTTGCATGTTTAAATAATTGGCATATCTTATAATAAAACATTTCGAGTAAAATCAATTTAATATTGAGAGCCACCGCCAAAATGTCCATCTATAAATACCCGCTTGACAAAAATGTCCTGGAGGCCGCGCAAGAGCGCATTGTATGGACGCTTGAAACGCACCCACGGGTCTGTGTTTCATTTTCTGGCGGTAAAGATTCTGGTCTCATGCTGCACCTGACCGCGACCCTTGCCCGTCAATTACAGAAAAAGATCTGCGTATTATTCATTGACTGGGAAGCGCAATTCTCTTGCACCATTGAGTATGTTCAGGCGCTACGAAATGAATATTCCGATGTCATCGACGAATTTTATTGGGTTGCCTTGCCGTTGACGACACAAAACGCATTATCCCAATACCAACCCGAATGGCAATGCTGGGCCCCGAATACAGACTGGGTGCGCCAACCGCCACCAGATGCGATTACCGACCCCGGCTATTTTCCTTTTTATCAGCCAAATATGACCTTTGAGCAGTTTGTTCGTTTTTTTGCTGACTGGTTTTCTAACAACCGGCCCGCCGCAATGCTGATCGGTATCCGGGCCGACGAGTCTTACAACCGATTTGGCGCCATTGCCTCCTTACAGAAGCAGCGTTTTGCGGATGACAAACCCTGGACAACTTCCGCGCCGGGTGGACACACCTGGTACATTTACCCAATGTATGACTGGAAAACCGCAGACATCTGGACCTGGTTTGCGAGGACAAACAAACGCTGTAATCCATTGTATAACCTGATGTATCAGGCTGGCGTACCCACCCGCTACATGCGGATTTGCGAACCCTTTGGCCCGGAGCAGCGCCAGGGACTGTGGCTGTACCATGTCCTCGAACCCGAACGCTGGGCGGCGATGTGTGCGCGCGTGAGCGGTGTGAAAAGCGGCGGTATCTATGCGGGTCACGACAACCATTTTTATGGTCATCGAAAACTCTTAAAACCCGATCATCTAAGCTGGAAAGAGTACGCCTTACTGTTGCTGAATAGCATGCCGGAACAAACCGCCGAACATTACTGCAATAAAATCGCCGTCTATTTACAGTGGTATAAAAAGAAAGGTCTGGACGATATTCCCCAAACGCAGGATAGCGATATTGGCACAAAAGATATCCCGTCATGGCGACGTATCTGCAAAGTGTTGCTGAATAATGATTACTGGTGCCGGGCACTCTCTTTCAGCCCAACAAAACCGAAAAGTTACCAGCGTTATAACGAACGCATGAAAGCGAAACGTCAGGAATGGGGAATACTATGCAACAACGATTAACTCAGGAATTAACCCACTTTCTCTCGGCACTGCCGGAAGAGGAACGGATCCGCGCCATTAATGAATTCAGAATGGCCATCCACAGCGTCAGTCCTTTTCGTCATGAACCTGTCGACTGCGTGTTGTGGATTAAAAATGAACACATTACGCCAAACGATTACAACCCCAATAATGTGGCACCGCCAGAGAAAAGGCTGCTGCTCAAATCGATTGAAGCAGACGGCTTCACACAACCGATCGTCGTGGCGCAATCCAGTTCAGAGGAGTACGAGATAATAGATGGTTTCCATCGGCACGAATTAGGAAAAGGAAAAGCGGCGCTAAGAGCGCGTCTGAAAGGTTATCTACCCGTCACATGCCTGGAGCGCACGCGCCATGAACGTATTACGTCCACGATTCGCCATAACCGCGCACGGGGCCGCCACCAGATCCATGCCATGTCGGAGATCGTTCGTGAACTGTCGCAACTGGGCTGGGACGAGAAAAAAATCGGCAAAGAGTTAGGGATGGATGATGATGAAGTGTTGCGTCTGAAACAAATCAACGGCCTGCAGGAGTTGTTTGCAGGTCGCCAATTTTCGAAAGCCTGGACAGTGAAATAACGGCAAGGTGAATCTGCGTTCAGCCGCTGAAAGCAGCCTCACCGCGTAAGAAAGAATGAAGAGCATCCGTTAGCAACAACGCGCGCCGCCTTTTCCCCCATAGCGCGCGTCCTGCCGCTCACGGAAAAATTCTTCATAGGTCATCGGCGTTTGGTCCGGATGCGTGACGCGCATGTGCTCAACATAGTTGTCGTAGTCCGGCACGCCAATCATCAATCTTGCCGCCTGGCCCAGGTATTTCCCGGCTTTTGAAAGCGTATCAAACATAGCGGTTACCTGTTATGCAAACGCCCTCTCCGGTCGGAGAGGGCTTAATAGTTGAAGATTAGTGCGCGCTTTTCGCCTGCGCCACGATCTCTTCTACATTTTCCGGCATCGACTCATACGGCGTCTCTTTTGCCGTCGGTTTGTCGACCTTCAGGGCCGCCAACGCGGTCTTTATGGAGAACAGCGCCAGTACCACCACCACCACCATGAAGAAGACGGTCAGACCGGCATCCAGACGGTTGTTAAACACCAGCTGTGACAACTGCGATTCGGTGTACTGCGCCGGGATCTTGCCGCTGTCAATCATCGCCTGGAATTTATTGGCGATAGCCAGGAAGCCCACTTTGTTGTCCGGGCTAAACGCTTTTTGCCAGCCAGCGGTGAGCGTACAAATCAACAGCCAGGACGTGGGTACTAACGCAACCCATGCGTAACGCTGACGTTTCATCTTGAACAGGACCACAGCGCAAAGCATCAACGCCATACCCGCAAGCATCTGGTTGGCAATACCAAACAGCGGCCACAGGGTGTTAATTCCGCCCAGAGGGTCAACCACGCCCTGATGCAGGAAGTAACCCCAGGCCATCACGCAGAGCGCGGTCGCCAGCAGGTTGGCAGGCAGTGAATCGGTGCGTTTCAGCCCCGGAGAAACCACGCCCAGCAGATCCTGCAGCATAAAGCGCGCTGCGCGGGTTCCTGCGTCCACCGCCGTCAGAATAAACAGCGCTTCAAACAGAATCGCAAAGTGATACCAGAACGCGACGTCCATCATACCGCCGAGCGCACCGTGCAGAATGTAAGCCATCCCCACCGCCAGCGTCGGTGCGCCGCCCGCACGCGAGATAATGGATTGTTCACCCACTTCATTGGCGATTTGATGCAGCGTGTCCGGCGTAATCGCAAAGCCCCAACTGCTCACCACCTGCGCCGCAGAAGCCACCACATCGGTGGTACCGGCTGGCGCCAGCACAGCCATTGGGCTGTTCATGGCAAAGTAGACGCCCGGATCGATAATACAGGCGGAAACCAGCGCCATAATGGCAACGAAGGATTCCATCAGCATGCCGCCGTAGCCAATAAAACAGGCCTGGCCTTCGTTCGCCAACATCTTCGGCGTGGTGCCGGAAGCGATCAGCGCGTGGAATCCGGACACCGCCCCACAGGCAATCGTGATAAACAGGAACGGGAACAGATTGCCCGTCCACACCGGCCCTGTACCGTCAACAAATTTGGTCAGCGCAGGCATAGTCAGCGTGGGTCGCATAATCAGAATGCCGACCGCCAGACCCACAATGGTGCCAATCTTCAGGAAGGTGGAGAGGTAGTCACGCGGTGCCAGCAGCAGCCATACGGGCAGGACTGCCGCCACAAAACCGTACCCCACCAGCATCCAGGTCAGCTGTACGCCAGTGAAATCAAAGTACGGCGCCCAGGTGGGACTTTGGGCCACCCAACCACCAGAAATGATGGCAAAGACCAGGAAAACCAAACCGATGACCGACACTGCGCCAATCCGTCCGGGGCGCAGATAACGCAGGTAAACCCCCATGAAGATCGCCAGCGGAATGGTAAACGCCACGGTATAGGTTCCCCACGGGCTGTGGGTCAGGGCTTTGACGACAATCATCGCCAGCACCGCCAGAATAATCACCATGATCATAAAACAGGCCACCAGCGCAATGACGCCTGCTGTGGGACCCATTTCCTCTTTGACCAACTCACCCAACGAGCGACCGTCGCGGCGAGTCGACACAAACAGCACCATAAAGTCCTGCACCGCACCGGCTAATACCACACCAGCCAGCAGCCAGATCATGCCGGGCAGGTAGCCCATCTGCGCTGCCAGCACCGGTCCCACCAGCGGGCCCGCGCCAGCAATGGCGGCAAAATGGTGACCGAACAGCACTTTTTTGTCGGTAGGGACGTAATCCAGACCGTCGTTATGACGCACAGCAGGCGTCATACGCGTCGGGTCAACCGCCAGCACATTTTTGGCGATATACAGACCATAAAAACGGTAGGCAATGAGATAGACACAGACCGACGCCACCACAATCCACAGCGCGTTGATCTGTTCACCACGGTTTAACGCAATATATCCCAGCGCAAATGCTCCCATTACAGAGAGCACTGTCCAGACGAGGTATTTCCCTGATTTATTCATGGTTGTTGTCCGTTTGCGTGTTCCAGAGAGATGTTACATTTTGTTTCTATAACACCTCTGCTGGTTTTAACAACATGACAACTTCATAAACCAGATATATCACTGATCATTTACATCGCATTGTTAACTAGATCACTCCATTCACCTGCTAACCCTGCAATATCATTTTATTTTGCCGACGTTACCCCAGAACCGCAGTCCCTAAACGGCAGGTGCAACAACGCCGTCCTTGTTCATCAAAAACAGCAATTTCCCAACTCTGATTTTGCCGTCCGAGATGCAGCGGCTGGCACACACCGCGCACTTTTCCCTGTGATACCGCCCGGTGATGAGTGGCGTTCAGTTCAGTACCGACAACGCACTGCCCGTCGCGGGTCATCAGATAACCCGCCATTGAACCCAGCGTCTCCGCCAGCGCCGCTGACGCCCCGCCGTGCAGCAAACCAAACGGCTGATGCGTCCGGGCATCCACCGGCATTTCCGCTTCCAGCACGTCGTCACCGAGTCGGGTATAGACAATGCCAAGATGCGCCACCATCGTGTTCTGGCTGGTGGCATTCAGTTCTTCAAGCGTTAAATGGCGTTTCCAGATCATCGTTATGCCCCCAGCGTTGAGCCGCCATCAACCACAATATCCTGCAGCGTAATGTGGCTCGCCAGATCGGAAGCCAGAAACAAAATGGTATTGGCGATTTCCTGTGGACGCGCGATTTTCCCCAACGGAATGCCGAGTTTAAACTGCTCGCCAAAACCGTGAATTCGCTGCTGTTCGGCGTCATCACTGACCCACAACGTGCGCTGCATGTCGGTGTCCGTTGAGCCCGGTGAAACGAGATTGCATCGCACGCCGCTGGCGGCCAGTTCCAGCCCGACGGTCAGTGCCAGACTTTTCAGCGCCGCTTTCGATGCGCCATAAGCGCTCATGCCAATCCGCGGCGTATGTGCGGCATCGGAAGCCACGGTGACGATGGCTCCCCCCTGCTGGCGACGAAACTGCGCCATCGTCTGCTGGAAGAGATTAAACGCGCCGCCCACGTTGACGGCAAAAGTCTGCTGCCATTCATCAGCGCTGAGTTCATCCGTGGCGCCCATACGCAAAATTCCCGCAGCGTTTACCAGCACGTCCAGACGTTCGGTTTTTTGCAGCAGGCGCTGACACACTTGCGCTACCTGCTCACGCTGTGCAATATCCAGTACCTGGGTCGCAAACGGATAGTCGTCGCACGTAAATTCACGATCGAACCCTGTGACGTGCGCGCCAGCGTCGACAAACGCCCGCGCCGTCGCATAGCCAATGCCTTTTCCGGCACCGGTCACCCAGACGGTTTTGCCCTGAAAATCAAAACCAGCCATCATTTCACCTCGCGGGAAAGCAGCGCCCACCAGGCGTCAATCGTCGGGTTCTTCGCTAACATGACAAAATCGATGTCGCTGTGCACCTTACGCCAGCGTGCCGCCAGCGCCATCATGCGCACCGAATCCAGACCGTAGTCGATCAGGTTTTCATCGTCCATCGGCTCGTCGGACTCATCCAGCAACGGCAGAATAGCCGCCCGCAGCGCCTGTTTGCTGGCAGGAACCGGTGTGGGCAACAGGTCTTGCGTCATGACCACCCGGCCAGTACGTCCCGCCACATAATTCAGCGACATCAGATGTTCGTCACGACTAAAGTCGGCCAGCGCATCCGCCACCATAAACGGCTTAATATCACGCATGAAAGCATCCGTTGCGGTAGTCATACAACCAATGTGCGCATACACCCCAGTAATGATCAGCTGATTGCGGCCGGTTTCTTTCAGCATTTGCTCCAGTGGAGAACGGTGGAATGCGCTGTAACGCCATTTCACCAGCACGTTATCAGCCTCATCCGGCGCCAGCGGCCCGACAATTTTTTGTTGCTCAGGAGAGCGCGTCAGCCCCGGCCCCCACATATCGTTCAGCAACGCCCTGTCTTCATCACTTTGCTCTTTAGGCTGAGCGGTGTAATAGACCGGAATATGGTTCTCTTTACAGTACTGACGCAGCGCGGCGATATTGGCGATCACCTGCTCCATCATCGGACAATTATCGCCCCAAAAGCTGACGAAATAGTCCTGCATATCATGGATAAGCAGCGCAGCGCGCTCCGGTTCAACGTCCCAGTTCACTTTGCTGGAGGGAATATCAAGTGCGGTGGGCAGCGCGTAAGCCTGCAGTTTAGGAATAGCCATTTTTATTTTCTCCTTCAGGCAGGTGCCCGTGACGCCAGCCACTGACGTAATTGTTTTTTATCGACTTTACCTACCGGGGTCAGAGGCAGAGCCTCAACGCATTCCACACGGTCTGGTAATTTGAATTCCGCAACGCCCTGTTCACGCAGGAAACGTCGTACCTGTACCGCGCGCAGCGGCGATTTCACCACCAGATACGCGCAGCTTTTCTCCCCCATCAGCTCATCTTCCATGCTGACCAACGCCGCGTGGATCACCGAGGGATGACGCAATAACAGGTTTTCGATCTCTTCGGCGGCGATCTTCTCCCCACCGCGGTTGATCTGATCTTTTTCTCGCCCCTGAACCGTGATGTACCCGGCTTCGTCGATTGAGATCAGATCGCCGGAGCAGTAAAAACCGTCGGCATCGAATGCATTGGCGTTATGCTCAGGACTTTTGAAATACCCGCGAAAGGTGTACGGCCCACGCGTCATCAGGCGACCGGTTTCCCCTTGCGGCAGAGGATTGCCCTCGGCATCCGCCACCCAGACTTCATCATCCGGACACATCGGGCGACCCTGGGTATGAATAATGCGCTCCAGGCTGTCGTCCAGACGGGTGTAGTTCACCAGCCCTTCGGCCATCCCAAACACCTGTTGCAACTGGCAACCAATTTCGGCCGGAATGCGTGCAGCCAGCGTGGCGGAAAGCCGCGCGCCCCCCACTTGCAGCAGCTTCAGCGATGCCAGCTGCGCGTTGCTCCCCCATTCGCCAATGGCCTGAAGCCACAGGCTGACTGCCGGAGGCACCAGCGCCGTTGAATTGATCTGATGTTTTTCAATCAGCGGGAAGCACAACGTGGCGCTCGGATCGGCGGCCAGCACCACAGTTCCCCCCGCCAGGAACACGCCCAGCGCTCCCGGAGAACTCATGGCATAGTTATGTGCTGCCGGAATGGCGCACAAATAGCGTGTCTCTTCGCTGAAATGGCAGATTTCGTTACTACGGCGCACGCTGTAGTAATAGTCGTTATGGGTACGCGGGATCAGTTTCGGCGTGCCAGTTGTGCCGCCGGAAAGCTGAAAGTATGCCACTTCATCGGCAGGCGACGGCGTCGCAGTAAAATCTGCAGCGGGTTGATTCATTGCCGCGCACAGGTAGTGTTCGCCCTCGTCATTAAGCAATTGCACGACGCGAACAGACGCGTGTTCAGCAATAAACGTATTCAGGAAATCATCCCCGGCGAACAACGCGTGCTGGCGATCGGCGATCAGCAGCGTCGGTTCAATTTGCTTTGCGTAGGCATTCAGTTCGGTTCTCTGATGGCTGAACAGCGCCAGAACCGGGGCCACGCCAATCTTCAACAGGGCGAAAAAGGTGATGTATAACTCCGCCACATTGCCCAGTTGTACCAGCGCAGTATCACCCGCATTAATCCCCTGACGACGCAGACTGCAGGCCAGATTCTCCGAGGCTTGATTGAGTTGGCGATAGCTCAGGTGACGCTCGCCCTCAATCACCGCCGTTTTATCGCTCAGCGCATGGCGGGTCAGAATGTCCGTTAAGGGCAAATCCTGCCAGTACCCTTTTTCACGGTAACGACGGGCAAATTCGTCTGGCCACCGGGTGAAAGGAATGTTCATCATCGCTCCTTAATGCAGTCCGAACACATTCAACATGGTGGATAGTTTCGTACCCGTTTCACGCCACTCCGCAATTGGGGAGGAAGCAGGCACAATTCCCGCACCGGCAAAGAAACGCACCTGATTCTGGCGTAACGTCGCACAGCGGATCGTCACAACCCATTCGCCGTTGCCTTCGGCGTCGCACCAGCCGACGATGCCGCCAAACAATTCACGGTCAAACGGTTCAAGTTCCGCGATCCACTTTTTCGCGACCTGATGCGGGAAACCGCTCAACGCCGGAGTCGGGTGCAGCAGACACGCCAGCGTCAGGGCATTCTCCTGGGCGTTCGCTTTGCCTTCAAACGGTGTACCAAGGTGCCACAGCGTGGGGGTGGTGATCAGTTGCGGGGAGGACGGAAGCTGCAATTCACGGCTACGATCGCGCAGCACCATTTTCATCGCCTGAGTGACCAGGTCGTGTTCATGACGGTCTTTTTCAGACGCCAGCAGACGATTACCCGCCTCTCTGTCCAGCACATCATCAGGCTGGCGGCGAGCCGACCCAGCCAACGGCAGAGAACTGAAATGATCGCCCTCTTTACGCAGCAGTAATTCCGGGCTGGCACCGAGCAACACCCCGCCGTCTTCCAGCGGGACATGGTAGTTGTAACTAACAGGGTTCTGCGCTACGAGGCGTTCCAGCAAGGCTCCGCTATCGATATTGTCGTCGGTGGTGATATCAATCAGACGCGACAACACCACTTTGTCAACTTCCGGCGTCGCCGTCAGCGCCGCCGCTTTCGCCACCATCTCCTCAAAATCATCCTGCTCAGGAATGGCTTTACGCGCAACGACGTTCAACGACGGATACTCAGTGAAATAGCGCGATGACTGTTGCTTTGCCGGGCGGGAAAACGTCTGACAGGACTCCGGTATAAACAGCGACGAAGGCTGGCGTGTATCAAAGGGAATCGCGCCGACCATGACCGGGTTTTTAATCCCCTGCGATTTGGCCCTGGCAAACAGCGCATGTAATTTTTGTTGAAACGGGCTATCAGGGGAATCCCCATCCACAGCAGGTTCATCAAAGCGGGCGAAGCATCCGGACGTCGTAAAACTGCGATACGGCGACATAAAGAAAAAATGATCGGGGGCAAGCGTTGCCATTTTCTGCTGTACATCCTCGGCCAGTGACGTATCCATATCATCCTCCAAAAATGATAAAGGTTTTAATAATGATTATCATTTATATTTTCGGTCGCTAACCTAAAAGCAAACAGACGGCATGTCAACTCTTGCGCTAACACATTGTGCGACTTTGACTTGCATCCCTTCTCGCCAACAATGAAAATGAGAAGCATTAACTTCACTGATAACAGGAACTGATTTGTGAGATTACCTTTTTTGCCTGGCCTGCTGATTGGGCTCTTCGTTTTCGGATTCTCCTCAGCCCACGCCGCTGACTGGCCACGTCAAATCACCGACAGCCGTGGAACACACACGCTGGAGCACAAACCTGAGCGTATTGTCTCGACCAGCGTCACACTGACCGGTTCGCTGCTGGCCATAGACGCGCCGGTTATTGCCAGCGGGGCCACCACGCCCAACAACCGCGTCGGTGACGATCAGGGGTTCTTGCGCCAATGGAGCGAGGTGGCGAAAGCGCGCAAGCTGAACCGTCTGTACATTGGCGAACCCAGTGCTGAAGCGGTGGCCGCACAGATGCCCGATCTCATCCTGATCAGCGCCACCGGCGGCGACTCTGCACTGGCGCTTTACGATCAGCTCTCTTCCATCGCACCGACGCTTATCATCAACTATGACGATAAAAGCTGGCAGTCGTTGCTGACGCAACTCGGCGAGATCACAGGCCAGGAAAAACAAGCGGCGCAACGCATTGCTGAATTTGATCGGCAGATGGCGGTGGTAAAACAACAGATTAAACTACCGCCACAGCCGGTCAGCGCGCTGGTGTACACCGCCGCCGCACACACCGCCAATTTATGGACGCCTGAGTCTGCGCAGGGCAAGATGATGGAGCAACTCGGCTTTACACTGGCCGCGTTGCCAATCAACATGCACACCAGCACCAGTCAGGGTAAACGCCACGACATCGTCCAGCTCGGCGGTGAGAATCTGGCGGCGGGTCTGAACGGCGAGGCGCTGTTCCTGTTTGCTGGCAACAGCAACGACGCCGATGCCATTTATGCCAACCCGTTGCTGGCACACCTGCCTGCGGTACAAAGTAAACGCGTTTACGCACTGGGCACCGAAACGTTCCGTCTGGACTACTACAGTGCGACGCTACTGTTGAACCGTCTTGCCGCCCTGTTTTAATTTATTTTGCCGGATGGCGACTAATGCCTTATCCGGCCTACATATCCCGTAGGCCTGATAAGCAAAGCGCCATCAGGCACTTGCAGGCGTCTGGCGAAAACGCCGCAACTCACTCAGCAACAGCAGCAGTAATAACCCCACAATCACCAGTCCAAATCCACTTACGCTTGCCGAGGCGACCGGTGTCATCATCGCGCCGAGACCGCCTAACAGCGCCGCGCCGATAGCATCCCCAGTGACGTTCTGCGCCGTCCACAGGCCGTTAATCCTGCCGAGCATCGATTCCGGCGTTTGCGTTTGTAGCATCGTGTATTGCAGTAACGAACTGATGGCGCTGAGCCAGCCAAACAGCGCGAGGCAAATAACGCCCAGCGCCCAGACAGGCATCAGGCCAAACAAGCCAATCGCCAGGAAGGAACCTACCGTGGAGGCCAGCATAATCAGACCGGGGCGTACGCTGTGAGCCAGTTGTCCGCTGGTCAGCGCGCCTACCGCTGCGCCGAGGGGAATGGCGGCATAGAGAAACCCAATTTGCGCCGCAGACATGTGCCAGTTCAGCGCCAGCGCCGGATAGAGCACCCGCACCGCGCTCGCCATGGTCAGTAAACCACCGAGCAGCGCAATACCACCGATAAGCGGGCTGGCAAACAAAAAGCGAAACGCCGCCAGCAGCGATTTAAGCGGATGCTCACGCGGCTGAGGCGGTGGAGGCAACAGCGGAAGTCGCAATAACGGCAGCAATGTTATAAAGGTGCCAGCGGCAGCCAGACCATAGTTCCAGGCCACGCCGCCCGTGGCTAACAGCAGTCCGCCCAGCATGGGTGAGATCACCGACCCCAGGCGAACCGTCAGCATCGTTATGGCCCCCGCCTGCATCAGATTTTCACGACCAACCAGCGCTGGCGTTGCCGCCAACAGCGCGGTGACCCCCAGAGAAGCAAAGAAACCATCCCATAAGCCAAGCAGATAAATTGCCAGTAGCGAAGGTTCCGGCAGCAGCGCGTTCAGGCACAGGCCAATGAAGCCAATACCACAGGTACCGCGCGCCAGCAGGATCACTTTTTTACGCTCATAGCGATCGGCCAATACACCGCCCACCATCAGACCCACAAACATTGCGCTACCGGTCAACGTCACCGACAAACCGACCTGCCACGTTGAGTGGGTCATCATCTGGATCTGTACCGGAACCGCCACGCCGAGCAAACCCAGCGAAACGATGGAGATAAAACGGGCAAGGAAAACCGCACGGAATGCCGGGTGCGTCTTCAACAGGCTGAGATTCAACAGCCAGGATTGTCGATTCATTACAACGCCTTAATACGAGCTTTTTTAAATATCCATTCAGAGGCTGCACATGCTAACATAACCAAATAAGATCGATAACGATAATTACTATCATTATCAGGGAAGTTGATATGTCATGCTCTATTTCCGTGACGCGCGCAATCGCCGTCCCCGGATTGTTGTTATTACTTGTTCTCGCCACCGCATTAAGTCTGGCTATAGGCGCAAAACCACTGCCAGCCTCTGTCGTTCTGGACGCACTGACCGGTAGCTGTCAAAGCCCTGACTGCGTTATCGTGCTGGATGCGCGACTGCCGCGTACGCTGGCCGGATTACTGGCCGGTGGCGCGCTGGGTCTTGCCGGTGCCTTAATGCAAACGTTCTCCCGCAACCCGCTAGCCGATCCGGGCATTCTTGGCGTTAATGCCGGCGCCAGCTTTGCCATTGTTCTGGGCGCCGCACTTTTCGGCTACTCCTCCGCAGAAGAACAACTCTTGATGGCATTTGCCGGTGCCCTTGCGGCGTCGCTGATTGTAGCGTTTACCGGCAGCCAGGGGGGCGGTCAGCTAAGCCCTGTACGCCTGACGCTGGCCGGTGTCGCGCTCAGCGCGGTGCTGGAAGGGCTATCCAGTGGAATTGCCCTACTTAACCCGGATGTGTACGACCAACTCCGCTTCTGGCAAGCGGGCTCGTTGGATATCCGCAGTTTGCAAACGCTGAAGGTGGTACTGGCACCGGTACTGATAGCAGGCGTCGTTGCGTTATGCCTGAGCCGGACGCTCAATAGCCTGAGTCTGGGCAGCGATACCGCCACGGCGCTCGGCAACAAGGTGGCGCGTACTCAGATTATTGGCCTGCTGGTGATTACCGTGTTATGCGGGAGCGCAACGGCAATTGTCGGTCCAATCGCGTTCATTGGTCTGATGATGCCGCACATGGCACGCTGGCTGGTGGGAGCCGATCACCGCTGGTCTTTGCCCGTCACACTTCTGGCTACCCCCGCCCTGCTGCTGTTTGCCGATATCATTGGTCGTGTGATTGTCCCTGGCGAATTACGCGTTTCCGTCGTCAGCGCGTTTATTGGCGCGCCGGTACTCATTTTCCTTGTCCGACGCAGACAACGCGGAGGCGCCGTATGAAACACGTTTCCCGCCGTCTGATCCTCTGCTGTCTGTGGCTGCTGTTCGGCGCGGCATGCGTCAGTTTATGGAGTCTGCGCAGCGGCGCCGTCACGCTGGATACCTCGCAAATTATCGCTGCATTGTTGGGAGACGCTCCGCGTAGCATCACGCTGGTCGTCACCGAATGGCGTTTACCGCGCGTGCTGATGGCGCTGCTTATCGGCGCAGCCCTTGGCGTCAGCGGCGCAATTTTCCAGTCGTTAATGCGTAACCCGCTGGGAAGCCCGGATGTGATGGGGTTCAACACTGGCGCATGGAGCGGCGTGCTGATTGCCATGGTGCTATTTGGTCAACATCTGACGGCGATTGCACTGAGCGCGATGTTGGGGGGGATACTCACGTCGCTGGTGGTCTGGGCGCTTGCCTGGCGTAACGGTATTGAGACCTTCAGGCTGATTATTATCGGCATCGGCGTACGCGCGATGCTGGTGGCATTTAATACCTGGCTGCTCCTGGAAGCCTCTTTAGAGACGGCGCTGACCGCCGGTTTATGGAATGCGGGTTCGCTCAACGGGCTGACATGGGCGAAAACCTGGCCCTCAGCCCCGTTGATCGTCGTCATGCTGGTTTGTGCGGCGCTTCTGGTACGGCGTATGCGTCTGCTGGAGATGGGGGATGACAGCGCCTGCGCGCTCGGTGTTAGCGTGGAGCGGTCCCGCTTGCTGATGATGCTGGTGGCGGTGGTCCTGACCGCCGCCGCGACGGCACTCGCCGGTCCTATCTCCTTTATCGCGCTTGTCGCGCCACATATTGCGCGTCGCCTCAGCGGCACCGCTCGCTGGGGATTAACCCAGTCAGCCCTGTGCGGCGCGTTATTACTGCTGCTCGCCGATCAGGTTGCCCAACAACTGTTTATGCCTTATCAGCTCCCGGTGGGCGTTGTTACCGTCAGTCTTGGCGGCATTTATCTTATCGTCTTGTTAATTCAGGAGTCCCGCAAAAAATGACCGAATCAGTAGCCCGTTTGCGTGGCGACCAGTTAACGCTGGGGTACGGCAAATTTACCGTGGCAGAAAATCTGAATGTCGCTATTCCCGACGGCCATTTCACCGCCATTATCGGACCGAATGGGTGCGGAAAATCGACGCTGCTGCGTACGTTGAGTCGCCTGATGCCCCCCGCCAAAGGACACGTCTGGTTGGATGGCGAGCATATTCAGCACTACGCCAGTAAAGAAGTGGCCCGTCGTATCGGTCTGCTGGCGCAAAATGCCACTACGCCCGGCGATATCACCGTACAGGAATTGGTCGCGCGTGGTCGCTATCCGCATCAACCCTTGTTTACCCGCTGGCGCAAAGAAGATGAAGAGGCGGTCATGCGCGCCATGCGCGCTACGGGGATCACAAATCTGGCGACACAAAGTGTGGATACACTTTCCGGCGGACAGCGCCAGCGTGCCTGGATAGCCATGGTGCTGGCGCAAGAGACGTCCATCATGCTACTGGATGAACCCACAACATGGTTGGATATCAGCCACCAGATTGATCTGCTAGAGTTGCTGAGTGAACTGAATCGTGAGAAAGGCTATACCCTCGCCGCTGTCCTGCATGATTTGAATCAGGCCTGTCGGTATGCCACGCATCTGATTGCGTTACGTGAAGGCAAAATCGTGGCACAGGGCGCGCCGAAGGAGATTGTGACGTCGAAACTGATTGAAGAAATCTATGGACTGCGTTGCATGATCATTGAAGACCCGATCGCTGGAACGCCTTTAGTCGTACCGCTTGGGCGTTCCAAAAACTCGTCTCCGGACGCCCTGTCGTGATAGCCGGAGGGTTCCCCCTCCGACAGACCATCAGGTCGGTTGCTCTTCCATTAAGAGGGATTCCCCCATCTTGCGGGATATCAATGCATGGCGCAGTAATACCCCACCACATGCCACCATGCCACCCAATAACGCCGCCAGAATAACGATGATAGATTTGCGTGGACCATCTTTCTTCACAGGCAGAGAAGGCGCCAGTTGGTATTTAAAGGGAACAAATTTGACATCCCTGACATTCATCGCGCTCAGTTGCTCAACGTTGTACTGGCGATTACGTAATTCTGCGTTAATTTCGTCGACATCCGTCACGGATTTTTCGATTTGTAGTTTACGTGCAATACCGTCAGCACCCAGTGAAATAGAGAAATCAGGGTCATCTTTTACTGCCTGACCGTTACTGTAAACAGGCTTCTTGATCCCGGCCGCATTAGCGATCTCCAGTGAGTAATTGAGTCGCTGAATATTGGCTTCGAGCTGGTTTTTGAGTCTGACCCGATCCATCGCCAGTCGCTCTTTTTCAAAACTGGTTTTTATTTCCAGCTTGTTGCGAATATTCTCAATAGACTCTTTCACAACGAGATCGGAAATAAACTGGATATATCCTGCAAGAACCTTTTGTGCCTCTTCTTGCGTCGGAGCGGTAAAACTCAAAGTCCACGACGTATATAACGACGTTTCATTTTTCTTACCTGCATTACTGTCGACCGCTTTCATTTTTTCACTCAGCGCCACGATTGCCCGGTGCAAATCCATCTCATCGATATTGGCATCTTTCAGCTGATCCATAACGTAAGGTGATGAGCGGAGGTAGTCTTCGAGTAATGAAGGGGATTGAAACTTCTTGATAAAAAGGTTGAATACGCCGCCACGATCGACGCTCACATCCAAATCCAGCACCCGCAGTTTCGTCAGGGTTTTCTCAAGCCCCTGCCACTGAATAGGTTCAGGCGGTGTGACAATCGCCTCGCTGGTCCACTTTTGCGGTAGGAGAAATGAGATCAGTAACCCGATACATGCAAAAGCAAAAACGACAGCAACAATTCGACTTTTCGCACGCCATAAAACATCAATGAGGTTTAATAAATCAATCTCATTACTATTACGGGTTGCCGATGCGGGTTGCCAGGCAGTAAATTCCGAGTCTTTTTCGTGTTTAACATTAAGTGATGACATACCGTATAACCTGAGTACAAAACTTGATGAAAGAATCCTTCTTTGACACGATTCTAACAGCTACTCAGAATTATCCGAAACGATCTTTGTATAATAGTCCTCATCAAACACATTATTAGGAATTGTGCTTACCCTCTGGTTATGTTTCATTTATGTTAAATAGCAATCAATGCAAACAAAAACCCATAATAATTAGCTCTTATTATGGGTTTGTATAATGATATTATCTGAAAGCGTCCAGAAAACGCCCGTTATATGCTAAGCAGCTCACGAATTATTGGGCCAATATTCTCGAACGCGGACGGCGAAATAATATCGACATGCGCGCAGTCCTGACGGTAGATATCCAACCCGGCTATCCACGGAGCCCAACTCCGCTCAGGGCTAACGCCTTCCGGTAACGTTCGTTGGGCCACAAAGAGTGTGGCCCGGCCATCAAACGGTACGCTACGCGCCGTGGTGAGCAAGCGTACCGCATCCGCATAATTTCCTTCTATGGCCGAAAACAACGCCTCGCTGGCATGCCCATGCTGAGCGGACAGAAACGCTTCACGCTCGCGGTCGATCTCGGCCAACACTTCCGGATCTAATCCGTTAGCCTCCTTCTCCTGCCAGTTTTGCGTTTCCGGCGGCCAGGTATCCAGCAGACCGAGGAACGCGACGTTTTCCCCTCTGGCGCGTAAGCGCGCAGCGATTCCTTGCGCCAGCGTCCCTCCCAGAGAATACCCCAGTAAATAGTACGGACCATGTGGCTGCTGTTTCAGCAGCGTCGCCAGATGGTGCTCACAGACCTCATCAAGGTTCGCCGCCGTCTGCATTGGACCATAGGGTCGTGGCGACTGAATCCCCATGATTGACCACTGTGGCGCGAGGTAGCGCGCCAGGACGCTAAACTGCCAGGCAAAACCGGAAGCCGGATGGAAACAAAACAGCGTCGGCCCATCGCTTTCGCGCAGCGGTAATAGCGTTTCGAATCCCAGTCGCCGGGAGTGCTCGTCTTCAACAGTATCCAGCAGCGCACTCAGTTGTGCGACGGTGGAGGCCACCATAATCTGACCCGGTGTGACCTGGCGCGAGAATGTCTGACTCAACTGCGCGGCCAGTTTCATCGCCAACAATGAGTGCCCCCCCAGCGCGAAGAAATCAGCTTCCACATCGTTGACCTCGCATCCCAGCATTTGAGCAAAGGTGTTAGCGATTGTCGTTTCCGTACCGGGCAGCGGCGCACGCCCCTGCGTACGTTGTGTCACCTGCGGCATCGGCAATG
Organism: Citrobacter sp. GW821-FHT07H02; assembly: GCF_059418505.1. Lineage (NCBI taxonomy): Bacteria > Pseudomonadati > Pseudomonadota > Gammaproteobacteria > Enterobacterales > Enterobacteriaceae > Citrobacter > Citrobacter sp. GW821-FHT07H02. The sequence goes on along the minus strand of NZ_JBWKPZ010000001.1, from coordinate 248,414 downwards.
CTTTGCGATCCAGTTTTCCGTTGGCGCTCAGCGGCAGTTCCGCCAGTTGAAGCAGCACCACCGGAACCATATGCTGCGGGAGTTTTTCACGGAGCTGTTCCTGCAACGCGGTTACGTCCAGAGGCAAACCGGAACGTGATACCAGATATCCCACCAGTTGTCGGGCATCGCCGCCCGTTGCCACCGCCTGATTAAACACACAGGCATGAGCGACGGCATGCTCGACATCCGGCAGCATTTGCATCACGCGGTCGATTTCCCCCAGTTCAATACGCTGACCCCGGATCTTAAGCTGATCGTCACTGCGCCCCAGATACTCTACAGCGCCAGAGGTGAGCCAGCGCGCCACATCACCAGTGCGGTACATCCGTTCACCCGGCGCAAACGGATCGGCGATAAAACGACTTGCCGTTAAATCCGCCCTTCCCAGATAGCCTTGCGCCAGTTGGATGCCGGTCAAATACAAATCCCCCGCCGTTCCCGGAGGCACCGGGCGCATCATGGCATCGAGGATCCGCAGACCGGTATTCCAGACCGGATAACCGATCGGCACGCTACTTCCGGTCACCGCAGCAAGTTCATCGCCACAGGCTGGATACCAACTGACATCCACTGCCGCTTCCGTTGGCCCATACAAATTATGCAGCGGCGCGCCGGTCAGCTGTTGCCACTCGCGACACAGGTCGCTGGGCAGAGCCTCTCCACTGCAAAAAACTTGCTGTAACGAAGCACAACGTTTGCGGGCGGTTTCAGATGTCAGCGAAGCGACAAACGCCGCCAGCATTGACGGTACAAAATGCGTGGTGGTCACGCCGTAGCGTGCAAAGAAATGCTGCATCGCCAGCGGATCGCGATGCGCCTCCGGCTCCGCCATCACCAGCCTGGCACCGGCAATAAACGGCCAGAAAAACTCCCACACCGAAACATCGAAACTACACGGCGTTTTTTGCGCCACCACATCGTCTGTCGTCAGCGAATAATGATCCTGCATCCACAGCAAACGGTTCACGATCGCCGTTTGCCCCACCATCACCCCTTTCGGTCTTCCCGTCGACCCCGAGGTGAAAATGATATATGCAGTATGGTGTGGCTGAGAAAGTGCTAATGGCGCGGTGTCGCCAGCCGCCAGCGGCTCGCTGTAGCACAGACTTTCCAGGCCTGGAATCCCGCTAAACCGGCCCCATTGCTCATCGGTGGTAATCAACAGTTTCGGCCGCGCGTCTTCCAGCATCATTCGCAGTCGGTCGTCCGGATATCCCGTATCCAGCGGTAGCCAGGCGGCACCGGCTTCGACAATGCCATGCAACGCTAACGTCAGGAACACCGAGCGCGGCAACGCCACCGCGACACTGTCCCCCGGTCTCACCCCACGTTCACGCAGTAAATTGGCGAGCGCCACCACCTGCTCACGCATTTCACGATAGCTGAACTGATAGCGCGCATCCGCCAGCGCAGGGGCATCCGGCGTTTTACATGCCTGTTCCGCCACCAGCGCGCTGAGCGTGGTCGACGGGATATTCACCGCCGTCGCATTCACCTTCGCGAGCTGTTCATACTCGGTAGGCAACAGCATATCGGCATCGCCACAGCGCAGCGAAGGATTTGCCGCAAACTGGTTAATCAGCGCCATCAGACGCGAAGCATGCTGAACTAAGGTTGCTTCCTCGTAACGCTGTTTATTGGCGAGGATTTCAATACTCAGGCCGTCCTCTTCATCAGGGAAGAGCGCCAGTTCCAGATCGTTAACCGGTCCCGTCGCTAGCGTGTGGGTAATAGCCTGAATGCCAGGAATTTCCAGTTGATAGTCAAACACTTTCACGTTCAGAACCGGGCCGAATAACGGTTCGCCGCCCGCCGCACGTCCGCTGTCGCGGACAATCTGTTCGGCGTCATAACGCTGATGGCGGCGCATTTTTTTCAGTTGTCCGGCAAGACGCGTCGCCAGTTCCGCAAGACTTTCTGCCGCCCTGATGTTCACTCCCAGCGGCAGAACATTCAGCACCGGCCCCGTCGCGGTCAACGCGGCCGATCCCATCCGCCGCATAAAGATAAAGCCGGCGGTGTAATCAGGGCGTCCACATAACCGCCCAAGCCATAGTGATACCAGCGCCAACGCGAGATCTGCGCGCTGCACATGGGGCATACGGGTTGCCAGTTGGCGGAACATGCCTTCCGGCGCGTTCAATTTCATGCGCAAAACATCAGCGCTGGCGGTACCGCCAGACAAGGGGGCGGAAGAGAGCGATGCGGGAGGCGGTAACTGAGTGCGCTGTTGTGACCAAAATGCCCCATCACGCTGATACGCTTCACTGTCACGGTAGCGCTGATACTCGTCCACGACCTCGGCAAAGGGGGTAAACGGGGAGTCCGGTGTTGGTTCTCCCCGTTGCCATGCGCGGTAAATGGCGGCGATCTGTCGCGTAATGGCCGGGAAACTAAAGCCATCCACCAGCAAATGATGATAGCGTTGATACCAGTACCAGCGAGTGTCATCCACCTGAATCAATAAGTGCAGGGCAAGCGGTTTTCCGCCATCGGCCCGCAGATTTTGCCCGAGATCGGCGTGCATCACCGCCAGCGCGGCGGCGACGGGCGCAGATTCACCGCGCAGGTCGATGATCTCCGGCTCGGCAATCGGTAACTGTGGATCAACCCATTGCCAGACGTCTCCGTTATCTTCCGTGAACCGCAAACGCAGCGTGTCAGCCTGTTTCATTCCCGCCACGGCCGCTTTCGCCAGTAAAGGCGCGTCCAGCTCGCCGCATAATTCCACGTAATGCGCCACACTCCAGGCGGAAGGCAGAGAAGAGAGCTTTTCCGCCATCCAGATCCCCGGCTGCGCGGCGACTAAAGGTAAACGTTGGGTCATTGTGCCTCCTGCACATCGGCATAATGGGCGGGCGTCAATGTCGTCCAGTGGGTCGCCAGCCATTGTTGGCAGTCTTCTTGTGATTGCGGCTCGCACACCACCTGCCAGCCCGCGGGCAGTGAACACTGCAGAGGCCAGAGACTAAACTGGCGCTGCGCATTTTGCAGAATGTAAAACTGTCCCTGCGGATTATCGAAGGGATTACTGAATTCCATACTCAACTCCTGTCGTGGAAACCCGCCCGGATCAGGCCTGATTGTTCTGATGCTCGCGGGGGTCAGTCAGCGGTTGCCATAACGTCATCAACCCCTGCATTAATCCGCCGCGCCAGCAAAGCGCATCATGTCCGCCGTCAACCTGACGCCAGCACACCGATGGCTGCACGTTATGCAACTGGCGGTAAAGCGCCTGATTCGCCTCAAAAATGATTGGTTCTCTGATGCCCGCCTCCAGCACAATGCGCAATCCCTGTGCCGAAACAGCGCCCGTCTTCAATTGCTCAGTAACGATCCCTTCCTGGTGAGCACCGCGATGCGGCCACCAGTAAGATCCCGATTGACTCAGCACACAGCCAAATCGCTCAGGCCAGTGCAGTCCTGCGTACAGCGACGAAAGTCCGCCAAAACTTTGTCCGGCTACGATCGTCTGCTCAGGGCTATCGCTAAAGGGCGCGACGGCTTGCACTTGCGGCAATAACTCCTGCTGAACCGCCAGCCAGAAGTCGGCGTTGCACGGCAATTCCCGGCTACGGTGAGGGGTGTCGATGGCATCGATCAGCAGATAAACCGCAGCCGGAAGCTGCTTTCGGGACGTGAGCGAGGTGAGAGCGGGCCAGACCGGCATGCTCTGCGCCCAAAACTGCCCGTCCAGCAGAATCGCTAGTGGACGTTTCTCCCCGGAATTTTTCCCGGTGGTAAACACCCACACGCGTCGGGTGTTGCCCAGACGTTCGCTGCGCCATTGCAAACAACGCGGGGGGGTATCCGGTTTTTCAGGGCGATCCCATCCTGGCTGTACCGGGGCATCGGGCATTTCCAGCGCCGAAACGGCATGCCCTCTTCCTCCTGTCCAACTGACCGGGTTGAGAGGATCGGCAATCGCCTGCGGTAAAAGTTGTCGCCATCCTTCACGAAGCGCTGTGCGGTCAGGCGCTTCACCGGCTACCAATGAGGTAAAAATATCGTCACGCGCAGACGGGATAAAACAGTAACTGCCCCGCCAGCGGGCGCTAAGTTCCGTGCTCCACTGCCAGACATCCGTCCCGGCAAGGCGCTGCATTGACTGCGGAATGGAATTTTGATGATGATCGGTGACACCCGTGATGTAGACCCATACACGGCGTATCGGGGAGTGATTTTCTGTTCCCTGCGGGTCGCGCCACCAGAAAGTGACCCGGCAATCACCGTTTTCCGTACGTACCCATTCAGGTCCATTTTTTGACTGCCACCAGCTATCACTTCCCACCGAAAACGCTGCCACCAACATAACCCCATGTTTATTGTGCAATTTTTCATTCATCGCTGAAATATATTGATAATATTATTGATAACTATTTGCATTTGCAATAGCGTATTGTCGCGCTGTGGGAAGCGCGAACAGTATTTCACCACTTATAAACGCTCTGGCACTGCGTGCTTTTCTGGAATGGAGGGTCTTCGCAGAGGCGGGCGACATCAGGCTAACTCCCCTTTACCGGGCGACGTTGGCACACGTGGCTAAAAAAAGCAGGACATACAATGAACAAGAAGATTCATTCCCTGGCCTTACTGGTCAATTTAGGGATTTATGGGGTAGCGCTGCCCGCACTGGCAGAAGAGACAGCAGACACCCCTGCCGTCGCCAATGAAGACACTATCGTGGTGACCGCCGCCCAACAGAACTTACAGGCACCGGGTGTTTCCACCATCACCGCTGATGAAATCCGCAAAAATCCTCCCGCCCGCGATGTGTCGGAAATCATCCGCACCATGCCTGGCGTCAACCTGACGGGCAACTCCACCAGTGGTCAGCGCGGGAACAATCGTCAAATTGATATTCGCGGGATGGGCCCGGAAAATACCCTGATCCTGATTGACGGCAAACCGGTCACCAGCCGTAACTCTGTGCGCCTTGGCTGGCGCGGTGAACGCGATACCCGCGGTGATACCTCCTGGGTGCCGCCGGAGATGATTGAGCGTATCGAAGTGCTGCGCGGTCCTGCCGCAGCCCGTTACGGTAATGGCGCCGCCGGTGGCGTGGTGAACATCATCACCAAAAAGGGCAGCAGCGAGTGGCACGGTTCGTGGAACACCTATTTCAACGCGCCGGAACATAAAGAAGAAGGTTCAACCAAACGTACCAACTTTAGCCTGAACGGCCCGCTGGGCGGAGATTTCAGTTTCCGTCTGTTCGGTAATCTCGACAAAACGCAGGCCGATGCGCGTGACATCAACCAGGGCCATCAATCGGAACGTACTGGCAGCTACGCCGACACGTTGCCTGCGGGCCGTGAAGGGGTGATCAATAAAGATATCAATGGCGTTGTGCGCTGGGATTTCGCCCCGCTCCAGTCTCTGGAATTCGAAGCCGGTTACAACCGCCAGGGTAACCTCTACGCCGGTGATACGCAGAACACCAACACCAACCAGCTCGTGAAAGATAGCTACGGGGAAGAAACCAACCGTATGTATCGCCAGAACTACGCCATAACCTGGAATGGCGGCTGGGATAACGGTGTCACCACCAGCAACTGGGTGCAGTATGAACATACCCGCAACTCCCGCACGCCAGAAGGCTTAGCGGGGGGCACCGAAGGCATCTTCGATCCAAAAGCATCGCAGAAATATGTCGATGCCGATCTGAATGACGTCATGCTGCACAGCGAAGTAAGCGTTCCGTTCGATCTCTTCGTGAATCAGAACCTGACGGTGGGTACCGAATGGACCCAACAGCGCATGAAAGATATGCTCTCCAACTCGCAAACCTTTATGGGCGGCGATATTCCGGGATCGTCCAGTACCGACCGTAGCCCGTACTCCAAAGCGGAAATTTTCTCGCTGTTTGCTGAAAACAACATGGAGCTGACCGACAGCACCATGCTAACGCCGGGCCTGCGTTTCGATCATCACAGTATTGTGGGCGACAACTGGAGCCCGTCCCTGAACCTGTCGCAAGGTCTGGGCGATGACTTCACCCTGAAGATGGGGATCGCGCGCGCCTACAAAGCGCCAAGCCTGTACCAGACTAACCCGAACTATATTCTGTACAGTAAAGGCCAGGGTTGTTATGCCACAGGAGCGGCCAGCGGTATTGGTTGCTACATGATGGGTAACGATGACCTGAAAGCCGAAACCAGCATCAACAAAGAGATTGGTCTGGAATTCAAGCGTGACGGTTGGCTGGCGGGCGTGACCTGGTTCCGTAACGATTATCGTAACAAGATAGAAGCCGGTACGACGCCGCTCAGCAGAACGTCCATCTCCAACAAAGGGAAAACGACCTACACCGATATCTATCAGTGGGAAAACGTACCAAAAGCGGTGGTAGAAGGGCTGGAAGGGACGTTGAACGTGCCAGTTAGCGAAACCGTAAACTGGACCAACAACATCACTTATATGTTGCAGAGTAAGAATAAAGAAACCGGCGAACGCCTGTCGATTATTCCGGAGTACACCCTGAACTCAACCCTCAGCTGGCAGGTGCGTCAGGACGTTTCTCTGCAATCAACGCTCACCTGGTACGGCAAACAAGAGCCGAAGAAATACGATTACCAGGGCAAACCGGTAACGGGTACGGATAAACAATCCGTCAGTCCGTACAGCATTGTCGGTCTGAGCGCGACCTGGGACGTGACGAAAAACGTCAGTCTGACCGGCGGCGTGGATAACGTCTTTGACAAACGTCTGTGGCGTGAAGGTAATGCGCAGACCGTCAGCGATACTAAAACCGGTGATTTTATGGCAGGCGCTGGCGCGTACACCTATAACGAACCGGGTCGTACGTGGTATATGAGCGTAAATACCCACTTCTGATGCTGATTCCCCCTCTCCTCATGGGGAGGGGGATTTCCTGAAAAACCATGCTAACTCATCACTCAACCCTCTCTTTTGCCGGGCACACGCTGCACTGTATTGCGTTCAACCCTGACAGCTTCCATGAGCACGATCTCTTCTGGCTCCCGCATCACGCACAGTTACACGCAGCCGGACGAAAACGCAAAGCCGAGCATTTAGCCGGGCGCATCGCCGCCGTCCACGCGTTGCGCGATTACGGCAGTAAAGCCGTTCCCGCTATCGGCGAACAGCGCCAGCCGTTATGGCCTGCGGGTTTATCGGGCAGTATCAGTCATTGTGCAACGACCGCACTGGCCGTTGTGTCGAGGCAGCCAGTGGGTGTGGATATCGAGGCGATTTTTACACCGCAGATGGCAGAAGAACTGACAGGCAGCATCGTTGATAATGAGGAGCGGGAGATTTTACTCTCCAGCGCCCTTCCTTATACTCTCGCCTTAACGCTGGCCTTTTCCGCCAAAGAGAGTCTGTATAAAGCGTTTTGTGGAAGGGTCAATGCGTGGCCGGGATTCGACAGCGCGAAAATCAGTGCGATAAACGCAAGCCGTATTAGCTTGCGTTTAACCGCACTCTTTTCACCCAACGTCGTCGATCATGTCGTTAACGTCGAGTGGCAAACTTATGATGAATGTGTCATCACGTTATGCCTGGCGCATCCTACATTCCAGGAAACAGGACCCCGTTCCCCGGCGCTTCACGATCCAGATGGATAAAGTTCAGATGCCGCTCGTACTGATCGAGAATATCGGTGATCACCTGCTCTTTGCTGTAGTCCATCAGATCGTTCCCCTGACTGCCCTCAAGCAGAAAGGTTTCCAGCCGGTAGTAGGTCGATTTCCCACTACGCGCCCGATAAGTAAAACCGGGGATCGCATACTTTTGCGGCCAGATTTGATAAACGAAGTTACGTTCATCGCCCAGATTCACCCGCAAATCCAGATGACCGAGTGCTTCCCCCTCTTCCGGCGGCAGGCTTGAAAGCACAACGTTCGCGCCGCGCAGTTTCAGCTCATGCGCCACCTCTTCCATGGCCGGAAAACAGACCGTCTCCATCATCTCGCGGGTATAACGGGTTCCCGGATAGTTCATCAGCCGCGACAACCGTTTTTTCCAGCTCAACCGGTCCTGAACGCCCATCGGGCGCGGAGCAGTGTTCCGGTTGGCGCTTTCCCGTCGGTAATCTTCAACCTTCAGCGATTTATACAGTCCGGCCATAATAAAGAAGATCACAAAGCTGAAGGGCAGTCCCATGATCACCGTCGTGTTCTGTAACGCGGAAATCCCATTGGTCATCAGCATACCCAGCGTCAACAGACCAATCGCCACCGACCAGAACACGCGCAGCCAGGCGGGCGCATCGCTGTTGATATCTTTCAGTTTCGAGGTGAAATTCCCCAACACCAGCGCACCGGAATCCGCTGAGGTCACATAGAACAGCAGCCCGGTGATTGTGGCGACAGACGCGCTAAAGGTAAACGCCGGATACTGCGCCAACAGACTGTAGAAACCGCGCTCAGGATGGGTCATCGCCTCTTCGGCAAAACCGGCATCACCGTGGATGATCTCGTACAGCGCGCTGTTACCAAACACCGACAGCCACAGCAGGGTGAAGGTGAACGGAATAATCAGGGTGCCGAAAACAAACTGGCGAATCGTACGTCCACGGGAAATGCGCGCCAAAAACAGGCCGACAAACGGCGACCACGCCACCCACCACGCCCAGAAAAACAGCGTCCAGCTATTCATCCACTCGACCGGACGGTCAAAGGCAAAGCTGTTGAGCGTCATGCCCATAAAGCGGTTCACGTAGTCGCCCACGTTCAACACCAGCGCGTTGAGCAGAAACGAGGTTTCGCCCATAAACAGCACAAAGAGGATCAGCCCCAGCGCCAGCAGCACGTTGAGTTCCGACAGCACGCGGATCCCTTTATCTACCCCCGAGGTCACCGAGATTGTGGCGATCACCACCGAGAGCACAATCAGCGCCGCTTTCGCCGCCATCGAATCCGGAATATCAAACAGCACGCTCAGCCCGTAGTTGAGCTGTACCACGCCAATTCCCAGCGTGGTGGCGATACCGAAAATCGTGCCGATAACCGCCGCAATATCGACGCTATGACCGATAGGTCCGTTGATGCGCTTACCGAAAATCGGATACAGCGCCGAGCGGATCGTCAGCGGCAGATTATAGCGGTAGCTAAAATAACCGAGCGCCATCCCCATCAGCGCGTACATCGACCAGCCGGTCAGCCCATAGTGAAAAAGCGTCCACACCATCGACTGGCGCGCCGCTTCAATGGTCTGCCCCGCCCCTTCCGGCGGCTGCATATATTGAGAAACAGGCTCAGCCACCGAGAAGAACATCAGGTCAATACCAATCCCCGCCGCGAACAGCATCGCTGCCCAGCTTAGCAGGCTGAATTCAGGTTTCGATTGTTCCGGGCCCAGCTTGACCGAACCGAAGCGCGAGCAGGCAATAAAGATAACAAAAACAATATAGAGCGTGGCGGCGAGCAGGTAATACCAACCGAACGTTTTGGAAACCCAGTTGAGGGTACGGCCAATCCAGATGGCGGAAAAATCACTAAAGAAAATGGTGGTCAGGGAAAACAACAAAATCAGTCCGGCTGACGTGTAAAAAACAACGGGATTGATTTTGTCCTTTTCTCCGTCGGTAACAAGGTTCGTCATCGATTACCTCAGATTAAGTAACGCTGACTACTCTGTTGAGCAGCAAACTCCTGGAGACTCTGTAAGGTTATTGTACGCTTACCAAAAATAACCTTATACACAGAAATGAAATAAGAATAATTATTTGTTTTTAAATGAAAAAATTAAACACCCCTGAATATCTCCTTAACGAAATCAGCCAATCGATATAACAATTAATACACATTTTATATTGAACGTCCAATCAAAAAACGGTTAAATACATAAACACAACTGATGATTGGAGCAGTGAAAAATGCCCAAAGTGGGGATGCAAACCCTTCGCCGCAGGCAGTTGATCGACGCCACGCTGGACGCCATTAATGAGGTTGGCATGCACGATGCCACCATCGCGCAAATAGCCCGCCGCGCCGGTGTTTCGACCGGCATCATTAGCCACTACTTCAAGGATAAAAATGGGCTGCTGGAGGCGACGATGCGCGACATCACCAGCCAGCTTCGCCACGCTGTTTTACATCGTCTGCATGCGCTGAAAGACGCCCGCGCCGAGTTGCGATTACGCGCCATTGTGGCGGGGAATTTCGATGACAGTCAGATAAGTCAGGCGGCAATGAAAGCCTGGCTGGCCTTCTGGGCGAGCAGTATGCATCAACCGATGCTGTTCCGGCTGCAGCAGATCGCCGGTAAACGTCTGCTCTCCAACATTGTTTACGAGTTCAGGCGTGAGCTTTCGCATCAACAGGCGCAACAGGCGGGCTACGGGCTGGCGGCCCTGATTGACGGACTGTGGCTACGTGCCGCACTCAGCAACGAGCCGTTCAATCTGAGTCGCGCTCAGGCGCTGACCACCCATTTCATCAGTCAACATTTGCCGAAAACCACTGACTAACCGAGGAGAGTGTATGTCCCGAATGGCAGAACAACAGCTTTACATTGACGGTAGATACACTGCCGCCACCAGCGGTCGCACCTTCGAGACTACCAATCCCGCCAACGGTGAAATCCTGGCCACCGTACAGGAAGCGGGCCGCGAGGATGTCGATCGCGCCGTGAAGAGTGCCCAACGCGGGCAGAAAATCTGGGCGGCGATGACCGCCATGGAACGCTCGCGGATTTTGCGCCGGGCGGTGGATATTCTGCGCGAGCGTAACGACGAGCTGGCAACACTGGAGACGCTCGACACCGGGAAGCCGTTCAGCGAAACCGCCAGCGTCGATATCGTGACCGGCGCCGATGTGCTTGAGTATTACGCCGGGCTGATCCCGGCGCTGGAAGGCACGCAAATCCCGCTGCGTGAAACCTCTTTTGTTTACACGCGCCGCGAACCGCTGGGCGTCGTCGCGGGCATTGGCGCGTGGAACTATCCGATCCAAATCGCCCTGTGGAAATCCGCTCCGGCACTTGCCGCTGGTAACGCGATGATCTTCAAACCCAGTGAAGTCACCCCGCTCACCGCCTTAAAGCTGGCAGAAATCTATACTGAAGCGGGTCTGCCGGACGGCGTCTTTAACGTGCTGCCGGGGACTGGCGCCGAAACCGGGCAATGGCTGACGGAACATCCGGGCATCACGAAGGTTTCCTTCACCGGCGGTGTCGCCAGCGGCAAAAAAGTGATGGCGAACTCAGCGGCATCCTCGCTCAAAGAGGTGACGATGGAGCTGGGCGGGAAATCACCGCTGATTATTTTTGAGGACGCCAACCTCAATCTTGCCGCAGACATCGCCATGATGGCGAATTTCTATAGCACCGGCCAGGTTTGCACCAATGGCACCCGCGTGTTTGTTCCGACACGGATGAAAAGCGCCTTTGAACAAACCATCCTCGCCCGCGTAGCGCGCATTCGCGCAGGCGATCTGTTTGACCCGTCCACCAACTTTGGCCCGCTGGTCAGTTTTTCGCACCGCGAAAACGTTCTGCGCTATATCGACAGCGGTAAGGCGGAAGGTGCAACGCTGCTCTGCGGCGGCGAGGCGCTGAAAGGCAACGGCTTTGACAACGGCGCGTGGGTTGCCCCGACGGTCTTCACCGACTGTCATGACGAAATGACCATTGTGCGTGAAGAAATTTTCGGCCCGGTGATGTCAATCCTGACTTACGAAGACGAAGACGAGGTCGTGCGCCGCGCTAACGATACGGACTACGGACTGGCGGCAGGCGTGGTGACCCACGATCTCAACCGCGCGCACCGCGTGATTCACCAACTGGAAGCGGGGATCTGCTGGATCAATACCTGGGGTGAATCCCCCGCCGAAATGCCGGTTGGCGGTTACAAACACTCGGGCATTGGTCGCGAAAATGGCGTGATGACGCTGCAAAGTTACACCCAGGTGAAATCCATCCAGGTTGAGATGGGTCAGTTTCAATCCCAATTCTAACCAGGAGGTTTATTTGCATTTTGACTACATCATTATTGGCGCCGGCTCCGCCGGCAACGTGCTGGCGACACGCTTAACAGAAGACAACGATACCACCGTACTGCTGCTGGAAGCAGGCGGTCCGGACTATCGCGCCGACTTTCGCACTCAAATGCCCGCCGCCCTCGCCTTCCCCTTACAGGGCAGGCGCTATAACTGGGCCTATGAAACCGAACCGGAACCGTACATGAACTATCGCCGCATGGAGTGCGGGCGAGGAAAAGGGCTGGGCGGATCGTCACTGATTAACGGCATGTGTTATATCCGCGGCAATGCCCTTGATCTTGACAACTGGGCGCAGGAACCGGGTCTCGAACACTGGAGCTACCTCGATTGCCTGCCCTACTACCGTAAAGCGGAGTGCCGTGATACCGGCGCTAACGACTATCACGGCGGCGAAGGCCCGGTGAGCGTCACCACCCCAAAGCACAATAACAATCCCCTGTTCCATGCGATGGTAGAAGCGGGCGTCCAGGCAGGATATCCACGCACCGACGATCTCAACGGCTACCAGCAGGAAGGATTTGGTCCGATGGACAGAACCGTCACGCCGCAAGGTCGTCGCGCCAGCACCGCCCGGGGCTATCTTGATCAGGCCCGGCAGCGCCCGAATCTGACCATCATCACCCATGCCCTGACCGACCGTATCCTCTTTGACGGTAAAAAAGCGGTAGGCGTGGAGTGGCTGGAAGGCGACAGCACCCTTGCGAACAAAGCAACCGCACGCAAAGAAGTGCTGCTTTGTGCCGGGGCGATTGCCTCGCCACAGATCCTGCAACGCTCCGGCGTGGGCGATCCGGCGCTGCTCGCCGCCTTTGCGATTCCGCTGGTACACCCTCTGCCTGGCGTCGGCGAAAATTTGCAGGATCATCTGGAGATGTACCTGCAATATGAATGCAAAGAACCGGTGTCGCTTTACCCGGCCCTGCAGTGGTGGAACCAGCCGAAGATTGGCGCAGAATGGTTATTCGGCGGCACTGGCACGGGTGCCAGCAACCATTTTGAAGCGGGAGGGTTTATCCGCAGCCGTGACGGATTTGCCTGGCCGAACCTTCAGTACCACTTCCTGCCGGTCGCCATTAATTACAACGGCTCGAACGCCGTCAAAGAACACGGTTTTCAGTGCCACGTAGGCTCAATGCGCTCCCCCAGTCGGGGCCATGTGCATCTGGCATCACGTGACCCGCGTGAACACCCGGCCATTCTGTTCAATTACATGTCGGCGGAGCAGGACTGGCAGGAGTTTCGCGACGCGATTCGCATCACGCGGGAAATCATCAACCAGCCCGCGCTGGATCAATACCGTGGCCGGGAAATCAGCCCGGGGATTGACTGCCAGACCGATGAACAACTGGACGCCTTTGTGCGCGATCACGCCGAGACGGCGTTCCATCCCTGCGGGACCTGTAAAATGGGGTATGACGAGATGGCGGTGGTGGATAGCGAAGGAAGAGTCCATGGCGTAGAGAATCTGCGCGTGGTGGATGCCTCGATTATGCCGCAAATCATTACCGGCAATCTGAACGCCACCACCATCATGATCGGCGAGAAAATTGCCGACGCCATTCGCGGTCGTACACCGCTGGCCAAAAGTACCGCCGATTATTATGTGGCAGGTGATACGCCAGTACGAACAGCGCCGCAGCGCTAACACAGACTCCGCTCTGGGCGCAGAGCGGAGACGCACTTATGCGCCGCGACACGCCACCAGCGTTTTTCTCTGCTGGCCGTGCTCATCAAAATTCTCCGGTGCCAGCCAGCATTGCAGCGCGCGATCGCATTGCGGCCATTCGCCGTCAATCATCGACAGCCAGTCGCTGTCACGATTACGCCCTTTGCGCACAATTTTTTGCCGAAACCGGCCTTCATAGACAAAACCTAATCGCTCCGCCGCCTGGCGCGATGCCGTATTCAGCGAATCGCATTTCCATTCGATGCGACGGTATCCTTGCGCAAACGCATGGCCCAACAGTAGCCAGATTGCTTCTGTACCCAGCACCGTCTGCTTCATTCGCGGTGACCAGGTCACATGCCCAATCTCGACCGACCCATGCTCCTGCTCAATCGCCATATAGCAAACCAGCCCTACTGCACGTACCGAGCGGGCATCAATCACGGCAAAAGGAACCAGCGTCTCGTCACGGGCTTTGCCATCGAGCCAGCGGGTTGTCGCCTGCACGCTTTCCGGGCGTTCGCTGGCAAGCCAGGTCCAGTCACGCTCATCGGCGGCCTGCGCATAAGCATCGAAAAGGTCAGCGGCATGGCGTTCAGGTTCGAGGGGTTCCAGTCGACAATAACGCCCGTCAAGCGCAACACGGGAAAGCCGTGACGCCCCCGTCCAGTCCGGCAGCGCGTCGCCCACCGTTTGTCCATACAGATTAATTTCCGGCACAGTTCACCCCAGCAGATTGGTCGTTAAATTTTTATATCAGTTTGCTTGCGGCAAGAAAAGACACCGCCCAGGAAATCATCAGTCTGGTGAATAAATACCGTCTTCTATAATGAGGAATAAACACCCACACACGAGTCCGCTATGCCGCTACCCGACTTTCATACCTCCACACCGTTTACGCTGGGCATTGAGCTGGAAATGCAGGTGGTTAACCCGCCGGGTTATGATTTGAGCCAGGATTCCTCACACCTTATTGATGACGTCATCCCCCATCTTCAGGCCGGAGAAGTGAAGCACGATATCACTGAAAGCATGCTGGAGATGGCAACCGGCATCTGCCATAACATCGACCAGGCTGCCGCACAGTTTTCGGCGATGCAGCAGATTATCCTAAACGTTGCAGCAAACCACCATCTCGCCATTTGCGGCGGCGGCACCCATCCGTTTCAGACGTGGCAGCGCCAGCAAGTCTGCGACGATAAACGCTATCAACGTAACCTGGAAAGCTTTGGTTATCTGATCCAACAAGCGACCGTATTTGGTCAGCATGTGCATGTCGGTTGCGCCAGCGGTGATGACGCCATCAACCTCCTGCACGGCTTGTCCCGCTTTGTGCCGCATTTTATTGCGCTTTCTGCCGCATCGCCCTATATGCAGGGTTCAGACACCCGCTTTGCCTCCTCGCGGCTGAATATCTTCTCTGCCTTTCCGGATAACGGTCCCATGCCGTGGGTCAGCAACTGGCAGGAATTTGAGGGTCTGTTTCGCCGTCTGAGCTACACCAGTATGGTCGACAGCATCAAAGATTTGCACTGGGATATTCGCCCCAGCCCTCACTTTGGGACGGTAGAAGTCAGAGTCATGGATACGCCGCTGACCCTGAGCCACGCAGTCAATATGGCGGGGTTGATTCAGGCCACCGCCTGCTGGTTGCTCTCTGAGCGCCCGTTTAAACATCAGGAACGGGATTACCTGCTGTATAGATTCAATCGTTTTCAGGCGTGTCGGTACGGTCTGGACGGTATTGTGACGGATGTACACACCGGCGAGCATCATCGACTGGCGGACGACACGCTGCGTCTGCTGGAAAAAATCGCCCCCTTTGCTGACAAGGTCAATGCCGCCAGCGCGATTGAGGCATTGCATCTGCAGGTGAAAAATGGGCTGAACGAGGCGCAGCAAATGCGTCATTTCATCAAGGAGGGCGGTTCGTTAACCGGTCTGGTAAAAAAACATACTGAAATCTGGGCGGGACTTTAACGGTGTGGTTTGCGTTACCTGACGATATCCCGGACAATGGCTTTTTAACTCAAGTTTAACAATGCCATGAAACACCCCCTTGAATCGTTGATGACCGCTGCCGGTATTCTGCTGATGGCGTTTCTCTCTTGTTTGCTGCTGCCCGCGCCGTCGCTCGGCCTGGTGCTGGCGCAAAAGCTGGTTGCGACCTTTCATTTGATGGATCTCAACCAGTTTTACACCCTGTTGTTTTGCCTGTGGTTCCTGGTGCTTGGCGCCCTCGAATACCTTGTGATTCGTTTTATCTGGCGGCGCTGGTTCTCACTGGCGGAGTGAATCGCGAAGGCCGTGCCATTGCGCCTCCCGATGCTGTTTAGTGCGCACGGCTATGATTTTCTTTACGGTACGCACCGGGCGGCTGGTTAAACGTACGGGTAAACACCCGCGTAAACGTCTGCTGCGAATCAAAGCCGTATTTCAGACAGATGTCATACACTTTCTGGTCTGTATCGCGCAAATCACGCGCGGCCAGTCGCAGTTTACGCTGCCGAACGTAGCGCCCCAGATTCTCACCTTTGTACTGCAAAAACAGGCGTTGCAGATGCCACTTTGAATAGCCCGCATGACGCGCAATATCATCAATGCGTAACGGCTGATTTAAATTATCATCAATCCACGCAACAATTGTTTCGATAACCCGAGCGGAAATCGTCATGGTGCTCTTCCCTCTTTAAAAAGAATCCTTATTCCCACCAGGCCGTAAACGACTGCGTTGGGTCAGCCAGATTTACCTGCTCGCCTAACGTCGGCGTCAGCAACCGGTAGTCTTTATTGCGACTCGCAAACGCCAGACGTTTATACGGATCGTCCCAGGTGTGTTTCGCTAGCACAAAGCGCCCTGCATGGCCGGGTAAAACCGCCTTTGCATGCAGGTCCTGCGCGGCCCTCGCCGTTTCTTCTGGCATCATATGGATGTACTTCCAGTCCTGGTCATACTGGCCGTTTTCCATGATGGCCAGATCCACGGAGCCAAACTGTTCCCCTATCGCTTTAAAATGCGGCCCGTAACCCGAGTCGCCGCTGTAGTAAATTCGCTGTTCTGGCGTCTCAAACATAAAACTCGCCCACAAGGTCTGGTTGCGTTTAATACCCCGGCCAGAAAAATGCCGGGCAGGCAAGACATGAACCATCAGTGAGTCATCGACTCTGACTGACTGGTTCCAGTCGCGCTCTTCAATGATGTCGCTGTTCATTCCCCAGTAGCGCAGATGCGAACCGACGCCCAACGGAACGATCGCCCGTTTAATCTTCGGTATTAACGCCGTGATGGTGGCGTAATCCAGATGGTCATAGTGATCGTGCGAAATAATCAGCAGATCGATGTCCGGCATCGTGTGTGCCGTCCAGGGATAATTCCCGGCAAACGCTTTGTTTAAAAACGAAAACGGCGCGGCGTAGTTGCTGAATACGGGGTCAATCAGAATGCGTTTGCCTGACAGTTGCAGATACCAGGAAGAGTGCCCCAGCCAGATAAGCGTCTCTTGCGCCTGCGGCAAACCGGCAATATCGGTAGGCACCAGCGGCAAGGGCTGAGGCGGTCGCGCATTTTCCCGTTTCGCCACCAGAAACTCCCACCACGCGGCAATCATCCCTTTATCTCCGGTATAACCCGGCGTAGGCAACGCGTTGCGAAACGCGCCATCGCGATAGTGCGGCGACTGTTCAATCCGGGTTAATTGGCTGCCTTGCGGCGCCTGACCAAACCCGGGATTAAGGACAAACGGCAAACTGGCTGCTGAGGTAATGAGCATAATAAAAACCACACAAACTGTGAGACGCTTCATATCCTGACCCGAAAACGCGCACCTTTCCGATGGTTTGCGCGGCTGACTCTTGATTATGAGTGAGTAGGCACTCATTATAGAAAGCGAACGTTTCCCGTCAAGATGATTTTCAATCTTTGACATTCGCCGTTGCGGCGCTGCACATGCCGTGATTCAATCGTATTTTCTTACAGACTTAAGGGTAAAGTGTAGTGGCTCGTCCGAAGAGTGAAGACAAAAAACAGGCATTACTGGAAGCCGCAACCACGGCGATTGCGCAATCCGGCATCGCGGCATCGACGGCGGTCATCGCCCGGGGCGCAGGGGTTGCAGAGGGAACGTTGTTTCGCTATTTCGCGACAAAAGATGACTTAATCAACGCGCTTTATCTCCATCTGAAACAGAATCTCTGCCAGTCCATGATGGCGGAACTGGATCGTTCGATTACCGATGACAAGACCCTGACCCACTTCATCTGGAAGAGCTACATCAACTGGGGTCTGAACAACACTACCGGGCATCGCACCATTCGCCAGCTCGCGGTCAGTGAAAAGATCACCAAAGAGACAGAGCAGCAGGCGGATGACATGTTCCCCGAACTGCGCGATCTCTGCCATCGCTCCGTGCTGCCGGTTTTCATGTCTGAGGAATACCGCGCGTTTGGCGATGCGCTGTTTCTTTCACTGGCGGAAACGACCATCGAGTTCGCCGCCCGCGATCCCGCCCGCGCCGATGCGCTCATCTCGCTGGGTTTTGAAGCGATGTGGCGCGCCCTGACCCGTGAGGAAAAATGATGGATGGGCAAACCCTGCATGAATGCGCGAAACGCATCGCGCTTGAACTGCCCTTTACCGAGCTTTGCTGGCCATTCGGTCCGGAATACGATGTCTTTAAAGTGGGCGGCAAGATTTTCATGATTGCCTTAGCGCATCAAAGCCGCCCACTCATTAATCTGAAGTCCGATCCACAAAAATCACTGCTTAATCAGCAAATTTATCCCAGCATTAAGCCTGGCTATCACATGAACAAAAAACACTGGATCTCCGTGTATCCGGGCGACGATATCAGCGAGTCACTGCTTCACGATCTGCTGAATGATTCCTGGAACCGGGTGGTCGATGGCCTGGCGAAAAAAGATCAGAAACGGCTGCGCCCCACCTGATTTATCGTTGGCGCGGATAAGTGTTTTTGCATTTTTCTCTCTTATCTTTTCTGCGCCAACCCTGTACCCTGCTGGCAGATAACACACCCGCAGAGGGTGCCAAAACACTCAGGAGTATTTATGGATATCGTTTCTGTCGCCTTAAAACGCTACTCCACTAAGGCGTTCGACCCCAGCAAAAAGCTGACCGCAGAGGAAGCTGAAAAGCTGAAAACGCTGCTGCAATTCAGCCCGTCCAGCACCAACTCTCAGCCGTGGCATTTCATCGTGGCCAGCACTGATGAAGGTAAAGCGCGCGTTGCGAAATCTGCCGCCGGGAGTTTTGTGTTTAACGAACGCAAAATGCTCGACGCGTCCCACGTGGTGGTCTTCTGTGCCAAAACGGCTATGGATGACGCCTGGCTTACGCGCGTCGTGGATCAGGAAGAGATCGATGGCCGCTTCGCCACGCCAGAAGCCAAAGCCGCTAACCACAAAGGCCGTACGTTCTTCGCCGATATGCACCGTAAAGAACTCAAAGACGACAACCACTGGATGGCAAAACAGGTTTACCTCAACGTGGGTAACTTCCTGTTGGGCGTGGCGGCAATGGGCCTTGACGCTGTTCCCATCGAAGGTTTTGCTGCCGACATTCTCGACGCAGAGTTTGGTTTGACGGAAAAAGGCTACACCAGCCTGGTCGTCGTTCCTGTCGGACATCACAGTATCGAAGATTTTAACGCTGCCCTACCGAAATCGCGTCTGCCTCAGGAAACTACCCTGACGGAAGTCTAAAACGCACTCTCCGTGCCGGATCACGGCGTTGCCTGAGATCCGGCCGATCAATGATCTGCGCATTGTCTCCCCTGCCCGCATTTGCATATTTTCTCTACAACCTTCATCATAGGTCTCTGTTTATTAAGGAGACATTATGCAGGAATTGATATCTCAGGTAGAGGAGTTAGGCATTGAAATGAATCACACCACCTCGCTGGTGATGATTTTTGGCATTATTTTTCTGACTGCCATTATTGTGCATATTATTTTGCACTGGGGAGTGCTGCGTACCTTTGAGAGACGTGCGAAGGCCAGTTCCCACCTGTGGCTGCAAATTATTACTCAGAACAAGCTGTTCCACCGACTGGCGTTTACCTTGCAAGGTATTATCGTCAACATCCAGGCCGTGCTGTGGTTACACAAAGGCAGCGAAGCGGCAGGCATTCTGACCACCTGTGCGCAGCTGTGGATCATGATGTATTCCCTGCTGTCGATGTTCTCCCTGTTGGATGTGATCCTAAACCTGGCGCAAAAATTCCCCACTGCGTCTCAGCTTCCGCTGAAGGGGATCTTCCAGGGCATTAAGCTTATCGGCGCGATTCTGGTCGGTATTCTGATGATTTCGCTGTTAATTGGTCAATCGCCCGCGATTCTCATCAGCGGTCTTGGTGCAATGGCCGCCGTGTTGATGTTGGTGTTCAAAGACCCCATTCTCGGGCTGGTCGCCGGGATCCAGCTCTCTGCCAACGATATGCTCAAACTGGGCGACTGGCTGGAGATGCCGAAATATGGCGCTGACGGCGCGGTGATCGATATTGGCTTAACCACCGTGAAAGTGAGTAACTGGGATAATACCATCACCACCATCCCGACCTGGTCGCTGGTGTCCGACTCGTTTAAAAACTGGAGTGGCATGTCCGCGTCCGGTGGCCGTCGAATCAAACGCAGTATCAATATTGACGCGACCAGCATTCATTTTCTCAGTGAAGAGGAGCTGCAAAAGCTGAATAAAGCGCACCTGTTAGCGCCTTATCTAACCTCGCGTCATCAGGAAATTAATGAATGGAATCAACAATTATCGGCTCCGGAGTCGGTCCTCAATCACCGTCAGATGACCAATATTGGTACCTTTCGCGCCTATCTGAATGAATACATACGTCATCACCCGCGGATTCGCAAAGATATGACTATGATGGTGCGCCAGCTGGCGCCGGACGATCACGGCTTACCGATCGAAATTTATGCGTTCACCAATACCGTCGTCTGGCTGGAATACGAGAGCATTCAGGCCGATATTTTCGATCACATTTTTGCGGTCATCGAAGAGTTCGGCTTGCGCATCCACCAGTCGCCAACCGGCAATGATATTCGGTCGTTATCGGGCGCGATTCAGCGCTAATTAGACGTCCAGGGATGATGCCGATCTCATCAACAGGATGAGATCGGCGATTCGTTAGCGGGCTTTACGGCGCAGCAATTTGAAGGTCACAAACAGGAACAGAACCCACACGGGCAGTAACATCGCCGACAGACGCATATCGTCGATCGTACACATCAGAACCAGAATCATCGCCAGAAACGCGATGCACAGGTAGTTCCCGGCAGGATAGAGAAGCGCCTTGAACTGCGTGTCACGTCCCTTACGACGCATTGCAGCACGAAAACGCAGGTGCGCAAGGCAAATCATTACCCAGTTCAGCAGCAGGGTCGCCACCACCAACGCCATTAACAGGCCAAACGCCTTTTGCGGCAGCAGGTAGTTGATCAAGACCACCAGCGAGGTGACCGCCCCGGAAAGCAGCAACGAGTTCACCGGCACGCCACGACGGCTGACACGGGTTAAGAATTTCGGTGCATTGCCCTGAACGGACAGCCCAAACAGCATCCGGCTATTGGAATAGACGCCGCTGTTATAGACCGACAGCGAGGCCACCAGAATGACAAAATTCAGCGCTGAGGCCACCGCATTGCTGTCCAGATTGTGGAAAATCATCACAAACGGGCTGCTGTTAGATTTCACCTCGACCCACGGATAAAGCGCTAACAGCACCACCAGAGAACCGATATAAAACAGCAAAATACGGTAAACCACCTGATTCACCGCTTTCGGGATGCTTTTTTGCGGATCGCACGCTTCCGCCGCGGTAATACCAATCAATTCCAGCCCGCCGAAGGA
The DNA here is from genome assembly GCF_059418505.1 of Citrobacter sp. GW821-FHT07H02. Taxonomy (NCBI): domain Bacteria; kingdom Pseudomonadati; phylum Pseudomonadota; class Gammaproteobacteria; order Enterobacterales; family Enterobacteriaceae; genus Citrobacter; species Citrobacter sp. GW821-FHT07H02. The sequence continues at coordinate 226,864 of NZ_JBWKPZ010000001.1, read as the reverse complement.
GAACATGATCACCGCCAGCGAGAGAATTAAACCGTTCCAGCCGGTGGCAAAAAAGCCGTTATAACGCCAAAGGTTCTCAATGCTTGCGTGCTCGCCGCCGCTGCCGGAAAAGAGCATCCACAGCCCGAAACCGATCATACCGATGATTGCCAGCACTTTAATTAACGCAAACCAAAACTCCGTCTCGCCATACAGACGCACGTTCACCAGGTTTACCGCATTAATAATAACGAAAAAGACGGCGGCCCAGATCCAGGTCGGGACATCGGGCAACCAGTATTGCATGTAAATACCGGCCGCTGTCAGCTCCGCCATACCCACCAGCACAAACATCACCCAGTAGTTCCAGCCGGAAAGGAAGCCTGCGAACGGTCCCCAATACTTGTACGCAAAATGGGCAAAAGAGCCAGAAACCGGTTCTTCAACGACCATTTCGCCCAACTGACGCATGATTAAAAAGGCAATGATCCCGGCGACACCGTAACCCAGCAAAACGGCCGGACCGGCCATCTGAATGGCAGGGCCAATTCCCAGAAAAAGACCCGTACCAATAGCGCCCCCGAGGGCAATCAATTGAATATGACGGTTTTGTAACCCTCGATGAAGCGTCGGTTCACTGTTCGACGCGGCATCTGACACACTGGTGTCAGATGCAGTTGACGCGTTTTTCACGCCCTACCCCTGTGTCGTTTTTATTGAGGCGCTCCTTTTAACATTTCGACTTCGTTGTCGCAAGGCACAATCCGAGGGAACGGAGAACGCGAAAACCGGCGTTTAAAGCGCCAGAGAAGCCCTAATATTGTGGGAAACAGATAATTTTCATGAATTCCGGTGGACGAAAAGGCGTCGCAGACCACAGAATGCGTTTTAATATTTTTTCTGTATTTTCAAACGGGTGTCTCAGAACTATTCTCTGTCACTCATTTTTAAGCCATGCCAGGCAACAGTTTTCATGAATAAGATCATTAAACGGCTAGAGATCGTCAAAAGCGCCATCGAACTTGAAGATGAAGAGATCATCTGGCAGCAGCTCGTTTACCTGAAAGACGACGCTCTGGATGCCGCCATTGGGTCGATTGCCCACACCCTTGAAGAGAGACGCTTCAGCGACGCCCTGGCTGAGATTACCGCCTGGCTGGACGCTCAGCGCGCGGTATCAACATGGCAGGATCCGGCTATCGCGGCCGCCAAACTGGAACTGAAAGCGCTCGAGTCCCAGTTACACGCGCTGATCGACAAGCGTAATACCCGTCTTCAGATCCTCGATGACTTTAATGATTTGTACCACCTCCGTCTTGGCCCATTAATGAGCCGCATTTTGGAATTACGCCAGCAACTGGCCGCCAGCGCGCAACGCAAACAAGAAGCCGAGCTCAGGCGCAGAGAAAAGGACTACCAATCCTGCCAGCAGTACATTTCACAGGCGATCGATCAACTGGCGACGCTCAAGCGGCACTGGGTGAGCCTCAGTTCAACGTCCCGGGAAGCGGCGGAGGTTCGAAAACGTGTTCAGCAACAGACCGAACTTATCACTGCCCTGCTGGCTGAGATTCGCGAACTGGAAAATGATTTTACCCGTCAGGAGGAGAGCGCCACTCGCCAGGCGCGCGAAAATGCAGATAACGAATATGCACAATACCGCGAACAGCAGCAGGATGCGCTGCATCGCCATGACCGGGACCAACAGCTCTCTGCGGATGAGCGCAACGAGCTTAAGCGCCTGTGGCGTCAGGCAAGCCGACTCTGTCACCCGGATGTCGTCGCCGACGCGTTGAAGGAAAAAGCGCATCAGATGATGGTTCAGCTTAACCAGGCCCGCCAGAATGCGGATCTGGCGACCATTCGCGCGCTACTCACCCAGCTTCATCGTGGTCTGGAACCCATGATGGCAAGCGACAGGCTGAACAATTCCGAACACCTGCATGCCAGGATAGAACAGCTCAGAACACAGATTAACGCCCTGCAAAAAGAGATTACTGAACTGGAGTCTGAAAACGCCTGGCGTCTTGCAACATCCGTCCAGGATAAAGAAGCCTGGTTATCTGAGCAGGAACGCTCCCTGGCGGGCATCCGCGACACGCTGGAAGAACAAATGAAACAGGCTGAGCAGGAGATCCAGGCAGGCTAAACCGCGAAAATCCGCTACCTGCCAAAACGTTTCTTAGCAAGTTACATTTTGTTATTTAGCACCAATTGCAAAATTAAAATCAAAACACTAAATAATTTAGATAATCTAGCACAAAACACCACGTGGATGATAAATCTAAAAATTTAAACCCAATAACATCTTTTCACCCTCCATTTTTCTCTTTTCTCTGCCCTTTCCCCCTCAGCATGCCAGGAATTTTCTTAGCCATCTTCCCCCTCCAGAAAACGTGACGAGCATCACGCTGAAATATAAGAACTCTTAATAAATTTCATCATGACAACTTCGGATTTGGCTGTCTTTCGCCGATGAGTCACCAGACGTTACAGGCCATCCATAAGTGAAATCTATCAATCATACCCAGTGTACTGAAATAAACGATTTATCATACATTTTGGCTAAGAGTAATATTCACCGTAAGAATAGTTACAAATTCAAATAAAGACAGCGAATATCGAATAAATCAGGATGCCTGAACAGCGTTCAGTACGCGCACGAATATACGCCTGTATCTAACCGTATTTATAAAGTGAGACAGACCCTTTTTTAATGGTTGAAAAAAGGGGCGGTACGCTGTACCCAAATTCAAGGAGATCGTGATGTCAAAAGCTATTTTTTTAGGTGAGTCATTTTACACCTGGCTTGGCATGCGAGATATCTTGCGCGGTACGACGTTATTTGTCGATATGGAATTTCATTCTTCCCGGACACTTTTGACGGGAAAAGAAATATCACAGAACGCTGATTATCTCATCATTAACCCGAGTGAAAGTGAGGCTTTGAAATACGCCGGAATTATCCGCGCGATGTCATTGCGCCCTTCTGCGACGATCATCGTTTTAGCCGATGAAAACACGTTCTCACTCTTCCAGACCGTTTGCGGGATGCGCCTGGAATTTCTGGATGATCGTGGTTCTCTCGATGCAATCCTGCAAAAAATGACCAGTATTATCAATGGTAAAAAGCCATGTGCGCCTAAACCATTAGCGAACCCAATGACGGTCAATGAGTTTAACGTGATGATGCTGTTTACCCGCGGCTGGTCGCTGTCCCAAATCGCCGGGGCATCGCACAAAAGCGAGAAAACCATCAGCGCCTATAAAAGCAATATTGCCAAAAAACTGGGACACAATAATACCCGACTGAAATATATGATTTCTCAGTATAGCCAACTGTAGCTCACTGGCTTAAGGAATTAACCACCAGATATTTTAATATCGCGTCTTATCTTCACCATTTTAATTCTGCTTCGTTCGGAAGGGCTTTCTATTTTTCAAAAATCGACACTCAGGCAGCACTCCGCGAGCCAAACACAGCCAACAACTCAACGTATTAACACATGCAAAACAGAAATGCAGATGAGGGTTATATATGAATAAGGTTTACAGCATTATTTGGAACGCGGCGCTCGGTCTCTGGGTCGTCGTTTCCGAATTATCCCGCGGGAAGAAAAAAAGCAGCACGCGTAAATCTGTGAGCATCATCGCGGCGACCGCATTAACCGGCGTATCTATGGTCGCCACCGCAACGCCAATGAACACCTACGGCGATCATGTTATTTCCAAAGACTTCGACAAACCGATCTCCGCAGGCGTACACAGCGGGACTTTTGACTACGGTTTCTTATATGAAAACGAGAACGCGTCCCAACAGCTGAACATCAAAGGTAAACTCCCGACCATTGAGTACGGTCAGAGCGGCGTCGTCGATTCCACCACCATCAAGGAACTGTTGGAAGCGGGCAAAATTACCCTGACGGCCACCAGCGCCGATGGTCAGACCACCTCGAAGATCACCACCGTCGACCAACTGTCTGGCTACCTGTTCCATTATCAATCCTCCACGCCTTCGCAAAATGTTGATTTCGGTATTTCCGATCCTGCCGACCCGGAAAACACAGCGTCGATCAAAGTGTTCGACACCCAAGATCTAGAGAATTTTCTTAGCGTTATGGATCTAGGCTCCGTCGTTTTAAATACCTACGACGCCAATCAGACAAAAATTTATAAGCAGTTTGGCTTTGCCCTTGCCGATAAGGGCGCGACGGCCAACCTGAACATTGGCGATGATACGCAGAATGCCAGCGCGAAGGCCAATACCATTGAGTTAATGGCCAAAGACTCCTCGCTGCTGGAAGCACAAAACGCGGGTAGTAAGGTCAACTGGCAATCGGATAACTACGTCAAGTTTGGCGCAGCGCCGGTCGTTCCGGGTAAAGAATTTCAGAGCGGCACAACAACCGATACCTTCGGCCACGACGTCACCATCATGACCTACGGCTATGACAAAGACGGAAAAGTGGTCGAGACCGGCAACAAGACCTTTTCGATCAGCGATGTCACAGGTTTAGCCCAGTTCAATGACTGGTTGCTGGGCAACAGCAGCGATGCCGCCACCTCTCCTGATGGCAAAAAAGTCAGCCAAATTCAGCTGTGGCTGGATGCGGGCGTGGTCACAAAAGTCTCTGACGCACAGGCCAAATATGCCTCGCTTATCGACGACCTGCTGAAGTCCGACAAGGCCGCCGATAGCGTCAACTGGGATTACGACGTCTGGACCGACGGCCTTGCGCATAACAACAATGCGACTGCGGGTAGCGGCGAGCTACATGCTGTCTACGCCAACGGCCAGGGAACCACCGGGACTATCCAGAAGGGTTCCATTCTGGCGGTTGACGGCAGTATTAATGGCGTCATGAAAGCGACGGACGGTGGCACCCTCAATAACGAGGGTGAACTTAACGCCTTACGTACCTCTGGCGGACTGAGTCTGGCTGTCGGTATGCTGGCCGATAATTCGACCGCCACCAACAACGGCATCATCAACTCCGGGCTGTTTATCGACAAGAACGGCAACCAGAACGTCAACAGCTACGGCGCGTACGGGATGCAGGGACAAGGCTCCAGTACCGTCACCAACAATGGCACCATCAACCAGGCCATTACCACGGATGACTACGGTACCGCCTCTGCCGCCGATCCCTGGAACAACACCAGACCTAACACCTCTCTGACACTGGCTATCGGGATGCAGCTGTCCGGCGAAACGACCGGGGTTAACAAAGGGCAAATCAATGTCGTGGACGGGCGCAAAGATGGCCAGTCCTTTGGCAAAGGCACCGCCTATGGTGTTGAAGTGGATGGCAAATCCACGTTCGTCAACGAAAAAGGCGCCTCCATTTCTCTGGGACGCAATGCCAACGATACGACCCAGGATGTGTTAATGCCTGGCGGCTCCAGCCAGAGCGCCGGGATCCTGACCAAAAGCGCGGGCGATGTCACCAACAACGGTACTATCACCCTCGGCACCGGTGTGCGTAATGCCTCTGGTATTCTGGTAGGCAACGCCACCGGTAATGTGATTAACACCGGCACCATCACGGTGAACGGTGACAAATCAGCCGGCAACAGCCAAAACCACGGGATCTCTGTCCGTGACAGCGGCGCTGAGAACAACCAGGTCATCCGCAATGATGGCCAAATTAACGTCAACGGCACTGATAACGTCGGTATTCACATCAGCGCGAGTAACAAAGCGGCAGAAGCCTCCACCAGCGCCACTGGCACGATTACCGTCGCGGGCACCGGCGGAACCACCGACCGCAACTATGCCGTTTGGGTTGAAGGGAACGATGCGAATCGCGCCACCGCCAATGTGAATTCTCACATTACGCTGCAGCAGGTCGGTAATATCGGCGTGCATGTGCGTGACAACGCCGTAGCCAACGTCGACAGCATCAGTAGCCCTACCTTCAATAATACTGACCAGATTGGCTACTATCTGTTTGGTAAGGGTGCGACGGCCAATATCGGCAAAGCGGTGATGGATGACAACGGCCAGGCGCGGACGACCATTTTCCGTATCGCCAATGGCGCGGAGTTTAATGGGAACACCAAAAACCCGATCACCGGCACCAGCTCCAATCTTGAACTGACCTTAAAGGGTGAGAATTCAACGGGTGTTCTGGCGACCGGCGTAGGCAGTACGGTCGATACCGGCGAGGCCAGGTTCACCGTAGAAGGCACTGGCGCCGCCGCCCTGCTCATCGAAGGCGGAGCCACCGGGAGCATCAGCGATAAAACGACCATTAATTTGACCGGTACCGACACCACCGCCGGGATTGTCGACGGCCAGGCGCATAAGCTAAATGGCAAGCCCGACGGCAATGCTCAGAACACCACACTCACGTCCAGTGCTAATATCACCTCTGCCGCTGGCGGCAATAACGTGATTGCCTACGTGACGAAGAATCTGGGCAACCTGATCCTCGATGGCAAAGCCCTTATCGATCTCGCCAGCAAAAACAGCATCGGGGTGGACGTACAACAGGGCGGGCGCTTTACCAACAATTCCACGTCTGCCCTGCACGTCGCCGATGGCATTGGCGTTCGCGCCTCCGGTAACGATGCGCAGATTAAAAAGCTGGGCACCATTTTGGTGGATGACGGCACGGCCGGTGTTCTGTTAGCCAAAGACGCGCGTCTGAGCATCTCCTCTGCCACGGGCGGTCAACCCGACAAGATCACCACCAACGGCACCGCCGACGGCATCCGTCTGGAAGCGGGTGCAGGTTCGCTGAACGCACAGGGCGTCACCATCAGCGCACTGGGCAGCGGTGCGGGGATCCAGAACAATGCGGAACGGTCAGACATTACGCTTAACGATGTCACCATCAACGCCAACGACGGTCCGGGCATCCGCACCAGCGTTGAGCTGAACGTGAAAGACGGCGACAACAATAAACTGAACGTAACAGGCGCAGGCACCGGTTTTGCTTTTGAAAAACAAGATGGTAGCGACGCCACTGGCAATCTGAACATCGGCACGGGCTACACCGTACGGGTGCATAACGACACCAACAACGCCACGGGTAGCGGTATCCTCGCCAAAACCAACGGCAATCTCACGACTAAGGCCAACATCACCGTTGAGGATACGACCGGGGATTCCGCCATTATTGCTAAAAATGTCTCGGCATTGAGCAACAGCGGAATCATTATCTCCAACAGCACCAGCGGCAAAGCCGTGATTGATGCCAGCGGCGATAACGGTAAATCGATCACCAACAGCGGAACCGTACAGGCAGCCAGCGATCGGGCGATTGCCATCCAGTCTGGTCTCGGAAATGACACCATCAATATCAGCGGCAAAACCGTCGGGATCATCAATACCGGTCGCGGCAGCGATAGCTTTACCTGGAACAACGGCACCTTTGCCGGTGAAGTGAATTTCGATGGCACTAACGGGAACAACAAAGCGAACATCGGCAACGTCTCTCTGAAAGAGACTCGCCATATCACTACCCAGGCGGGAGGCGGTAACGCCCTCACCTTCACCAATACACACGGCGATGCGGCCAAAATTGGCAGCCTGACGGCGGATAACCTCAGCTCCGGCACCAATATTGGCGATGGCTGGGATTCGTTGACCCTCACCGGCGCGCAGGCAGACATGCGTATCGTTGAAGATCTGAAGCTGAAAAGTGAAACCATTGCCGTTAACGATGGCGCGACGCTGCGCACGGGCGATCACCGTGAGGCAAGCAGCAGCGCGGCAACGATCAACAATTACGCGGTGAAAACCAGCGGTACCGGCAGTCGGGTGATCTTTGATACTCAGGGCGACGGCGTCGGCGCACAGCAAGTGTATTCCGGGATTATCAGCGGCGACGGTCGCTTTGAACGCGCGGCTGGCGGCACCACTATTTTTACCGCCAATAACAGCTATACCGGCTCCACCACCATTGATAATACCGGGACGCTTCAGTTAGGCGTTGGCGGCACCAGTGGCGGAATTGCTGAAGTTTCCACTATTCTCGATAACGGCCTGCTGGCGATTAACCGTTCTGACGATGTGCGGTTAAATGGGGTCATTTCCGGGACTGGCGCATTGCAGCAGATTGGCGACGGTACGACGCGTCTGACGGGTGATAACACCTATACAGGGCAGACAACGGTAAAAACCGGGACATTGCTGATCAATGGCAATCAGAGTGCAGCGACCGGCGCGACGGACGTCAACGGGAGTGCCACGCTGGGCGGGGTTGGCGTGATTGGCGGCGACGTTGCCATGAATAACAGCACGACCATTAGCGCAGGCGATGGCGGCGCGGGTACGCTGACCATTAAAGGCGATCTGAAACTGGGCAACCAGACCACCTCCGACTTCCAGCTTGGACAAGCCTTTGTGCCAGGCGGCGCGCGTAACGATTTAATCGATGTTGCAGGCGACCTGAAACTGGACGGTACGCTGAACGTCACCGAAAGCGCTGGCGGGCAGTTCGGCCCTGGCGTCTACCGCATTTATAACTACGGCGGCAACCTGGACAACCAAACGCTGGATCTGGGAAGCGTGCCGAGCGGACAGGATAAGAGCAATATTTTTGTTCAGACTATCCTGAAAAATCAGGTGAACCTGGTCAACGCCAACGGTGTCACCCTGCAATTCTGGGACGGACAAACGTCAGGCAGCAATCACGGTAAATCCGGTATTGAAGGCAATGGTGCGATCGACGGCGGCGACGGCAAATGGATGGCTATCGGCGACAACGGCGACAACAACTGGACGCAGCAAGACGGCAATGGCAACGCACCGTGGGCGCAAAAGGCCTTCGCCATCTTTACCGGCAAAGCAGGCACCGTTGAGGTGGATGACGCCGCAGGAAAAGTTGCGTTCTCCGGCGCGCAGTTTGGCACCGAAGGTTACGTGGTCAAAGGCGATGCGCTGAACGGTTATGCCACTACCGCAGGCGGCAACGAACTGATGCTGCGTGTCGGCGAAGGTGCCGCAGGGGCTGACGTTACCGCAACCATCGAGTCGCGTATTCTCGAAGGCGACAGCGCCGATAAACTGACGCTGGTGAAAACGGATTTGGGTCGTCTGATCTTAACCGGCGAGAACGAATACCGTGGCGGAACGCGCATTGACGGCGGTACGCTGCAAATCTCCAGCGACAAAAACCTGGGTCAGGCCGGAACGGGGCTCGCCATTAACAATGCCTCAACGCTGCAACTGGGCGCCGATCTGAGCACCGACCGGACCATCACCCTGGGCGCGAATAAAGATGCCGAGGTCTTTGATCTGAACTCGCATCACTTCACCCCAACCGGCGATATCACGGGTACGGGTAAACTGAAGATCACCAGCAGCTCCAGCACGGCGGGCAGCACCCTGACGTTTGACCGAGCCAACAGCTACCAGGGCGCAACCGAAATTGCCGGGACAGGTAAAGCCAACAACGTCACGGTAAACGTCAGTAAAACCGGCGCATTCGGCAGCAACGCGAGCAGCACGGTGGATGTGAACAAAGGCGCTACGCTCAACGTCAGCGGCGCAGATACCAGCCTGCAATCGCTCACCATGAACATTGCAGACAGTCTGTTAACGCTGGCCGATACGGTCACCGCTGCCGGTTCAACCCTGAATTTGACCGAGAAAGCGAAAGCCATCTTCTCGCAACAGGCGACTGCGGAAAACGCCAAAATCAACCTGAACAGCGGTTCAACCGCGGTGTTTACCGACAACACCACCGCAGGAAATTCACGCATTGCGGTGTCCAGCGACAGCACCCTGGCGCTGCAGGATGACGCCAGCGGCGGCACCGCGATAGTGACCAACAACGGGCTGATGACCTTTGCCGATAACGCCATGGCGGAAATGGCTCAGGTGAAAAACCAGGCAGGCGGCAACGTCGATATTCGCGGCGTCAATAGCGCGACCTCTATCGGTTCACTTTCCGGTGCCGGTAACGTTGAGCTGGGCGATAAGCGTTTGTCACTGGGCAATCTGAGTCTTGATGACACCATCAGCGGCATCATCAGCGGCACTGACGGCAGCCTGGTGAAAATCGGCGACGGTACACTGACCTTAACCGGCGATAACACCTATACCGGCACCACGGATGTCGACCAGGGCGTCCTGCTGGTGAACGGGAATCAGTCGGCGGCAACGGGTCTGGTGACGGTGAAATCCGGCGCTACGCTCGGCGGCGACGGAATTATCGGCGGTACCGTTAATGTGGACGACAATGGTCACATCACGGCGGGCGCCGCGCTGAATAGCGTCGGTAAACTCACCACCGGTTCCCTGAACCTGAGCGACAATTCACAACTGGATTATCAGTTCGGCCAGGCCAACACGCCGGGGGGCGCATTTAACGATCTGATCAACGTGAATGGCGATCTCACCCTCGACGGTAAGCTGAATATTGAAACCACACCAGGCGGAAGTTTTGACGTTGGGGTTTACCGCGTCATCAATTACACCGGCACATTGACCAACAATGTGATGGATATTGCCGATGCGCCAGAAGCGGCAGACAGTCTGTACGTGCAGACCTCGGTCAAAAACCAGGTCAACCTGGTCAATCACGCCGGACTCACCCTGCGCTTCTGGGACGGTACCGGGGGTGAAAACGGCGAGCTGAAAAACAATGGCGTGATCAACGGCGGCGACGGCATCTGGCAGTCCAGCAAAGGCAACGACAACTGGACCACCGACGAATCCACACCGGAAGGTATTCTCAACGCGCCGTTCACCGACGCCGCATTTGCCGTCTTCGAAGGTGAAGCGGGCAATGTGACCGTCGATAACAGCAAAGGTGATGTCATCATCAGCGGGGCGCAGTTCGCCACTGATGGTTATCACGTAGGCGGCGAAGCGATTACGACCAACACGGCGAATACGCTGATTCGTGTCGGCGACGGCACCGTGGATGGCGCGAAATACACCGCCACCATCGACAGCCAGATTCGCGGCACCGGCGGTCTGAATAAGGGCGATTTGGGGACGCTGATCCTCAATGGCGACAACACCTACAGCGGCGGTACCACCATTACGGCCGGTACGCTGCAGGTTTCCGGTGATAAGAATCTGGGTGCGCCAGAAACAGGCATCACCTTTAACGGCGGTACGCTGAAGTATGGCGAAGCGTTCAACACGGCGCGTCAGATCACGCTGGAATATGGTGGCGGCACCTTCGACACCAACAATCACAATGTGGCACTGCTGACGGACGTTGAAGGTAACGGTCATCTCACCAAAACCGGCAAAGGGTCATTGACGTTAACCCAGGACAACAGCTACACCGGTGGCACCACCATCGCACAGGGCACATTGCAACTGGGCACTGGCGGCAATATCGGCAGCATCCAGGGCGACATCGTTGATAACGGCGCGTTAAATATCAACCGTGCCAATACCTATGCCATCAGCGGCAATATCAGCGGTACAGGCATGTTGCTGCAAACCGGTAGCGGTACGACGGTACTGGAAGGTTCCAACAGCTACAGCGGCGTCACGCTGATCGCCAATGGCGAACTGCATGCCGGTGGCGAAAACACCCTGAGCGCGGCATCACAGCACTATGTTCTGGAAGGTACGACCCTGAACACCCAGGGTTATAACCAGACGGTAGCAGGACTGGATAACAGCGGTGATGTTTCACTCCTCGGTCAACAGGTCGGTTCGACCTTAACCGTTAAAGGTGATTACAACGCGGAAGGCGGCACGCTGAAAATCGCGGCGGCGCAGGATGCGAGCGGTAAAGGTACTGCAGACCGTTTGGTCATCGACGGCGGTAAAGCGAGCGGAAGTACACTGCTGGATGTGGACGGTTCCGGACTGGGTGCGCCGACCGTCGGCGATGGTATCGAAGTTGTTACCGCGCTGAATGGCGCCACCACCACTGCGCAAAGCACGCAGGATGCCTTCCATCTGGCCTCTGACCGTATGGCGGCCGGTGCCTTTGAATATCAACTGCACGCCGGTAACGCACAGGGTCAGGGAGAAAACTGGTATCTCAGAAGTGAATACCGTCCAGAAACGATGCTGATCAACGGCCTCGCGAGTGTAGTACGCCAGGGCGATCTCAGCCTGCTGGGTAACATGCACCAGCGTATGGGGGATGATATCAAGCCAGGCATCGATGAAGACAACCGCGCCTGGGCACGGATGATCGGTTACTCCGGAAAAACCAAACTGGATGATGCAACGGGGACTGAAACCAGCAGCCATACCACCGGGATTCAGGTCGGTGCCGATCTCTACGGCGGCGCGAACTGGAAAGCCGGGGTTTACGCCAGCGTTCTGGATATCGACAGCAGCGTGAATGGCACCAACGTTGGCAGCGCCGGTAAAGGCGGCAATATCGACGACAATGGTTTCTACATTGGCGGTTATGCCACCTGGTTCTCTGAAACCGGCATGTACGTTGATAACGTTCTGCAGTACGGCAACCATGATTCCCGCCTGGCGGCATCGGGTAATAGCGATTCGTTCACCGTGAAAGGCAACACGCTGACGGCGTCAACAGAAGTGGGCAAACCGTTCCGCTTAGGCGCCAGCGCCTGGAGTCTGGAACCGCAAGCTCAGTTGATCTATCAGTACAGTGACTTTGACGACAGCACACTGAATGGCTCAACCAAAACGAAGGTGAAAATGGATACTGCAGATTCGTTCACTGCCCGCCTCGGCGTTCGCCTGGTGGGGGATTACGACACGAATCACGGCAAAATCCAGCCTTACGGTCGTGTAAACCTGTGGCAGGGTCTGGGTTCAAAAGACAAAACGCACTTCAGCAACGCCGTGACGACCACGACACTGGAATCGTCTCAGCAGTATTCCAGTACCGAAGTGGCGGCCGGTATGACCTGGACAATTGACAGAGATTTGCAGGTCTACGGTGAATTGGGCACTCAATTCAGTAATGGTGGAAGTAAATCGCAGGTTGAAGCGCCGATTAATGCCTCAATTGGCTTTAAAAAGATGTTTTAATCAAAAGTAAAAATAACTGTTCACCACCTCAAATAGAGGGGGTGAACAATTAAAATCAAAAGCCTTCTGTTTTAACAGAAGGCTTTTTTATGGTCTGGATTTAGGGGGATGTGGTCGTTGCAGAAGTGAACGATTAAGAGCCTATCCCAGTAGGCGTAATTGGCGTAGTCAGTTTGGACACGGACAGCGCGGAAAAACCGGAGCGTACACGTAGTACGTGAGGATTTGATTCGCTACGCTCACCCTTACGGGCCGCCCAGGGGCGTTCAAAGGTAAACCTTTGTGAGCACTGCCCAGGGCCAAAATGACAAGTAAAATAGCCTAATGGGATAGGCTCTAATAATTGAATTGTGTTAACAGTGCGGGAATGTTTTCTGCCGGGACAGGATGCGAAATATAATAGCCCTGCGCTTTATCGCAACCAATACGCATCAACCGGTCTAACTGTTCCTTACTTTCTACACCCTCAGCCAGAACTTCAATACCAAAATCATGGGCTAATACGATAATACCTTCCACGATCTTTGACGATTTTGTATCAGGCTCAATCTCTGCGACAAACGCTTTGTCGATTTTTAAGGTATCGAACGGATATTTCAGCAGATAATCAAGATTGGCATGTCCGGTACCAAAGTCGTCAAGGGACAATTTTACCCCCATGGCTTTAAGCGCGGACATATTCGCTGAGGCGACCAGGCTGTCACGAATCGGTGCGGTTTCGGTGACTTCAATTTCGCAGCGACTGGCGGCAAGTCCTGAGAATGCCAGATTTCGCCTGACACGTTCAGGTAACTCGGGATCGCTGAGTTCCAGCGCGGAAAAATTGATTGAGAGCGAAATATTTTCTGGCCACCGGACCGCGACATCCCAGGGGGGATTCGAAACCATCTCTTCGACTGACGCAATACTGCCGCTTTTTTCCAGCAGCGTAATAAAGATATCAGGGGAAATCATTCCCATGTCGGGGCTATTCCAGCGCATTAATGCCTCAAACCCACAAATCTTTTGAGTATGTAAATTCAAAATGGGCTGATAGACCATATAAAGTTGACTGGTATTCAACGCTCCCTGTAGAGCTCTGAGAACATCATTGGAATTAAACACCCTCCTCCTCCTTAAAAATACAGCTAAAACGGCGACTCCCGCCAAATAAAAATGACTACACGCTCAGCCCCTGTGAGTATTATATACTCTACATAATTCGAGTTGCAGAAAGGAGGTAAGCCCCAGGAGCTTACTAAAGTAAATGACTGGAGTGAGCGAACGTAACCACAGCACATGCAACTTGAAGTATGAAGAGTATAATTCAAAATTTTCTGACCCAATATGATTCAGGGTAAAAAAGATAAACAATGATTAAATCTGACGATCAATTTATTCAGATCTGAAGTGTTCGTTAATCCAAGCTTGAGGACAATCTTCATCTTATGAGTTTGAATTGTTTTATAATTCAGGTTGACTAACTCGGAGATTTCTTTAGCACTGTAGCCGCCGACCAATAAACTCAGTATTTGTTGTTCCCGGTCGGTAAGTTTTTTTTGTGAGCGGAAGGTGCGGGAATGACCTGGCCCCTGTGACAATGACGCGATTTGATTAAAATCGCGTAAGGGTGACTTTTCAGTCAATACGATTGCTTTATCAACATAGAGTAACTCAACACACAGTTTCGCCACCAGACTGTCGGTGATGATGACAATGTTGTTGTCATAGACCTTGAATCTATTTTTATTTAAAAAATCAACAAAATCAGCACAAGACTGCCCGTTATCAATGATATTGAAGAGCATCGTATGATGCCGATACAATGATGACTGACTGATCATCTCTTCGCGCCTGAAGGTTTTAATCGGCACATCTTTACTTTTCAGGAACTCAGAGACGCCACGCCCTACAAAATTATCATTGCCACACATCAACATCCAGTTCACCTTCCTTATAAACTTCTAATTTTATTGCTCATCAAAAAGTTGATAATGATTTTTTCAACTTCAGACTCCTCACGGTGATTTTTAAACTCAAACTTGCACGAAATTTGATGGCAGGAATACAGGTGGTTGTCATCATCAAACTCATTGATCTCCACAACATCGATAACTTGCATATCGAGTTGCAGGTTGCCGAACTGTTCGAACTCCAGCGATGAGCCTTTGATTACCGTATCTTTATGCAAAAAGCGCGGATTCACCTCTTCGGCAATAAGCGCACAACCGCCACGCGAAATGTTTTTAATTTTAAATAAGTAATTTTCGCCGTTTTTGTAGCGCCCAAAGCAGGTAAAACTAAATCCCTTTAGAAACGAGAAACGCTGATGCTGCCTGCGTTGAACAAAAAAAATCATGTCAGGGATAAAATAAACTAATCCACCCGCGTTATCATCTGAGGACTCGCGATCGAACCGGGCGTTGAATTTAATAATTCCGGCTTCACTGTGCAGAATAAAGCATTGAATCTTTTCAGTGACGATATCTTCATGGTGGGAGATGGCGAAGTGTTCGAAGTCGACCTTTTCCAGTTGCGTTACTATGCTGTTGTTTTTATAAACTATTTCAAGTTTCGTCTTCTTGAGAAGCTCTTCACGAATGATGGCAATAATTTCAAATCTATCATCCTTCGCCATACCAAAACTCATCATTAAATCCTTATTATTGTATTTGAGAAACTTCTCATTCTCGTTTGAGATAAACACGAGACAGGCTTCCACTCCTGGTTTCGGATAACCATAATGGATCTCATGTCGATTATTTTGAGCAAAATTAAGTTTTTAGCTATTTTTACTGTTTTATTGATATGTAAAAACATTCATATGTGATGGGTCCTGGCGTAAGTTGTGCCTTAAACCCGTCAAACTTAACCAAAACTTTATAACAAAATTGAATAAAATGGCCCGTACCATCGCGATTTTGAAATAAAAAAGGGCAGATTGCAATATAAACAGTGTAGCGGGTATCCGTGGTTTCTTTTCGTTTACAATCGTTTTTTTAATGTAGCATTTAGTTTAAATCAAAAAAGACAAACAAACATAAGTGCAACCTGAAATAGAGAATCAAGCTACCTGAATTAAGGGTAACATTTTAGTTAAGGCGAGCATCTGTCAATCAACACGTACTTTATAGGGGTATTTCGCATATTTTCTGTGCTTTGAAATATACCCCTTTTACAAGCATGGTTTAATGCAGGAACACAGGAAAAAAGACCAGCATTACCTATGCTGGTCTTAAATAGTTTTGTGAGATGATTATATAATTATTGAAAAACAATCATCTCAGACATTACGTTTGCTGATTCCGGTGCCTGCGCAGCCACATCAATTTATACGCTGCCGGAATGATAAACAGCGACAGCAGCGGCGCGGTAATCATCCCCCCAATCATTGGCGCAGCAATGCGGCTCATGACTTCTGACCCGGCGCCTGCTCCCCACAAAATGGGCAACAAGCCAGCGATAATAACCGCGACAGTCATGGCCTTCGGTCTGACACGCAGAACCGCCCCGTGGTATAGCGCCTCATCCAGTTTCTCGGGCGTGAAGGTCTGTGGGTTTTCCAGCGAAGGTTCGGCTTCAATGGCATGACGAAGGTACATCAGCATCACCACCCCAAACTCCGCCGCGACGCCCGCCAGCGCAATAAACCCGGTTCCGGTCGCCACCGATAAATGGAATCCCATCCAGTACAGGAACCAGATTCCCCCCACTAGCGCGAACGGCACGCTGGTAATGATCAACAGCGCTTCGCCCACCCGACGGAAAGCCAGATACAGCAGCACAAAAATAATCATCAGCGTCGTCGGCACCATCAGTTTCAGCTTGTGGTTCGCCCGCTCAAGGAGCTCAAACTGGCCGGAGAACGCCACGCTGGTGCCGGGCTTCAGCTTCACTTTCTCCGCTATCGCTTTTTTGAGATCGTTAACCACCGACACCATGTCACGATCGCGGGCATCAATGTAGATCCAACTGGCGGGGCGAGCATTTTCCGTTTTCAGCATCGACGGCCCCGCAACCACCTTCACTTCAGCCACATCCGCCAGCGTAATTTGTTGCTTCATCGGCGTCAGAATCGGTAACTGACGCAGCGTTTCCGGGCTGTCACGATAACTTTGCGGATAACGCAGGTTGATCGGGTATCGTGCGATCCCTTCCACCGTTTCACCGACCATCGCGCCGCCCACCGCCGAGGTGATGAACAGCTGCACATCGCCGACCGTCATACCGTAGCGCGCGGCTTTTTCACGCTGAATATCAATATTGATATAGCGCCCGCCTTCCAGACGTTCCGCCAGCGCAGAGGCAACCCCCGGCACGGTTCGCGCTACTTCTTCGATTTGCTCTGCGGTAGCATCGATATCGGCCAGCACAGTGCCGGACACTTTAATCCCGATAGGGCTTTTTATCCCCGTGGACAACATATCAATTCGGTTACGGATTGGCGGCACCCACAAATTTGCCAGACCCGGCAAACGTACCGTTTTATCCAGTTCCTCGACTATCTTGTCCATCGTCATTCCCGGACGCCACTGGTCTTGCGGTTTGAGCTGAATGGTCGTTTCCACCATCTCCAGCGGCGCAGAATCCGTTGCCGTTTCTGCTTTCCCTGTTTTGCCAAACACCCGCGCCACTTCCGGGACGGTCATGATTAGTTTGTCGGTTTTTTGCAGCATGTCTGCCGCCTGCGCCGCGGAGATCCCCGGTAATGTAGAAGGCATGTACAGCAGATCGCCCTCGTTAATTTGTGGCAAAAACTCGCCGCCGATATTTTTGAGCGGCCACAGCACGGTCAGGATAGAGAACACCGCCACCAACAGTGTGGTCTTTGGCCAGTGTAATACTTTCAACAATAACGGATGGTAAACGCGAATCAAAAAGCGGTTGAGCGGGTTGCTGTTTTCTGCGGGGATCTTCCCGCGGATCCAGAAGCCCATCAGAACCGGCGTCACCACAATCGCCAAAAATGCCGCCCCCGCCATCGCCCAGGTTTTGGTGAACGCCAGCGGTCCGAACAACCGCCCTTCCTGACCTTCGAGGGTAAAAATGGGGATAAAAGAGAGCGTGATAATCAACAGACTGATAAACAACGCCGGTCCCACTTCCACCGCCGCATGGGTGATAACGTTCCAGCGGGTGTCGTTATCCAGTTTTTCGCCAGGGTGCAGGTGCCCCCACTCTTCCAGCCGTTTATGGGCGTTTTCGATCATCACAATGGCGGCATCTACCATCGCCCCGACCGCAATGGCGATGCCCCCTAGCGACATAATGTTGGCGTTAATCCCCTGAAAATGCATCACGATGAAGGCGATACACAGTCCCAGCGGCAACGAAATAATCGCCACCAGCGCCGAGCGGATGTGCCACAAAAAGAGCGCACAGACCAGCGCCACAACAATAAACTCTTCCAGCAATTTATAGCTGAGATTGTCAATCGCCCGGTCAATCAGCTGACTACGATCGTAGGTTGTCACCACTTCGACACCTGCGGGTAAACTGCTTTTCAGCGTCGCCAGTTTTTCTTTTACCGCCGAAATCACCTCTCGCGCATTTTTGCCGGAACGCAGGATAACCACCCCGCCCGCGACTTCGCCTTCACCATTCAACTCGGCAATGCCCCGGCGCATTTCCGGCCCGATTTGCACACGGGCGACATCCCGCAAATAGACCGGGACACCGTTTTCAGCGGATTTCAATACGATGTTGTTGAAGTCATCAAGGGTTTGCAGATAACCGCTGGCGCGAACCATGTACTCCGCTTCAGAGAGTTCAACGGATGAACCTCCCGCTTCCTGATTCGAGGAATCCAGCGCCGATTTCACCTCTGACAGGCTGATACCGTACTGCGTCAGTTTCATCGGATCGATAACGACCTGATACTCTTTCACTACGCCCCCCACCGAGGCGACTTCCGCCACGTTAGGGATCGTTTTCAACTCATACTTCAAAAACCAGTCCTGCAAGGAGCGCAGTTCCGCCAGATCATGTTTGCCGCTCCTGTCCACCAGCGCATATTCAAAGATCCAGCCGACGCCCGTGGCGTCCGGACCCATCTCGGCGCTCACGCCCTGGGGTAATTTCCCCTGCACCTGGTTGAGGTACTCCAGGACGCGCGAACGCGCCCAGTACGGGTCGGTACCGTCTTCAAAAATCACGTACACATAGGAGTCGCCAAACTGCGAGAAACCGCGCACGGTTTTCGCACCGGGCACGGAGAGCATGGTGGTCGTCAGCGGGTAGGTCACCTGGTTTTCAACAATTTGCGGTGCCTGACCGGGATAGCTTGTTTTGACGATGACCTGCACATCCGAGAGATCGGGCAGTGCGTCAACCGGGGTATTGATAATGGTCCAGGTTCCCCAGACGCTGAGGAACAACGCCCCCATCATCACCAAAAAACGGTTCGCCACGGACCGGCGAATAATCCATTCAATCATTTACGATTCCCTCAGTGTGAATGGGTCGCCGGAGCGGAGGTGTCGGCTGGCGTGTGCGCCCGCATGCGATCCAGAGCACCGGAAATATTCGCCTCGGAGTCGATCAGGAACAGACCGCTGGAAACAACCTTTTCACCTTCGGTCAGCCCGGAACGAATGGCCGTCATCCCTTGCGATTCGTGAAATACCGAGACGCGCTTCGGCACAAAACGCCCGTCGCTATCGACGGTGATCACCCGCTGCTCTTTGCCGGTATCAATCAGCGCTTTTGACGGAATCAGCAGCATCGGCTCGCTTTCGGTATTCAGTTTCAGATACGCATTCATGCCCGGTTTCAGCGCTTCATCGGGGTTATCCACCAGCAAGCGCACCTGAAGCGTTCGGGTGGTGGCGTCGAGGCTTGGCAGGATGCTCCACTTGCGAATGGTGAACGGTTTATTCGGCCAGGCCGGGACGGCAAGCGCAAACTGGGAGGCATCTTTTATCAGCCAGGCGACAGATTCCGGAACGGCAGCGGCAACCCACACTGGGTCCATCCCCTGGATTTTCGCCACCACGTTATCTTTGGCAATGTTCATGCCGGTGCGTAAGTCAAAGGCGGTAATCACCCCATCAATCGGCGCTTTGAGCGTAAATCGCGTCTGAATTTTACGGGTCGCTGTTAAACGGCGGATATCCTCTTCCGGCATACCGGCCAGCCGTAGCCGCTCCAGAATCCCCTCTACCTGGGTTGCCGTGCCGCCCGTCTCCCGCAGGAGCAAGTATTCACTTTGCGCTTCCACCCAGTCAGGGATCGTCAGTTCGATCAGCGGCGTGCCTTTCTTGATTTTGTCGCCGACCGTCAGCGGGTAGACCTTGTCAATAAATCCGGCGGAACGCGCCTGCACAATCACAAACTGATATTCGTTAAAACTGACATTCGCCGGAAACGTCTGCGCATAATTCAACGCCCCACGGCGTACGGTTTCGGTTTTCAGTCCCAAATTCTGGGTCTGGACAGGATCGATACGCACGCCCGTCGTTGAGGCATCGCCCGCCTCTTCGTCGGCATATTTTGCGACCAGATCCATATCCATAAACGGAGATTTCCCCGGTTTATCAAAACGGGTATTCGGGTACATCGGGTCATACCAGAACAGAACTTTCCGCGCCTCTTTTTCCGGCGCGGGTGTCATTTCAGCAGTTCCGTGCGTTGCAGAATAATATGCATACCCCCCGACAGAAATAATACCGCCGACAAGCATGCTGGCAAAAATAAGCGCGAGATTATTGAGTTTATAAGACGCCATTGTGTTTTCCATTTCTTCATCTACGCTTACCCGCGTTCGGCTGAACGCAGGCAAGAATATAGGCGGCGAGCCCTATGCATTACTGACTGACGTTAATATCCAGCAGCTGCGACAGGTTTCCCTGCTGCACAAAATTAAACGCCACTTTGTCACCGACCTTAATATCACCGAGCTGCGTTTGCGGCGTCAGCGTAAAGCGCATGGTCATTGCCGGCCAGTTCACGGAAGGAATAGGATCGTGGTTAATCGTGATTTTTTTATTTTCCATATCGATGGCTTTCACGATACCCGTCGCGCTGATGGCTTGCGTCTGTTCAGCGGCTGGGGTCGCGTTCATCATCCCTTCGTGTTGATGTTCATTGGCCTGCGCATTCGCTGCGACGAGTGTAAAAAGACCAAAAACAGCAGCTTTAAACGTTGTGGTCATCATATTGTCTCCTGAGTGTGTATCCTGGTGTTATTCCGCCCAACCGCCGCCCAGTGCAGTGAACAGCCTAATTTCATTCACCTGTCGGGCATAATTGAGATCAAGTAAGGTTTGTTGCGTGGTAAACAGCGAACGTTCTGCATCCAGCACGTTGATGTAACTCACCGCGCCGTTTTGATAGAGCGCTCTGGCACGTTGCAAAGTAATGTTCAGGGAATCCAGATAGCGTTGTTGCGCGGTCATTTGATCCGCCAGGCTTTGGCGTAATGCCAGTGCATCCACCACCTCTTTAAAAGCGTTCTGGATCTTTTGCTCGTAATTCACCACCGACTGCTGCTGGCGAATTTCGGCTAAATCAAGATTGGCCTGGTTACGACCGGCATTAAAAATCGGCAACTCCACTTTAGGGATAAATTTCCACATCCCATTACCGGGATTAAATAAACTGGAAAGATCGCTGCTACTGCCTGAAAGCGAACCGGTCAGCGTAATGGAGGGGAAAAATGCCGCACGCGCTGCGCCAATATTGGCATTGGCCGCCATTAATGCGTGTTCAGCTTCCATAATATCCGGACGCTGTAATAAGATTTGCGAGGAGAGCGAAGGCGGTAATTTGACGCCGTTGATATCTCCGGCGTTCCCCACGTTCTCATTGGGTAACGTTGTGTAGCTCCCCAACAGCAGTTGTAAGGCATGCGTGGCCTGCGCCAGCTCTCCCTGCCGTTTTGCGATGTCAGCCCGCGTACTTTCAATGACGCCCCGCGCCTGCTCCAGCGCCAACACGTTGGTGCTGCCGGTCAGCAGCTGTTTTTCGACAAACGCGTAGGAGCGTTGATAGTTTTGCAATGTTTCCCGCGCGACCTGCAGTTGCGCATAGGCCAGGCGCTGGTTGAAATAACTTTGCGAGACGTTCGAGATTAATAAAATATGCACCGCGCGACGGGCTTCTTCACTGGCGAAAAAGTTCTGTCGGTCAGCTTCGCTCATATTCTTCAACCGGCCAAAGAAGTCCAGATCGAAACTCAAATTTAACCCGGCTTCATATTCGCGGGTCGTACGGGAGTCCCCTTCGACTTTACCACTCCAGCTACCGCTCGAGTCTGCGTTGAGCTGCGGATATCGGTCGGCATCCGTCACCTGATATTGCGCTCGCGCTTCCTGCACCTTCAGCGTTGCCATGCGCAAGTCCCGGTTGTTGCGCAGCGCCTCGCCAATCAGCGTCTTCACCTGCTCGTCCACGAAAAAAGTCCGCCAGCCGGTCTCCTGATACCCCGTTGTCGCGGGGACCATCGCATTTTGCGAGAGGGAAAATTGTTGCGGTACGGGGGATTCCGGGCGCTGGTAGTCCGGCGCCAGTGAACATCCTGTCAGGACAAATAAAGCACTGAGGGTAAGACGCTTAAATGTGTACATAATCCTTTTCGCCCGCCGTGGACCCGTAACCCTAATGTGAAAATGAACTCATACCCCGTACCTTACCGAAATGACTCTGGCTAACCCGTGACAGCAAAATGACAAAACTGTCATTTTCCGAATAACCGATTGCTATCCGATCCGGCTTCTCTAGAATTGAGAGCCCGCACAGTCAATGCGTGAAGGAATAAGTGATGAAGATTTTGATAGTCGAAGATGAAAACAAGACCGGCGAATATCTGACCAAAGGTCTGACAGAAGCCGGATTTGTGGTGGATCTGACCGATAACGGACTGAACGGTTATCACCTCGCGATGACCAGTGATTACGATCTGCTCATCCTCGACATCATGCTGCCAGACGTGAACGGCTGGGATATCGTGCGTATGCTGCGTGCCGCCAACAAAGGGATGCCGATCCTCCTGCTCACGGCGCTGGGCACCATTGAACATCGGGTTAAAGGTCTGGAACTGGGCGCGGATGATTATCTGGTGAAACCGTTCGCCTTCGCCGAATTGCTGGCCCGCGTCAGAACCCTGTTGCGCCGTGGCGCGACGGTGATAGTGGAGAGTCAATTTCAGGTGGCTGACTTAACCGTGGATCTGGTCAGCAGAAAAGTCACCCGCAACGGAACGCGGATCACCTTAACCAGTAAAGAATTCACCTTGCTGGAGTTTTTCCTGCGCCATCAAGGGGAAGTGTTACCACGTTCGCTGATTGCCTCCCAGGTATGGGACATGAATTTTGACAGCGACACCAACGCCATCGATGTGGCGGTCAAACGCCTGCGCGCCAAAATAGACAATGAATTTGAGCCGAAACTCATTCAGACCGTTCGTGGCGTTGGCTATATGCTTGAGGTGCCGGATGGCCACTAAGCGGTTTCGCCGCCCTTTCTCGCTGGCGACCCGACTGACATTTTTTATCAGCCTGGCGACCATCGCCGCCTTTTTCGCCTTTGCCTGGGTCATGATCCACTCGGTAAAAGTCCACTTTGCCGAACAGGATATTAATGACTTAAAAGAGATAAGCACGACGCTGGAGCGAATTCTCAACCAACCCGAAGAGCCGGAATCCCGCCGTCTGGAAACCCTGCGAAATGTGGTTTCGGGCTACTCAAACGTGATGATTTCTCTCGAAGATGCCAATAAAAAGGCCATTTTTCATTCACCTGGCGCTCCTGACCTGCGCGAGTTTATCGGTCGTGCAACGCCGGATAAAAATGCCGGTAACGGCGACGTCTTTTTACTTTCCGGCCCGACCCTGAACATGCAGGGGCACAATCAGGGACACGGCGCTCACTCTACCTGGCGGATGATCCGTCTGCCGGTGGGGCAATTACCTGACGGCAAACCCGCCTGGACGCTGTATATGGCGTTATCGATAGATTTTCATCTGCACTATATTAACGACCTGAAAAACAAGCTGATTATGACAGCCTCGTTGGTCAGCATACTGATTATTTTTATCGTCCTGCTTGCCGTGTATAAAGGCCACGAACCGATCCGCAGCGTGAGCCGACGCATTCAAAATATGACCTCAAAAGATCTTGATGTCCGCTTAGATCCGCAGGCCGTGCCGATCGAGCTGGAACGTCTGGTTATCTCGTTTAATCACATGATTGAGCGTATTGAGGATGTTTTTACTCGCCAGTCCAACTTCTCCGCCGATATCGCCCATGAAATCCGAACCCCGATCACCAATCTGGTGACGCAAACCGAGATTGCGCTCAGCCAACCCCGCAGCCAGAAAGAGCTGGAGGATGTGCTGTATTCCAATCTCGAAGAGTTTGGCCGTATGTCGAAGATGGTGAGCGATATGCTGTTCCTCGCACAGGCAGACAACAATCAGCTCATTCCGGAGAAAAAAGCGCTGAACCTGGCGGATGAAGTAGGCAAAGTCTTCGACTTTTTCGAAGCCTGGGCTGAAGAGCGCGAGGTGAATTTGCGCTTTGAAGGCCGCGCATGCTGGGTATCCGGCGACCCCATTATGTTACGCCGGGCGTTAAGTAATTTACTCTCCAATGCGATGCGTTACACCCCGAAGGGAGAATCCGTCACCGTGCGGCTTTTTGAGACGCAGAATCAGGTGCAGATTATTGTTGAGAACCCTGGAACCCCTATTTCCCCGGAGCATTTACCGCGGCTGTTTGACCGGTTCTACCGTGTAGACCCCTCCCGTCAACGTAAAGGCGAAGGCAGCGGCATTGGGCTGGCGATTGTGAAATCGATCGTCATCGCCCATCAGGGAACCGTCGCCGTCACCTCTGATTTACGCGCCACCCGTTTTATTCTGACGCTGCCAAAACATGCTGCGTTTTAATATCGCGTTGTCATGATGCCGGAGAGTTCAGAGCCATCCCACTCAGATGGCTCTGACCGTAAGCGAAACCTTACCAGAAGCGTTTTCTCAGCGCGGTTTCAATCTCAATATCCACCCGATAGAACTGCAAAATGACCCAAACCGCATCGACCAGTGCTTCGGTCAGTGCCGGATAATCATCCTCAATGAGAGTGTTGATCTGCCCGACGGTTTCATCGATATATTCCTGAACGCCTTCTTCAAATTCCTCTTTGGTGGCCTGATTGCGAAAAAAGCTGAAGTTATCCAGTTGTTCAATTAACAGGTCTACCTGTTCTTCAATACTGTTTAACTGGGCAGCCGTAACATCGGGATCGCTGGCTACCGGTTTAAAAAAACTTTTCACTTTGGCTTTCAGTTCGATAATCGTCGGAATTTGGCTTCTCTGCGAGGCCGCACTGCTGGCCTCTGGGCGGGCTTTTATTACCCGCGGTTGTGGTTCCATTGCCTTAATGACGGGTTTATCTTCGCCTGCAGGCAAGACAGGTTGCTCTGGTTCGCTTTCTGCTTTGGTGGGAATGGGCGCAGTTTCCCCCTTGATCTGCTGCTGTAGACGGCGGTGGAAATAGCTCTCTGGCTCAGGGATGGCGAGCGCGTGTTCAAGCTGCGCGTGGCTATACGGCACCATCTGGAGAAGTGCCTCAAATATCTCTTTATAATTCAACTGGATTACGACCACGAGCGGACTGTTGCCATGGCAATCCTCCACCGTTAAATCAGCACCATACTGCTGTAACAGCTTCAGGATCCGCACAGCCGTGGATTCAAAACGAGGAAACTCATTTGAGCCACCGCCGGTGATGGCACACAGGGCAGGCGTGGTGCCCTCACCATTACGCGCATTAGGGTTGGCCCCCTGCTCCAACAGAACGTCGACGCAGGATTGGGCACCGTAGTAGCAGGCGCACATCAACGGCGTAAATTGTTCATCGACTGAAAACTCTTCGAGTTTCGCGCCATGTTGTAACAGAAGCTGAACGGTCTGACGACGTATGGGTCCGGTTATTTCAGCTAACGAGTAGGTCGAAATGGCTTTATGTAAGATAGGGGAGTTATCGTGACCACAATGGGTATGAATATCGCCCCCCTGGTGAATCAACCATTCAAGCAGTTGAGTACGACAAGAAATAGCGGCGGCTGAGACAAAGTTTGTGTCGTAAATATTGGTGAGGCTTAAATCAAGTCCCAATGGCTGCAAATACTCCATCACCTTAATGATCGTTTCCTGGTCTTCTTTCCATGAACCGCGCTGAGTGATGGTCAGTAAGGTCGGTTCTTCTACGGAGCCAAATTTCTTATTGATATCCAGACCATACTGCAAAAAGAGATCGAGAAACTGGGGTAAGAACGTTCTTTTTTCTACCATTGGGTAAATGAGTAATCGTAGATTTGACCAGTTCAACATCTCATACGGTTTACCGTTGTTGACGAACTCACTGTTGGGATCAGCGCCATATTTGAGTAACAGTTCAAGAGCCTGATAGATGTAATCGCGCTTATTGGGATCGGTAAAATGAGGATTATTCAGATACTGGCTAATCAACGGTGCCTGATAAGCGTCTGGTGGCGTCATCTTATAGATGCGATTGATATCGACAGTGACTTTAAGCAGTTTTTCGACTATTCGCAAATCAAACTCTGAGGTCAGCGCCGTGTAGACCAGACTTTTGGCGCGAGAGTCTGCTTTCAGTTCTGGATAATTGTCGAGCAAATATTCGCAATAGTCCGCTGCTTTTTCGTAAACACACAATTCCAGCAGATTGGCGTCATCCCAAAAGCTGCTATCATTGGCCATAATGTAGCGCTCTTTTTTATAATCCGGATAGCGTTTCACCAACGGTGCAAATGCCTCAAGCCCCCAAAATTGGTTTGATCGAATAATATCTTCAATCAGCGTGGTCTCTTCAATATTGAGAGTGATATTTTTATTTATGATATGTACAAACAGCTCTTTACTTTGTTCTGAATATAATATTTCCAATGGGTGATTTAGCTCGCCATTAGTCCAAAAACTCACCGGTTTATTGATATCCAGGTGAGACTCAAGCAGAAGATCTATCATGTCTTTACGTTGACTTTCCTGATAGACATACTGTGGATCAGGATGAAAAAGGTAGTTGAGCCAACAATTATTAAATTTATTCTGATAATAAAGATCTGCGCCAGCGCTGAGATAAAGCGTCACTAGCTGTGTATTATTGAACTCGATAGCCGAATGAAACGCGCTGAAACCATTACACTCGATGTGTGCCCCTTTATCGAGCAGGTATTGCACCAGAGAGACATCTGACTCTGGGTTACGCGTCAGGGGAACCAGCACGTTACACGGAGAAATTTCGGGGTCAATAAAATTAATATCACCACCATTCGCCAGGTACTTATCGATTTTCTGTATTTTTTTAGCTGTCGATAGTTTGCTGTCTAAGCAAATTTGCCGTAGCGTGAGTTTATTATCATTAAAAATCCAGTTTAGCATAGAATTCCTTATAACCTGTTAATAATAAAGAGTTTTCATACATTCAGGTAAATCGTAACTTTGCTTATTATTGCGGGTCTGAAACATCCGCATAAACCAGCGCCATTAATAACGGTCCCGCCGTTTCCAGTCCTTTTAATCCGTCCTTAATCCAGATCCCTTTCCCGCTCCAGTCTAGCCGTGCTGCATGATCAAACTGGTCATAATCCACCGGATACACCAGCGCCGGAATATTCTTCTCCAGGCAATGCCACATAATCCCGGCACCACCGTGGTGAATGACCGCATCATAGCGCGTCAGCCAGTTGTCATAATTCACCCAGGACAGGCGGTAAACATTGTCCTGTTGCTGCTGTCCCGCAACGGTCTGATGCCCATCGGTGAAATGGAATACCCAGTCCGGCAGGGTGCTCGCCAGCGCAATAACCGCGTTCATCACCGCATCTTTATGCCAGTCCAGATGTGTACCGAGCGTCACCAGTACGTGGCGCTTATTGGCTTCGAATGGCGGTGCCACGCACTGGGTTGGCGGCGTGTAGAGTGCCGGGCCGATAAAACTGACAGCTGCAGGCCAGCTGCGCGGGAATTCGAATGTTTCTTCGCTGAGCGCCAGAATGCGCAGCGGCGAGTAAGCGCTTTCGCTGCCATCCTGCCGATACAGGCTTTCGATACCTGTCTGGCGAATAACGTCGCGAAACAGCCAGAATACGGCGTGTTTAAACAGCCGCACTTTTTTTCGTTGCAAGGCGTGCCACAAACGCTGATACCCGTTCTGCGCAGGCATTAACCCGCCGCAGTACGCAGGCGCGCCATCGGGAGTGTCAAGCACGCAGGGTGACGGCAAACTGCTCCACCACAGAACGTCACGCCGGCGACAAACTTCACCGACAATCGGCAGTGTAAAATCAGCGATCGCCAGATCGGGCGCACCTTCACGCAGCCACAACTGTTCCAGTTCATCGCCGAAGCTTTTCAATAACCCCACAACCCGGCGAAACTGCCGATACAACCGCAGCGGATGGGAGCCTACCGCATATTTCGGATTCACGACCGACAACAGCGGCGTATCGTAATCGCCAGGCAGCGACAGCCCCATCAGCCCCGCCGCCGCGACAGAAGACGCAACACCTCGGGTGCTGATAATGCGTACCTGATAACGTTCCGACAGCACGCGCCCCATCGCCAGCACGGGATGTAGATGGCCGGAAAACGGCGGCGCCAGCAAATCAATACGGGTAACCCCCGCAGGAATCAGATCGAATAAACGCTGCATCTACGCTCCCTGTCTGCCTGGTTCATCAATAAACTGGCGACACAGCGCCGCCAGTTGCGGCTGTTCAAGATAATTCATATGACCGCAGGCAATGCGTCTGTCCGCGTGTCGAAACCAGCAGCGCGAAATCCAGTCCTGCTCTCCTTGTACCAGCAAATGGCGGCAGTCCGGTCGGCGACGGGCAACCGGACCAAAGGCAAAAACACTGATACGCGCCAGCCACTCAGGCGGTAAGCGCAACTGATTAAACAACTCCAGTCCACAACTGCCACAGAGCAGTACCGTATGGTTTGCTGACGCCAGCATCTCCAGCGCCTGTTGCTGGTAGCGCAGGGCAAAGCCAGCTTGTCGCGCACCAAGATATTCCCGTGCATTATTGACGCTGGCGCGCAGCAGGCCGGTTGCCAGCCACGGCTCGGGTTGAGCACTCCACGGAAAATTCACCGCAACCGGCTGATGATGGCCGACAACCCGCTGTATAAATGCCGACTGCAAAGGACTGAGCGACGCGTTATCCGGACGGCTACGGCCGGTAATAAATGCAATCTGCAGATCAGGTTTTTTCATAGCGACGTAAAACAATCGTTGCTGAAAATACGGTAGCGACGCGAACGCCAGTAAATGGTGCGATTAACCAGCGCATGCAGCAGATGGAAAGGCTGGAGTAATTCGGACAACAATGACAACAACGGATGCGCGGGAATTTCCGGTGCGACGGCGCGCTGGACACCACGCAGCGCCAGATGGCGTATCACAACGATTCCCACCAGCAGAGCGCCGTGTGCCGCGCTGCCGAACGCCAGAACCAGCAACGCCCAAAGCAGCAGCGGGTGCAGTCCCTGCAGCAGAAAAATCGACAGATTAACTGCCGCGCTTTTTTCACGCATCAGCAGCGTGGCAAACAGGAACCAGCGATGCATCTGGCGGAAATAGCGTGTACCGTCGGCCACGCTGGTCTGCACACGCACCGCCGCAGTCGACTGCACAATGCGTACACCATGACGCGTTAACAGCGTCGCCATCGCCAGATCGTCCGTCAGGTGACGCAACACTGGCGCAAAGCCGCCAGCGCGCTCCAGCGTTTCACCGCGGATGGCATAACACATCCCATTCAGCGTCAGCGGCGGTGCGAACGTTAACAGCGGCAAATAGGTCAGTGCAGAATTATCGTTTACAAACTGCGCCAGCATACGAGAAGGCAGGTTGTCCGCCGCGCGATACCAGGGAAGCGCAGTCACCAAAGTATTATCCGTCAGCTCGCCCAGCATGCGGCGCAATGACGCCGCGCTCAATACCGCATCATCGTCCAGCACCAGAATAACGTCGCGGGCGACCTGCGCCCTCGCCTGCTCCAGCTTAAACAGCTTGGGATTAACACCTTCCGGCGCCTGAGGAAAGGAGAAAACCGTAATATGCTGCTGTGGATAGCGCTGTTGCAAACGATGCGTCACCCGCGCGGCTTCTGCATCGTCATCATCGATAAGCCAGAAAAATGCCGTGCCGCTTAACTGCTCAACGGTTGACGCCAGGACGCTTTCCAGCGCCGGATCGCCGCTGAGGATCGGTTGTATCACCGTCACCTCTTCCCGTTCGCCATGACAACCACGATCTGCTGTACGTAATATCCTGAGCGCAAAAAAGAGCTTAAAGAGCAGGATAAGCAGCCAGAGGAGAGCAATCAGCAGCATGCGTTCACCGTCCGATAATGTTGTAAAAAATCCTGCACACTTTGCGAAAGAGTGCCGTCTGGCGCGCCAAAGTCTTCGCGCATTGCGGTGATATCCAGCGTAGCGGCATAACTAAACACCCCGACGCCAAAACGGGTGATCGGCGGTTCACCCGCCAGAGGAAGCCAGCGCCATAGCCACTCCAGCGCCCCCGCAACGCGC
This sequence comes from Citrobacter sp. GW821-FHT07H02, assembly GCF_059418505.1. NCBI lineage: Bacteria > Pseudomonadati > Pseudomonadota > Gammaproteobacteria > Enterobacterales > Enterobacteriaceae > Citrobacter > Citrobacter sp. GW821-FHT07H02. The sequence goes on along the minus strand of NZ_JBWKPZ010000001.1, from coordinate 196,401 downwards.
AACGCGGTGTCAGGACGTACTGTTTTTACCGGCAACGGCAGATCCAGTTGTCGCAACACATCATCCAAAAAGGCAGCCGTCTCAACGGGTTGTCCCGCCGAAATGTTATAGCAGCTTCTCAACTGCGGGTGGCGAGCCGCCCGCAGCAGATAATCACACAGCATCCCCACCGGCATAATATCGGCCTGCGCTGGCGTGACATCGTTTCGCAGCCTGACAAGCTGCCCTTTTTTGGCCGCGCTCAGCAATGGCGGGAACAGCAATCGATCGCCCGCACCGAACACCGCGCAGGGGCGAAAAATTGTTTTCTCACCACGGTAGGCCTTCACTAACGCTTCAGCCTGATACTTACTGCGGCCATACTCACTGGTGAACTGCGGCCCGATTTCCGCGTTTTCACGCACGTTGAATTGATGGGCAAAGCGCGAATAGACCGCTGAACTCGACAGCAGTATCAAGCGGGGAAAACCGCGCTGAATGCAAAAGTCGATCACCTGCCGGGTCGTTTCAACATTATCGCGTTCATAGTCCTGTGGCGTTCCCCAGGGCGAGGTTCTGCCTGCGGCGTGGATAACCACATCCGGCATAACGTTGAGTTCTGCAAGCCTCTCCAACGGCAACGCGTGATAACGCACGGTGGGCGGGAAATCGTTTACCGCTCGCCGTCCAACACCACAGAGTTCAAGATCGGCACGGTCAGCAAAGCGGCGCAGAAACGTGCTGCCAATAAACCCCGATGCGCCGGTCAGCAATATCTTCACCCTCACACTCCTGACGTGCGCAACCGCGCTTCACGACAACCGGGCAAACACCGTGCAGTCAGTCTCATTCCCGTCTCCACTGGCAAATAATTCGTCGACGTTTACTGTCAAATTGCGTCGGGGGTGTTTGCGATATTAACGACCAGCTCAGACGTGAAGTGTCGATGCCCTGACGGACAAACAGTTGCTCCAGCGCACGACGGCACTGTTCCAGACGTGGCAGGTCGCAATCGGCCATCAACCGGAGATGATCGGCTGCGGTTTGCACCAGCCGATAATCCGCCGTCAACGGTAACACCTGCGCCAGCACACGGCTGCACGGGTCGGCAAACACCGTATGCGCGCCGCCACCGTCACCCGGCATTAAGAGTTGGTCATCCTGCCGCCCTTCAATCCGTTCAAGAGTCCGCGTCACGCTGCCGCACGCGCAAGGCGTATCGCTGGCAACCAATACATCATCCAGTCGGTAACGGACAATCGGCTGCGTGGTGCGGGTAAAGTCGGTAATAATCGGTACAAAACGCCGCTCATCAAGCCATTCAGGCTCGATATACATAAACTCTTCATTCAGATGCAGCGTGCCACAGCGACAGGTTGTAGCCAGAAAACCTTCAGTGGCCTGATAGATTTCCCCTACGTCGCCAAACACTTGCTGCAACAGCTCACGATCTTGCGCTTCCAGCACTTCCGCCACGGAAATAACCTTTTTGACGTTCAGCGACAATTCCCCCGCCATCACCGCCAGCGCCAGCGCACGCAACACCTGGGCGGGCGCGACAAGCAACGTCGGCGATTGCTGCTCTAGCTGTGACCACTGCTGGCGAAACGGCGCAAACAGATCGTAGAACATCAGGCTTAACCAACGGTTGTTGACGCTATGATAGAGATGGTTGTCTGCACGCAGAAATAGCGCGACGCGCTCTCCGGCAAACAGGCCGTCTGGCAGCACTTTCGCCAGCATGCCCGCCGCCCAAATTTGTTGCTCCTGCGGGCTGACGACAAACAAGCCGCGCCTGCCGGAACTGCCTGACGATAACCCGACGCTGAATCGGCCCACCTTCGGCGTAAAATCGCGGCTGCGCTCACTGCTCAGCGCACAGTCCATCAACGCCTGCTGGCGCAAACCGGCCGTATTCATCTCGTCAAAGTGCGTCATCATTAGCGCTTTATCCATCAGCGGCCATTGCTCAAACGGCAGCGAGAGCCAGCGCCGGAACCACGGACTGTTTTTCAGCACCCGACGCCGAAATGCACGCAGTTTTTTTTCCTGCCACGCCTCCAGCTGTTCGCGTCGGGTAAAGCGTAGCTGGCGAAAACGAAAATATCGCCACAGCGTCATCAGCGGGATCACAGATCCCCCTCGTGACACAGACGAATGGTTACAGCGCCTGCACGCCACAACTGGTTCATTTTCTCGAGGGTGCGCCCGTAAACGGCAGAATCGGCCAGCACCAGCCTGGCCAGTCGCGACGGGCCGCGAAGTTCCTGATAGTTAGCGGGTGCCCATGCGGCATCGCCTGCCAGCAATGTCCAGCCCTCATCCGTCAACACAAACGCGCCGATGTGGCCCACCGCATGCCCGGGGAGATCGACTAATATGATTTGCCCATCGCTATCGGGCAGCAAGTAACCCCGTTCAAACGGCGCCAACGCTGCGGGGAGCGTCAGGGTGTCGAAGCTTTCGATAAAGCGTAATGACGTTTCAAAGTCAGGGGGGATCAACCCCGGAATAAACGCTTCGCGTAACGCCGCCAGACCCCGTAACGGGCGTACATGGTGCCATCCCTCACCGGAACAGACACAGGCAACATCCGGGAAATCACGCAGCCCGGCAATATGATCGGCATGAAAGTGCGAAAGAATAATGCCGTCGATATCGTTGCCAGCCAGCCCGAGCGCATCCAGTTGATTGACTAACGACAGTTTCTCGTCGAAATAGACCGGGGTAAGGTGGCGGTAGACACGAAAAATACCGGTGCGAGTGTAGCGATCAAACCAGGACGAATAGCCCGTATCCCATAGCCAGCGGCGATCGCCGACTTCCAGCAGCCAGACTCGTGCAGGAAATTTACACACCCGAAATCCGGCGCCTTTCACCGCCATACAACCGATGTGTGTACAGTACCCTATTTCAAATTCGCTGATTTTTGCCATGTGTCCTTAGCCACTCACCGGTTAGGGCTACCCCTTCTTCCATTGAAAATCGGGGCCGGTATCCCAGCTCATTCATTGCGTTTTCCGCGCTCAGCGTCATATCAAAACTAAGGGTTCCCGCACTATAGCGGGTGACCGGCGGTTCCCTGTCGAGACATTTCCCGACCAGTTCCATGCCACGCGCCACCAGCGACAGCAACGGCCAGGGCACGGTTTTGATCTGATAATTCAGCTGCAGTTGCTGATGCAGTAGCGCGTCCAGCATCGCGTTAAGCCGCTGCGGCTGATGATTCGTCACGTTATACACACCGCCGGAACGCAGCGCCGGTTTGCGCGTCGCCAGTTCCATGGCATACACCACGTTTTGAACAAAGGTTAAATCCAGCAACGTCTCACCGCCGCGCGGCAAACGCAGCACCCCGCCATCACGCTGCAGTTGCTGCAATAAGCGCGGGATGATGACGTTATCGTGCGGGCCAAACAGACCACGTGGGCGCAGCCGTACAAAGGTGGTTGCAGGGAAACGCGTTACGGCGGCGCTAATCTCCTGCTCCGCCAGCCATTTGCTGTGGGCATAATGGCTGGAAAAAGATCGCGCGCGGTAGCTTTCCGTAAGATTGTGATGATGCTGAAAATCAAAGTAGACTGCGGGGGTCGAAATATGGATAAAACGCGGTGTCTGAGCGTGCCCGGCGGCCTGTGCCAACATGCGCGAAGCGTGAACGTTCGCCATGAAAAATTCGGACTGTTTCCCCCACGGTGACGATTTAGCAGCACAGTGCCACACCGCGTCGCAGTCCGCCATCAACCGGATGCAGTCATTCTGATGCGCCTGCGTCAGATCCAGCGGAGTAAAATGCGCACCCGCTTGTGCCAGCTGTTTCCCCACCTCCCGGTTACGTCCTGTCGCCACGACATGATGACCGTTTTCCAGCAAATATTGCGCCGCATTGCGCCCGAGGCCGCTGGTTGCGCCAGTCACCAGTATTTTCATGGCAGTATAACCATACCAGCCAGCGTAAGACCCGCGGCAGTGCCAATCAGCATCACTGGATTACCCGGCGTAAACCGACCGCTGTTAACGGCTTCATGCAGCGCTGTTGGGATTGAGGCGGCAACCTGATTGCCATAGTAACGATAAATATCCACCAGCGCTGTAGCGGGCACATGCAGGCGTTTGCGCATATGTTCGAGGGAAAGGTGGCTCGCCTGGTGGGGCACCACGGTGGCTATATCCGCCAGTGTCAGCCCGCTTTTTTGCAGCAGCCGGGCGAAATAGCCCTCAATCAGCGAGGAGGCATAACGAAACAACGGCTTGCCCTGCATTTGAAAGAGAAAATCGCTTTCAGTCATACCGACGCGCGGATTACACCGGGTGCCACCCGCACGGATTTCGCAAAACTCGCTGCCGTCGGGATACATTTCAATCAGGCTGGCGACAATACCGCTGCGCCCGTTGCCGCGTTCGACAATCGCGCATGCCGCGCCATCACCAAAAATGAGTGAGGATTCTTCGTGATTCCAGTCGATACCGCGCGAGGCCAGATCCGCAGAGACAATCGCTACCCGTCGGTAAGCACCGCTGTTCAGTAATCCGGCGGCCACTTCCAGCGCCGAAATAAAGCTGACGCAGCTGCTATTAATATCAAATCCCGCTACACCGGGCGGCATACCCGCCGCTTTCAGAATATGAATAGCACTGCACGGCAGCGCCTGAACAGCCACCGCAGAGGCGCAAATCAACAGATCAATAGAGGAAGGTGCAAGGCTACCTGCTTTTAGCGCCTGATGTAGCGCCTCTGCCGCCAGCCCTGCCTGGCTGTCATGATGCGCGGCGTGATAACGGTGGACAATCCCACAACGTTTTTCCACATAACCCGCCGCTTTGCCGAGTCGGCTATCCAGTTCGGCAGACGTGACGCACGTCGACGGTAAGGCAATCCCTGTCGCAACAATTTTACACATTGTGACCGGCGAGTCTGAGTGTGTTTTTTCCATTAAACCAACCGTCGCCTTATTCTGTTCAATCAGTAAAAAAATCAATTCTGTCAGGCAGTTATTCTCGCCAAGGCAGAATAAGCACTATACCGTCAGAAGGCTTAAAAGCAACTATGAAACATGATGATTGCCGTGCGTAAATATTTTTTATATACCGTGATTATTGAATCAACTACAAACTATCCTGGGCTGACTTTCACCGCTAATCGTGCCCTGCTGCAATACCGTATTTACCGGGATATCCATTGCTCTCTAATTTATTTAGCACGTCATAGATGTGGACAATAGAAAATAGCATCATTGCGCATCACCCTGTAATGGCTCAGAGAGTCTAGCCAGCTCACAACTCTGCTTTCGCCTGATTACGCCCTGCATTGGAGCATGGTAGGCTCCGCGGATGTCTCTTTTTTGTATTCCTGCCGCAGGTCGTATGAAACGCAGACTCCCTTTTCAGGTGAAACTTTTTTTGTCTCTGGTGGCCTTTTCCTGCCTGTTATTAATTCTGCTGGGCGCGATCCTGTTTCATTTTATTGACCGGCAACTGCACCACGATCTCGGGCAGCGAGCGCGCGTTCAGGCCAGCGAAATTGCGCTAATGCCGGGGCTTGCAGAAAAAATCGCCGCCCGGGATATCGCCGGCATTGCCCGCTTAATTCAGCCGCTGCGCGCGCAAAGCGACGCCAGTTATATTGTCATTGGCGACGTCAACGAACAGCATCTCTACCATTCAGAGTCCCCGGAGCGTCTTAATTTACCCATGATCGGTGGGGATAATGCGGAAGTTTTACAGGGGAAAACCATTATTTCGGTGCGTAAAGGTGGGATAGGCGTTTCATTGCGCAGCAAATCCCCGGTCTTCAATGCCGATCATCAGGTCATCGGTATCGTCTCGGTAGGCTATCTCACGTCATATATCGCTAATATTAATGCCCGCATTCTCTGGCAGGCGGGATTATATGGCATCGCCCTTTTGCTTCTGTTGTTTCTCTTTTCCTGGATGTTTACCCGCAATCTCAAAAAACAGATGTTCCGGCTCGAGCCCAAAGACATTGCCCTGTTGGTCCGCCAACAAAAAGCGTTGCTTGAAGCTATGTATGAAGGCGTATTTGCGGTTAACGGCGAACGGCAGCTGATATTAATCAACCGTGCCGCCAGAGAATTACTGGATATTCACCAGTCGGAAAAAGAGCTCATCGGTAAACCGCTGGAGAATGTATTACAGACCTCTCCGGACTTTTTTTCTCAGCCTCCAGCCTCAAAAAGCAGCGACCGCCACGACCACATTGCCGTGCTCAATCAGCGCCAGGTGATCGTCAATCGCGTCGCCATTGAACTGGAACCCGGCATTGAAAGCGGCTGGGTATTTAGTTTCCGCGATAAAAACGACATTAACACCCTCAGCAGTCAGTTAAGCCAGGTAAAACGCTACGCCGACAACTTGCGCATCATGCGCCATGAACAGCTGAACTGGACCGCGACGCTGGTAGGCCTGTTGCAGATGCAACATTATGACGAAGCTATTCGCTATATTCAGGCGCAGTCAGAAGGAGCGCAGAAAGTGCTGGATTTTGTCTCGGCCCATTTCGCGTCTCCGGCGCTGTGCGGACTGCTGTTGGGAAAATACGTCAGCGCGCGGGAGAAAGGCATCGAACTCCAGTTTGACCCCGCCTGCCAGTTGACCCGCCCTCCGGCCATGCTCAGTGAAACAGAACTGATGTCTGTCATTGGCAACCTGCTGGACAATGCCGTCGATGCTACGCTAAAAGCCGCCAATCCCGCCGCACCCGTGGAGCTGTATATTTCGGACAGAAATCAGGAACTGCTGATCGAGGTCGCCGACAGGGGCTGCGGCGTGGATGATGCGGCAAAACCCCATCTCTTCAGGCAGGGGTTCAGCAGTAAACCCGCAAACGACGATGACATCATAGGATCAGAACACGGTATCGGCCTGTATCTGGCGGCAGGCTATATTAATAAGGCGGGCGGCAGCATCGAAATCACCAACAACATACCGCAAGGCACTATTTTTTCGGTGTTTATTCCCTACACACATTCCAGTTCGACAGGGCTAAAGCATGACAAATTCGCGGGCGCTTGATGTCGTCATTGTTGAGGACGAACCCCATCTCGCCGAACTCCATCGCGAGTATATCGAACAGCATTTTCATTTACGCGTTGTGGGTATCGCCACCACTCTCGAAGAGGCCCGCACTTTGATTAGCCGACATCGGCCGCGTCTGGTCCTGTTGGATAACTATTTGCCGGATGGTCAGGGCGTCGAACTCATCGACAGCCCATTGCTGAAAAGTTTTGAGTGTTCAGTGATTTTCATTACCGCGGCAAGCGACATGCAAACCTGCAGTCATGCGATGCGCAGTGGCGCGTTTGATTACCTCATTAAACCGGTATTCTTCCAGCGTCTGCGCGCATCACTGGAACGTTTTATGCTGCTGGTCAACGCCATGCGTCAGGTGAAGGTAGTCGATCAGCATGCCCTGGATCGGTTGTTCAACCTGCCCACTGGCGAGGTATCCCCCACTCCGTCCACCAAAGGGATTGAATCCAATACGCTGGAGCGCATTAAGCGCTTTTTTACCGACAACCCGGAAAACAACTGGTCGGTGGAAGAGGTGGTGGAAAACGTGGGGATCAGCAAAACCACCGGCCGTCGCTACCTGGAATATTGCGTGGAGGTGGGGTTTATCCGCGTCGAAATGCTGTATGGCAACATCGGCCATCCGAGGCGGCTGTATCTTAAAGCGCCTGGCACAGAATAAACGGCGACACAACGCGTCAGTCTGCCGATGATTTTTCGTGGTTTTAATGGTGTTAATTGTCTAAACAATGCCCATAATCACACTTCAGAAACGGAACCCTTGCCCCCCTATTGTCTGACTGACGACATACGCTATGTTGACCATTAGTTCCTCAAATGTAACTAAAAGGTTAATTATAATGTCGAACACATTCCGTATCTCTCTGATCGCTACTGCTGTGCTGATCTCTACTTCTGCAATGTCTGCATTACCGCAAGGCTACCCGGCTGACTATCAAAACGTCGTCGATGCTGCGACCAAAGAAGGCAAATTGGTGGTCTACTCCACTACCGATACCAAATCCGCCGACCCGCTGATTAAGGGTTTCGAAGCCACTTATCCCGGCATTAAAGTTGAATACAACGATATGAACAGTACCGAACTGTACAACCGTTTTATCAGCGAACAGGCTTCCGGTAGCAGTAGCGGTGACGTGGTCTGGAGTTCATCGATGGATACCGCATTGAAGCTCGCCGCCGATTACGCGCAGGAATACACCTCCCCCGAGCAAAGCCAGTTGCCGAAATGGTCCATCTGGAATAATAAGGCGTATGGCACCACCTACGAGCCGGTGGTTTTCATCTATAACAAACGCCTGATCCCGGCAAATGAAGTTCCCGACTCCCACGCTGCGCTGGCGAAACTTGTCGCCAGCCAGGCAGACAAATTCAAAAGCAAAGTGACCACCTACGATGTTGAGAAATCCGGTGTTGGCTTTATGCTCTCTGTTCAGGATTCCAAAGCCGATCCGAACTACTTCAAAACGCTGGCAGAGGTCGCCAAAGGTGGCTTAGCGGTGCAGTCTTCCACCGGTACCATGATGGAAAGGGTCTCCTCGGGCGAAAACCTGATTGGTTACAATATCCTGGGTTCCTACTCTGAAGCGCGTGCTAAGACGGATCCCTCGTTAGGTATCTCGTATCCAAAGGATTACACCCTGGTCCTGTCACGCGTTTCCTTTATCAGTCAGCAGGCGCAAAACAGCAATGCCGCCAAACTGTGGCTGGACTATGTGTTGTCTGAAAAAGGGCAAAGTATTCTGGCGAATCAGGCTGATATCCCGTCAATTCGTAACGATATCGAAGGGGATAATGACATCAACGGGATGACCAAAATGCTCGGCCAGGCCCTGAAACCGATCCCGGTGGATGAAAGCCTGCTGGAATACCTGCAGCCGAAAAAACGTCTGGAATACATCAAATTGTGGCGCGAAGCCGCCGCCAAATAAGACCAACCTTCACAGAAGCGCGGCCCACCCGGCGCGCTTCGCTTCGCTTTCCTGATGTCGTTATTCTGGGTTTCGGAACCAGGGATACACTATGAATGCAATACACAGAAAGTGGCAAAGTCTGCCGCGTGGCGCGGTGGTACTGATAACGGCATTGGTTATCTATATTCCACTGTCGTTCATTATGATACAGAGTTTCTTGTCGGCCCCCTTCTTTTCCCCGACAAAAGCCTGGAGCCTTGAATCCTTTGGCTTCATTTTCACCGATCCTGATTTCTATAAAGCCCTCAAAAGCGGCTTTATTCTCGCCTTCGGCCTGGTGGCCATCGCTATTCCGCTCGGCGGCGTGCTGGCCTTTCTGATGGTACGCACCGATTTGCCCGGTCGACGTCTCATTGAACCGCTGATTCTGGTACCGATTTTTGTTTCTCCTATGGTGCTGGGATTTGGTTATGTGGTGGCGGCCGGACCGGTGGGATTCCTCTCTTTATGGGCGCAGTCGCTGATTGGCTTTGTGCCGTGGAATATCTACGACATGTCGAGCATCGTGGTGATTGCGGGTCTGACGCATGTCCCCCACGCCTATCTTTATATCTCCTCGGCATTGCGCAGCGTGGGTTCCGATGTTGAGGAAGCCGCGCGTATTACAGGCGCATCGCCGCTTCAGGTGATGACGTCAGTCAGTCTGCCGATGGTTCGCCCGTCGATTCTGTACGCGACCGTGCTACTGTTTTTCCTCGGGCTGGAAGTGTTTGGTCTGATGCTGGTGCTGGGCGATCCGGAAGGCAATATGGTGCTGGCGACCTATTTGTATCAATTGACCAATAAACTCGGCACGCCGTCTTATCACCTGATGGCCGCCGTGGCGGTGGTGTTGATTTGCATTACTGTTCCGTTGGTCATGCTACAGCGTCGCCTGATGCGCACCGCCAACCGCTTTGTCACCATGAAAGGCAAAGCCTCCCAGGCGCGCGCGTTACCCCTGGGGAAATGGCGCTGGGTTGCCGGTGGCGTCGTGGCGTTCTGGCTGACCGTGACCATCGGCGTTCCGTTGCTGGGGGTCGTGCTGCGCGCCTTTATCTCCAACTGGGGCGTTGGGGTATCCCTGTGGGATGAACTCTCACTCAGCACCTTCCGCACTATCTGGTCACAGCCCAACCTGCTGCGCGCCATTGTGAACTCCATGTCCATCGGCGTGGTTGGCGGCGCGCTGGCGGTTGCCTGTTATCTGTTTGTCGGCATCGCCATGCACCGTAAACCCGACAGCACCACCCGATTTTTGGATTACAGCGTACTGGTGCCACGCGCAGTACCCGGTCTTCTCGCGGGCCTGGCATTTCTGTGGGTGTTTCTGTTCCTGCCGATGTGGCTCGATAACGCCCTGAAATCCGGCTGGCTTTCCGGTATGCCGTGGTCGCAGTGGCTGCGCGATAACCTGATTGTCTGGCTTCGTGGGATTCGCAGTACCATTTTCAGCGTTTGGCTGGCGTATACCGTGGTGTGGATGGCATACGGGCTTCGACTGATCTCCTCAACCCTACTGCAAGTGGGGCCAGAGCTTGAAGAGGCCGCACGCAGCACCGGCGCCACACGCGGGCAAATTACCCGTCATGTGACGATCCCATTATCGCGCTACGGTCTTATCGGCTCGTGGCTACTGATGTTCCTGATCTTCGAGCGTGAATATTCAACCGGTGTATACCTGCTTTCGCCAGGCACGGAAACCATTGGCTCAATGCTGGTTTCCCTGTGGGCGGCAGGCGCGATTGATATCGTGGCGGCGCTCTCCTTTATTAACATCCTGCTGGTGGTGGTAGGTCTGGGTATTGCCCTTCGTTTTGGAGTCAAATTACATGATTGAATTATCGGTCGAAAACCTGCACTTAACCTACGGCGACAATCCGGTGTTAAAAGGGGTGTCCATGAACCTGAAGCGCGGCGAGGTTGTCTCTTTGCTCGGTCCTTCAGGCAGCGGTAAAACGACGTTGCTGCGGGCGGTCGCCGGGCTGGAAAAACCCACCCAGGGATCCATTGTCATCGGCAAAAGCAAAGTTTACGACGGCACACCTCGCAGCGAGATCCCGGCTGAAGAACGTAATCTTGGGCTGGTATTCCAGTCCTATGCGCTGTGGCCCCATAAGACCGTTTTTGAGAACGTGGCATATCCGTTGAAGCTTCGCAAAGTTGCCGCAAAAGAGATCACCCAACGGGTTCAGGATGTCCTGGATCAACTGGGTCTCGGTCATCTGGGTAAACGTCATCCGCATCAACTTTCCGGTGGTCAACAGCAGCGCGTCGCCATTGGCCGGGCACTGGTCTATAACCCACCCGTCATCCTGCTCGATGAACCGCTGTCGAATCTGGATGCCAAACTACGGGAAGAGGCCCGCGTATTCCTGCGTGAACTGATCATCAATCTGGGCTTATCCGCGCTGATGGTGACGCACGACCAAAACGAAGCGATGTCCATTTCTGACCGGATCCTGCTGCTGAATAACGGCAAGATTGAACAACAGGGTACGCCGCAGGAGATGTACGGTAACCCGAAAACGTTATTTACGGCGGAATTCATGGGCAGCAATAACCGCCTGCACGGCAAAGTCACTGAACTTCGTGATGGCAGAGCGCGTATCGAAGGGTCCGGCTGGACATTATGGGGGCACGCGGGTGAAGGTGTGCAAGTGGGTCAACCAGGTACGGCGGTGATTCGTGTAGAGCGTGTCGCGTTAGTCGACGGTCCTGGCGAAAATCAGCTTGAGCTGCCTCTGCTCACCAGCATGTACCTTGGCGATCGCTGGGAATATCTTTTCCGCACCTCCGGGGATGATTTTGTCATCCGGGCTTATGGTAATGACGTTCGCGATCCTCAGCACTGCCACCTGGCGTTGCCGGAAAAACATGTCTGGATCTTCCCTAAATCCTGATACCGCAAGGGAGCGGTATTTGCCGCTCCCTGACATTGCTGGCGATGGGGCACGTTTTTATTGAACGGGGATGTACCCGCACATAGACCAACAGGTACGACTTGATGCGGGTAGAGGCAGGTATGTAAATTGACCCATTTTAGCGCCATGCACTTTTTGAGATCACGACCACACAGCACACGGGTATTTATCGGCATTAATTTGCCGGAAGACGAGATCAGAGCGGCGTTTGCGCCGCCATCCGGCACGGTAATCCCCTCATCACTCGGTAATCACAAAGCGTGTCGCCGCAAGGCAATTCAAAATCCGGTGCACCAGAAACACCATCGTTAATGTTGCCACTAACGCGACGGTCACCGAGGTGATGCGGTACAGATCGCTGAACACCAGGTCCTGATCCGGGTGCAGGTTCTGACCGAACATAATGCCGATAGTGGTGATGCTGGCAAAGCCAACGCCTGCGCCGACTTTCTCCATCACATGCAGTCGGGCACTGAAGGCCAGCCCAAGACCGATAAGCGGCATCATCAGCACCATATGGTTACTGAAATCATAAATAAGCAACTGCACCAGCAGAATATAAAAGCAGGCCAGCACCACACCGACCACGCGCCAGACTGAGCTTATCACTGCGCCGCGATAGTGCATCGGAAAGAGGATCAAAATTCCCGCCATCAGCGCCGACAGGGAATCGCTCAGATCGCAAATCTGGAAAATCACAAAGATCATGGTTGCCACCGTACCAGAGAGCAGCGACTCATGACGAACCCGGGCGGCATCTTTCTCAATACGCGGCGGTGGCTGTCGCGGCTCTACATCCGGAATCAAATAGTGCAACAGCGCGCTCAGCGCCACCGCCATCACGCAAGCTTCCATATTGGAGAACACCAGCGTATGCCAGTTCGTGGTGGGATAGCTCATAAAATTGAGCATCGTGCTTTGACACACCACGCCCATCGAGCCGAGCAGAAACAGCGGTCCTTTACTCATAAAACGAAAACGCATCACATACAGTCCAAACACCACCAGCGTCATAATCAGCGGCCACTGTGAAAGATAGCCGACGATTAGTACCATTTCGACGCAGTTCACCGCTGCGCTGAAAACAAACTGTCTTGCGACATGGCGGTTGAATACCGGCACCAGCGACAGCAGCATCAGCGGATAAACCACAAAGAACACGCCGTACTGGACGTTGTAGAACGTCGAGATGCTCAGTGCTATCGTCCCGGCAACGGAGATGCGCAGGGTCTGGCGAAAATCATTGGGGGTGTAGACAATGTTCCCATGCGGGGTAAATGCATGGGCCAGCGTATTAATAGACATAGTGAAGCCAGCTTACCAGGTGGATCTGTGCCCCGGCAAAGGTGCGGGCAAACATCCCTTCGCTGTTGTAAAGCTGCACAGTAGCACGCGCGCCGGTCGGGAGCGGTGTATCGAGCGGTTCGTTCAGCGCTACGTGAATACGCATACGCTGAGCATCGCGCACCCAGCGGGTGGACTGTTCCGGCTGCGACAGCTGGCCGTTGACCTGTTCCTGGCCGGCCAGAATACCGGCATCCCTGCTGGCCACCCGCGCGGAGAAAACCTTGCCCGGCATGGCGTCAAAGACCACGTCTGCATCGGTATCTACGCGGGTATGGCGCAAGCTTTTCTCGCGAAAATCAGCCACTATATCCGTCTGGTGGCTGACCAGCGCTAACACCGGCGTAGCGGCGGTGGCGTAAAGTCCGGGGCTAAGCTGGAGGTTACTCACCGTACCGTCGGTCTCCGCATGCACTTTGCTCCAGTTGAGATTCAACTGAGCTTCTTCCAGCGCGTTACGATATTTTTGCAGCGTTACGTTGCGGTTGTTGTCGCGCTCACCACGCTGAATCAGCAGATTCTGGATACTGGCATTGAGTGCCGCAACCGACTGCTCGCTGGTCTGCCAGGTGGTGCGCACCTTGTCGAGATCCGACTGCGACACATTCTGCATGGTGCTTAATCGCTGATAGCGATCAAAGGTCGTCTTATCATTTCGGGCGGTGAATTGCGCAGTGCGCAGGTTGGCACGTGCAGAAGCGAGCTGCGCATCCAGCTGTTGGTTGCTCAGCTTCGCCTGCTCAAAAGCAATCTGCGCAGCCTCAACCTTATTGATAAACGGCGCTGGATCCAGCTCGTACAGCAGGTCACCCTTCTTCACCTGGCTATTGTTGTGCACATAAACCTGTGAGACATAGCCGGAAACGCGCGAGGAGACAGGCGTTACCACTCGCATCACCGTAGAGTCCGGCGTCAGCGGGATCCAGATATCGGCAACGATAAACCAGGCGAATATTACCAGGAAAGCGGCAATACTCACCCTTACCCAACGGGCAAATTTTTGTTCTGGGGTCATCATAGTTGATTGTCTTCTTCGCGGATTGTCCGCAAATTGGAGGCGATTTGATTTAACGTTGCGCTGAACGAAGCGAGCTCTACCTCAGGAATGGTGCAGGTGACACTATGTTGACAGGCCTCAATCACCCGGTTTAGTTCTTCCAGCTTTGAGCGACCTTGCGTGGTAAGCGTCAGCTGACGGATGCGTTTGTCATAAGGCGATGTTGAACGCACCAGATAGCCCTGTTTTTCCAGTTGCGTGAGGGTACGCATCAGCGGCGGCAGTTCAATACCCTGCGCTTCCGCCAGCTCACTGACCGAGACGTTGTCCCCCAACTGATGCAGTTGCATTAGAACCGTCCAGCTTGACTGTGTCAGGCCGGTACCGGTGATAGCACCATCAATAATGGCACGCCACTGGCGCACCACCATTGCCATGCGCATCCCCATCGGGCGGCGGGCAAAAAGTTCATCTTCAGTCATATTTCTTCCCCCTGATAGCAGGTTAGAAAATAATACTTATCAAGATAAGTATCAAGAAACAAAGTATCCCTAAGCATGAATCGATAAATTTAGTGAATACAAAAGAGGCTGGATGCGCTATCGCCCGGCCTCTGTAAATTGACAACGCATCACGCCACCTGAACGCGTCGCAGCCCCGGCAGGGAGCCGGGGTTTATCACGTCATAGCTGTGACGCAGCATCACCCAACTGGCGGAGGCAATCGTCTCTGGCCGATGGGCCACAAATATTTACGAAGAGGGGTTCTTTAGCATTCGTGACTTTCAGAAGGGGACAGCACACTTAACTTTTAAACGTCCGGAACTGATTGAGAAGATGAACGATATGATCGCTAAACACTATCCGGGAATGCTGGCTAATCCACGCTATCGTTGATTGGCGTTGAGAAAATTGACTTACACCAGCCGTTACATAAACTTTTTGGATATGTGGCTTTTAGTGAAGGGATTTACGTAATTCATTGAGTTTAATGGTGCGCCCTGCAGGATTCGAACCTGCGACCCACGGCTTAGAAGGCCGTTGCTCTATCCGACTGAGCTAAGGGCGCATTGTGAAGTTGTGACTTCATGCGGGTGAAACGCGTGAATTATACGGTCAGCACCTGCCGAGTCAATGGCTTTCGTTCTGGTTGCTGATGAAGTGTACGAATGTCTCTACTTTCTTGTCATTTCCAGGGTTCCAGGAAATCACCTGGTAAGATCTCAGCCCCTGTAAAGAGGGATTTAAGGATATAAAGTATTTTAAAATTAATAAATTTAATTAATATTTGGCCTACCCTCTCTGCTGTTTTGGATGTTTTCTATGCTGAGTGTCGCTATCAAGGAACAAAATAGTCACTTCGAACATGGTCTGAAAATCATTATTACCCGTCTGGCTGAACAGTGGCATCAGGAAATTCAGTTTCTCCCTGTCGGCTTTCTGGATACTGCGGAAATCGCCTTCGTATCACTTGATGAAGACTGGTTTAGTGCAGGTTGCTATCAGGTTCCGGTGCATACACGACATCAGCAAAGGATCATTATTTGCAACAAAAATGAAAAAGAAAAATTGATGTTCAGGCCCTGTCTCTACATGCTTCCGCATATTTATCGTGAAGATGATGTGGAGGAGATCACCCGCAAAATGGTCCTTATTCTGCAAAAACGCGCGCTCCGTCATCGTGTTCCCCCGGCAATCTGTCATTACTGTACTACTCGCCACTTTTCTATTTTAGAACGCCAGTTATTAAAACTTCTCGCTCAAGGCTATCCCTTAGCAGAAAGCGCAGAACGCCTCTCGCTGAGCGAACATCAAGCCAAATCTATTCGCCATCGCATTATGAAAAAACTGCATCTTAAAAACGACCAACAATTTCTGCACTACATTAGAGTCAATTTAGATTTTCTGCAGGAGTAGACACCTGGCCGTTTTTCTTAGCATGTTGCGAAATGTCTCATCAATAATTAAGTAGTCTCGCCTACAGATGCGCTTTTGATGCTGCCACACTAACGCACTGGAAATATTTCAATGTACTGAAATATTCAGGAGCCGGAGATATCCAGCGGCGTTGACTCTGTTTACAGGAGCTGCTTTGTGGCAAAGAGCCCGTCAATACAGGACAGTAATTTCGGCTATACTGCTTTTCCCACCAATACAGGTCGTGCCCTTCACTCCGAATTTAGGTTAAAGCTAGAACCGATTGTTAATCTGTCTTCTGCACAAACGTTCGGCTATGAAGTGTTAACACAACTTCACCCCCCCGGGAATGCTGAACATTTTTTTGGCGAACTTCCGCCTGAACGTCTGCTGGCGCATTTTTTCCAGCAACTCACCGCTATTGCGCATTATCCCCAGGACCGTTGGTATTTCCTTAACCTCCCGATGAATGCGCTGCTGCATTGGGATTTGTTTAATTTGGCAATGGCACTCTACCCGCCGAATGTGATTATTGAAATCCAGGACCCGGAGGCATTTTTTGCCCTCAATTTGTCACAACGATCTCTGCTATATGAAAAAGTTCAGCATATTGAAGCAAATGGTATCCCGGTGTGGCTGGATGATGTCGATGAGTCATTAATCGCAACATTTGCTGCCGCAAACTGGCGTCTGAGCGGCATAAAACTGGATAAGAATGCGTTCTGGGCGTTGAGCGCATCCCCTCATAAACTGCATCAGGTTGTCCTTATGGGGTATAACATTGCAACGGCTGTACTGATTGAAGGTATTGAAAATCATCAGCAAAAGGAAATTGCCTATCGCTCTGGCGCAGACCTGGGTCAGGGATATTTATGGCCAGCGCTTTTGCCGGATAGAAAGTAAAAAACGGAAAAAGAAAGGATGCGCAGAGAACGGCATCGTCGTTTAAGGAACGCCAGTTGCACACGCAATCCCTCCCGGACAACACAACAGGTCGTTGACCAGATTGAATATCTGGATCAAAGACTCAATTATGCGTTGCCGGACAGCGCCTTCTCACAAGCGATTGTGACGACCGATCGCTATCTGGGCTATACGCTCAACCGCTATCTCTTTTCCGGTAAACGCACTGCAGTATTCAGCACGCTCGATTCCCCTTCGCTTAGACCTGAAGGATCACACCTTCGCCAACTGGTGATCGATATGGAAGGGCTGGCGATTTCCTGCTATGAAACGCTCGAGCGTTTACGCCTGCTTATTCGCGAGCGAAACGAGATTCACATCTATCTTCTGGTTTCTGGTAAAGACGCCAGCCTGGTTCAGTTTATGCGAATGGCCGGGAATTTCCATATCCTGTCCCGCCGTCAGGATCTCCCCTCTCTGCGCAAGGCATTATTATCCCCGCCAGAAGGTTCTCTCCAGCCAGACATCTTCAGCCACACCGACTGGGCGATAATTTCGGCCTTATCGCAAGGTGTTACATTAAAGACAATCGCCCGTTTGCAAAATACGCCATACCATCGGGTAATCTATCGAATTAATCGCCTGACGGCACGGCTAGAACTTCCCCATCGCCAAAGTTTACTGCATCTGATTCATCGTCTCAGCATTACTTCTCTTCACTTAATTTAACACCCTAAGCCACTATGCCGTAAGAATTTTTAAGAAATTACTTATTTTACATACGGACTAAATGTAAATTTTTCACAAAAAATTAATATTTACAACTATTCCTGGTATTCTCCTACGCCAGCAATATTCGAAAAACGCTTAATTTATAGGGGTTTTTTATTTTACCTTCTGAAAAAACAGCATAATCACACATAACACACGTTAAACAATTGGTTTTTTGTTTTGTTTTTTACATTTAAAAAAACACTTTAACCCACGATAAGGCAAACCTTAAGACAATAATTCCAGCGACTGTTAAGCTGCCTAAATCGTGCAGAATATTGTAACTGACTGGGGCGATGACCGTTCTATAAGCCTTTTCCGAAAAAACAGACCAGGTATAATCATTCCTGTTCTTTGGTTAAAAATTAAATTTCTTTTGTTGGTGCGAAATGGATATTCCACACACTCATTGCTCTTACGCAAAATAGCCAGCTAACAGGGATGTCATTGCATTTGCCATGATCTTATTTCATGGGGAGAGTTTCTGGCTATTTGACAATATCTACGACGTCCCATTTACCTACAAATGCAAGACGCACGAACAGTCTGAGGCATACAACAATGAAACCAGCATCCGTTATTATTATGGACGAGCACCCTATTGTCAGAATGTCGATAGAAGTGCTTCTCGAAAAAAATAACAATATCCAGGTTGTCCTGAAAACCGATGACAATCGCACAGCGATCGATTATCTGCGCACTTACCCCGTGGATCTCGTTATTCTGGACATCGAACTGCCTGGTACGGACGGCTTTACGCTGCTAAAGAGGATCAAATCGATACAGGAAAACACGCGGGTTTTGTTTTTATCGTCAAAATCGGAGTCTTTTTATGCAGGTCGGGCAATCCGGGCTGGCGCGAATGGTTTTGTCAGCAAAAGAAAAGATCTGAACGACATTTATAATGCGGTAAAAATGATCCTCGCGGGATATTCCTTTTTCCCTTCGGATACGCTTAATTTCATCAGCAATATTAACATGCGAAAAGGAGAGCTAAATGATATGCCGCTCTCAAACCGCGAGGTCACGGTTTTACGTTATCTGGCAAACGGATTATCAAATAAAGAAATCGCAGAGCAGCTCTTACTCAGCAACAAAACCATCAGCGCTCACAAAGCCAACATTTTTTCTAAGCTCGGTCTGAACACAATAGTGGAGCTTATTGATTACGCCAAAGTACACGAACTCTTGTAATAACACTCCCGGCGAGACATCGTTCGGGAGTGCTGAGAACGCGTTACCTCAGTTGTAGTTAATCATAAATGTCGCATCTGCCTTTGCACTGCCAGGCTGAACGCCGTCGGCTAATGCGATGTAATTGGCAAAAAAGGTCAGCGTCGCATTGCCGTTTTCATCAATACTGACCGGCGGACTGGCTTGCTCAAGCGGCAACCGGGTTTTACCGCTGTCGCGAATTTCAATCGCCACCTTCTGCGCCATCACCGCATCGTCCAGTGCCAACAGCGACGTTCCCGGCGCGGGCGTTCCAGAAAACGTCATTGAGGCGGAACCGGGCGGACAACCTTCCAGTTTTAAGCTAAAGGGGACCGGCTGTGTCGTGTCCCCCGTTGTGCGCAGCTGTTTCGTCGGCCAGCTGCCGAGCTCAACCGTTTTATTGCTGTCACCGGCAATGACCGCGCAGGTAAAATCCACCACATTCCCGCGCAGTTCAATGTTGATCTCCCCCAGCGATGACTCTGCCAGGCAAAACGGACTGATCAGCGCGCTACACACCATGACACAAAAGAGCCGGATCATCATGCGTTCTCCTTAGTCATAATCCACGCGCAGATACCCTCGCGCGGTGAAGGGACCTTCCGTGGGCTTACTTCCGGTCACGCTCACTGGCCACGCGCGGATCCCGACATTCGCCTGAGCATTATCATCAAGGCGAAACGGAATTTTGCTCGCCAGATCGTTGGGGGTCAGCGGTACGCCGCTGCCATCCGACACGATAAACCCTAAGTCAGGATTATCAGAGACCATCGCTTTCCCCGACACTTTCTCCGCTTCCAGGCGCATGGATAAATAGGCTTGCGCCGCCACATTGGTGCATTTAATGGCGATCGTTTTCGTTTGCGGCGTGATCCCCTCCGGACGATTCCCCGCACCCGCTTTGCTAAACAACGCCGCGCCAATATCGCCGAAATCAAACTCCACCACTTCTCCGGCATTCACTTTGCAGCTTTGCGGCACTTCCACTTTGCCGCTGTAGCTGATGGTGTAAACCGGCGTACTCAGCGCATCGCCGTTGCTGGTCGTCACATAGACCGTGAACATGGTCTGACGGGGAATCGGCACCATATTGATAAAGGGACGAATCACCTTCAGTTTGAAGATAAGCTTTGAATCCATCACCCCAAAAGGTTTCTGTTTTGAAACGTTGGGATGCGTCCCCATACGGATATAGCTGCGGGGCGGATAAAACAGCCCCGCATAGCTGTCCGTAATACTCATGGCCCCCAGCAGATAGTCATTGAGTTTCAGATACTGAAACCCGCCTTCCGTGCTTTGTACGGGGAGTTCGCTCACATAGCTGCGGTAGGTATAGTTCACCGTGGTCCCGGCAGGACAGGTGGCATTCACGCCAACCCAACCTGACTTTTCCGGTAGCGTCACGACTTGCCCCACCTGGTTATTACTGCTGGTAAAGACATTCGACAGATCGTAAAAAACATCTGTCGGCGTACCGTTTGAGTTATAACAAACCGTCGCCAATGCCGGGTGTGCCAGCAACAACGCAGCGCCACCCAGCAATAATCCTGTATGTCGTTTCATCTTCTTTTTCCTTTCATGGCGACGGGCGTTCACAGGTCGCATTGCTCAGCGTGACCGCTTGTTTCAGGCTCTCTTCCGGTAAGGCGTAGTGCGCCACGCAGCGTGAGTTCGCCCCCTCCCCCCATTGAATAAGCAGGTCACCGCTCAGCGGTAATCCACTCAGGTAGATTTGCCCGTCGTCGCCGACCATGCTGGTAACGCCACTGGCGGTCTCACGGACAACGGAGCCAAACGGAACAGGCCGGTCCCCCTGTTTCACCGTGATCATCGCGCGTACGCCAATGCGCGTTTCAAACGCCGCACGGACCAGCGCCCCTTGCGTCGGCACCACGCTGCTGACGTTGTTTTCCACGTCGGTGTGGTTATTCATGGAGTTGGTATCCAGCGCCACACGGTTATAGCGGTACACCGTGGCATAGGGCATCACCGCGTAGCCACGCCAGTCGGTCTGTATCCCGGTCTGGTTTTCGATGTGCACCCCTTCAGCCCCTGGCGCTTTAATCAATACGTTGGTGTCGCCCAGTGGCTGGCTGAGGGTAATGCCGTCGGCATGCCCGACCATGCCGCCAGAAAGCTGCCAGTTGTAATCATGCTGGTCGCGATCGTAGTTGTAGCCCACCCCGAGCGTGCCATAAGCGGCTTGCCAGTTCGCACTGGCGCTACCGCTGTAACCGTTGGTGCTGCTGCGTCCCTGGTTCACGCTGTAGCTCAGGTTGCGTCCCTCCAGCAACGTACCGCCGACACCGGTTTGCCAGCTGTTCTGCCCATCGCTGTTGCGACTGCCGTTGAAGGTGGCGTAGGTACGATCCAGCGCGTTATCACGCGAGTAACGCCGTCCGGTCAGGACGCTAAACGGAACAGACATATTGAACGCCAGAATACGGTCGGTGCCGGAAATGCCGACGGATTCGTTCCACGACCACGAGAGGGAATAGCTAATGCCCTGCCAGCCGCTGGCATAGCCAAGCTGATACCAGCTGTTGGCTTCCGACGTATTCCAGTAAGTTTGCTGGCTGCCAGAAACATACAGCGAGCCGTAATCCCCCAGATTCTGTGAAATATTGACCTGGAAACGCCCTTTTTTGCTGTAGCTCAGATTGTGATAGCTCTGCACCACCGGCACTTCATGGCGATTGCCTTCACTGTCATATTCATATTCGTAACCTTCCATGCTGCGGTACGCCACATCATCAAGGGTGTAAAACCCCCGGGTGGAATAGCGATAGCCCAGAAGCTGGAAGTTCGTGCCGAAATTATTGAGCGATTTGGCGTACAGAAAACGCAGCGACTGCCCTTCGTGCGTACTGTCATCCGCCAGTTGGCTGCGCGCATGGGTGACGTCGACAGACACTGCCCCCCAGTCGCCCAGATTTCGTCCGGCGCCCAGCACCATAGCGCTATAACGCGACGCCAGCTGCGTCCCGCCATAGGCGGTGTAGCCTTGTGGCAGCCCGGCGATGACGGTGCCCTGAAAAAAGAACGGCGACGATTGCTGGCTATTGCCACTACGGTAATCCCCGGCCACCAAATCATATTTGATTCGCCCTTCACGCTGCAGAAGCGGCACGGTGGAATACGGCACGGTGTAGCGCTGCTGACTGCCGTCTTTTTCATCTACCGTCACCTCAAGGTCGCCGCTTGAAGAGGTCGGGTTAAGGTCGGTAATGGCAAACGCGCCTGGCGAAACATAACTCTGATAAATCACGTACCCATTCTGGCGAATGGTCAGTTTTGCGGGCGTGCGGGCGATCCCTCTGACAGTCGGGGCGTAACCTTGCAGGCTATCGGGATACATATTGTCGGAAGAGTAGAGCCGCGCCCCGCGAAAGCCCACGCTGTCGAACACGTCGTTGCCCGTATTGCTGTCGCCCATCACCAGTTCTCCCTTGAGGGGAATGATGGCGCGTTGCAGCCAGGTGCCGATGTTTTTCCAGCTCTGTGAGTGGTATCCGTCGCCTTTGTTGTAACTCCATGCGCCGTTATTGCGCAGCCGCCAGGGACCGTAATTGAGACCGCTCATCAGGCTTAAAAAATAGCTGTCGCTGTCGTTTCCGCGGCTGCCGGTAAAGCTGTAGTTGATCAACGCCGCGGGGATACCCTCATCCCACTCTTCCGGTGGGATGTATCCGCGCGCGCTATTGAGCATTGATGCCTGTGGCAGGCTCACGTTGAGCCGCAGGGTAGCAAAATCGAAGGCGATTTCCGTGCCCGGTATCGCCTCCGGTAAATTGATGCAGGTGTTGTCCTTTTCCTGACTCAAAGCAGGAAAGGCAGCGGTGTTAATCCCCAGCCGCTTAACCCACTCCAGGTTAAAGCAGGGCATTAACCCTCCCGACTTTTCACCGGTCTTCACCGTTGTCGTTTCAAAGCGAATATCCTGGGTGGCGACAAATTCATCGTTGCGCCAGATATCGACACGGTAAACGCCGGGAGGCTGATGATTGCCTTTCTCAAAGCGTGACAAATCCGCCACGGATGCCGCATCTGATGATAAAAAAGCCGGGTTAAAGTAACTTTCCCCCTGACTTAAGGAGGGATAGAGTGCCGCCAGCGTCGACAGCGCCACCCCCGTCAGATGTGGCGTAAACCCCGGAAGCAGGCCGGGAAAATACGTTGTCTTCTTCATCATTTTCTCACGGTTCAGCGCAGGCTAACCGTTTTGGCCGGGGTCACTGCGCCATAATCATTGACCGTCTGGAACGTCACGTTTCCCTGCGCGCCGCCAGGCAACAGGATCTGGGTGTCACTTTTCGGCGCCACCATGACGTTATCCACTTTTTGGCTTCCCACTTTCAGGTTGACCAGCGTGAGGTAATAGGCAGATGGGTTGGCGATTTTCAGGTGGTTGCCGCTACGGGAGAATTGCAGCAGACCTGGCGCTTCTTCTGAGATCTGCGGCAGATTGCCCGGGCGAACAAACAGCTTAATGCGCGACAAAATCGCCAGTTGCAGGACGTTCTTCCCTTCGAGGTTGTTTTTATCCACCGACGGTATCGCTTTCACATTCATCCAGAACAGCGATTCGCGGTCCGTCGGCAGCGGTTGTCCGGCGTAAATGATACGCAGCGTGTTTTCGCTTTTGGGTTCGCTGACAAAAAGGGGCGGCGTGACGATAAACGCTTTTTCTTTGACACCCGCGCTGTTCTCAACCCAGGAATTGACCAGATAACGTTCTTTGCTGTCGCTATTGCTAATGGCTAACGACGTTTGTTTCGCATCCGCCGGATAAATAACGCGAGTCGCACCTAATGCGATGCCTCCCGCTGCCTGTGCGCTAAACGAAGAAATTAAGGCAATAAAAATAATAAGGCCTGATTTAATGAATGTAAGCATGGCAAAAAATACCTTTTGCGTTTTATTAGCGTCGCGGAAATAAATCAGGGGTAAACCAGCGTAAACCACACATCTGAATGAATACTTCCCGGCGTCATATTTTCCGAGATTGCCCGATAGCGAGCAGTGAAATGGAAAGTCATCTCTTGCGTTAAAATAGGGGCGTAATGGAGCGGCAATGCGTTCGGTATAATTTGCCGTTGTTGCTCATCAAATAAGGCAAGGCCGATTCCGGATGCAGAACCGGCGTCGCTGCTGGCAAGGAATACCTGCGGGTCTTCCACTGGCGTTACGCCTGAAAACGCAATGCCGACGTGGTCATAAACATCTGAACTGCATGACGTTAAGCGTAACGAGAAAGGCACACTGACAGGGGCGAAACTGCCGGGGCCCGCAAACGCATTCGTACGGTATTGCCCCATTTGCACGCGTAAATCCTCACTTTCTGAGGCTACCGTGCAGGCACCGTTCACCAGTTTTCCGCGCAAATGGAGACGTCCGCTCTCCAGTATTACCGTATGCGCACTGACAGACATCGCGCAGAGCACTCCCGCCAACGCCATGCCTTTCCTCATCATCAACCACATCCCTTATCATCCCCGGTGTTGCCTCATCCATTGAGGCACGCGTCATCCTTGCTCAAACCTGAACGCTTACTCGTACTTCATGATGAAGGTGGCATCAGCATTAGCCTGACCCGGCGTTGCGCTTGCTGCGGTGGCTTTATAGCGTGCAGAGAAACGCAGGGTGTTCGTGCCTTCTACCAGCGCCTGAGCCGTTGAGAACGTCGCGCCATCCGGCTTCAATGCAGACGATTTGCTGTCCAGAATTTCGATACCCACACCGCCTGCCGTTGTGCTGTTATCGGAGGAAGAGACCGCCAGCAGGGCATCGTTGCTCAGGTCGCTTTGACCGGAGAACGCAACCGCAGCGGTCGCCGCTACGCTGGGATCACAGTCATTCAGGACAATGCTGAACGGGATCTGTGCCGTGGTGTCACCCACTGCGGCAAAGCTGGCTGTACGGTACTGGCCCAGCGTCACTACCTGATCCGCAGACTGGGTGCTAACGGCACATGCCGCATTGACCAGTTCACCTTCAAAGTGAACGGTGCCGCCGCTGACACTCACCGGATCTGCCGCAACAGCGGAGCCCGCAACGAGCATCAGGCCAGCAATAACAGAAGAGGTCATTAATTTAAGTTTCATGGGTTTCCCTTGCATTACACACATTCGGTTCCGGCTTCCTGCGGGATCCGTTTGAATCAATATCGACATAAAATGTCAGGCAAATTATCTCTGCATCCTGTAAAGATATATTCCGAAAGAGAATTAGCTAATCTTTCCTCCAACTCTCCTGAGTAGCAGATTCACTAATTAATCTTTACGAATATGACAATTCGTCACAGCGATAAATTAAACATTTCAATAAATGAAAAATACCCGTAAACCCTTTTATTGACCTAAGCCAATTCTTATTGGGATATAGGACGGTTCCAGGATGTTTTTATATAAAAAAGGGTTCTGGTGAAGATAACAGTCTGGTTTTTGGGGGATTCATTCGCAAAATGCCAGGGTGATGAATTGTTTCGACCAGGTTAAATTTAATTAGCCTGCGTACAAAAATGCACCGCCATTTACCCTGAAACTGGGCCACAACGTGAAGGTCACACCGCCACGATCGCATCTAAATACGCAAACGAAAACTGACAGCGCGCCCCGCTTCTGACAAAATAGTCACATCCCCTTTGACTTAACGTAACAGATGGAATCTTCTCTCTGATGGTAGCAAAGATTATTGACGGTAAAACGATTGCGCAGCAGGTGCGCTCTGAGGTTGCTCAAAAAGTTCAGGCACGTTTAGCGGCCGGACTTCGCGCCCCAGGACTGGCTGTTGTGCTGGTAGGTAGCAACCCGGCTTCGCAAATTTATGTCGCAAGCAAGCGTAAAGCCTGTGATGAGGTGGGGTTCGTCTCCCGCTCTTATGACCTGCCTGAAACCACCAGCGAGGCGGAACTGCTTGAGCTTATCGATACGCTTAATGCAGACAACACCATCGACGGTATTCTGGTGCAACTGCCGTTACCGGCGGGCATCGACAACGTCAAAGTGCTCGAGCGCATCGCGCCAGACAAAGACGTGGATGGCTTTCATCCATACAACGTAGGTCGTTTGTGCCAGCGCGCGCCACGTCTGCGTCCGTGTACTCCGCGCGGTATTGTTACCCTGCTTGAGCGTTACAATATCGATACCTACGGGCTGAATGCCGTGGTGATTGGCGCCTCCAACATCGTCGGTCGCCCGATGAGCATGGAACTGCTGCTGGCAGGCTGCACCACCACCGTCACTCACCGCTTTACCAAAAACCTGCGTCATCACGTCGAAAATGCCGACCTGTTGATCGTGGCCGTCGGCAAACCCGGATTTATTCCCGGCGAGTGGATAAAAGAAGGCGCCATCGTAATCGATGTCGGCATTAACCGTCTGGAAAATGGTAAAGTTGTCGGCGACGTCGTCTTTGACGATGCGGCGGCACGTGCGTCATACATCACGCCAGTGCCGGGCGGAGTCGGTCCGATGACCGTCGCAACACTTATCGAAAACACGCTGCAGGCGTGTGTTGAATATCACGATCCACAAGGTAATTAATATGGCGAATTTTTCTTTAGGCAAGCATCCGCACGTGGAGCTGTGCGATTTGCTCAAACTGGAAGGCTGGTGTGAAAGCGGCGCCCAGGCGAAAATAGCCATTGCTGAAGGTTTAGTTAAGGTCGATGGCGCGGTGGAAACCCGTAAACGCTGCAAAATCGTCGCGGGACACACCGTGAGCTATGAAGGTCACAACATTAACGTCGTCGCGTGATCTCAGCTGCCGGATAACGGTTAACCCCTTATCCGGCCAGTTCCCCCATATTTCAGATAATTAACTTCATCGTCCCTTCACAGTAAACAGTAAACTGTTAGCATGTTGTTTTTCATACGAAGCGAACCTCATGCCAACCATTGTTACCCACGCCGCCGTTCCTCTTTGTCTTGGATTAGGCCTCGGCCTCAAGGTTATTCCCCCTCGCCTGCTGTTTGCCGGGATCGTGCTGGCGATGCTGCCCGATGCCGACGTACTGGCGTTTAAGTTTGGGATTGCCTACGGCAACGTATTTGGCCATCGTGGTTTTACCCACTCACTGTTATTTGCCTTTGTCATACCCTTTTTATGTGTACTGATCGGGCGACGATGGTTTAGGGCGGGGCTGGTTCGCTGTTGGCTGTTCCTGACGGTTTCACTGCTGTCGCACAGTTTGCTGGATTCAGTCACCTCCGGTGGAAAAGGCGTCGGCTGGTTGTGGCCGTGGTCTGACGAACGCTTCTTTGCCCCCTGGCAGGTGATCAAAGTCGCACCGTTTGCACTCTCACGCTATGCCACGCCGTACGGGCATCAGGTGATGCTGTCTGAGTTGATGTGGGTGTGGTTGCCGGGTGTGGTGGTGATGGGAATGTTGTGGTGGCGTAGACGTTAAAAAGCCGGGTGGCGGCTTCGCCTTACCCGGCCTACGAGCGGATCATACTTTGTAGGCCGGGCACGCATCAGCGCATCCGGCAATAGACGATTATTTACGACGCCAGGTGGTCCCTTGCGGGCCATCTTCCAGCACGATCCCCATCTCGTTCAGACGGTCACGCGCCGCATCTGCCGCCGCCCAGTCTTTCGCTTTACGGGCATCGAGACGCTGTTGAATCAACGCTTCAATCTCAGCAACTTCGCCATCGTCCGCCTGCGCGCCGCTTTGCAAGAACGCTTCTGGATCTTGTTCCAGCAGACCCAGCACGCCAGAGAGCTTACGCAGATGCGAGGCCATCGCGTTCGCCGCCGCCATATCTTCACCCTTCAGGCGATTCACTTCACGCGCCATATCAAACAATACCGAGTAGGCTTCCGGCGTGTTGAAATCGTCGTTCATCGCCTCAACAAAACGCGCTTCAAACGCTTCGCCACCCGCAGGAGCAACGGATTTGTCCGTTCCGCGCAGCGCAGTGTAAAGACGTTCCAGCGCCGAACGCGCCTGTTTCAGGTTCTCTTCGCTGTAGTTCAGCTGGCTACGATAGTGGCCGGACATCAGGAAGTAGCGAATGGTTTCGGCGTCGTAGTATTTCAGGACGTCGCGCACGGTGAAGAAATTGCCCAGGGATTTAGACATTTTCTCGCGGTCAATCATCACCATGCCGGAGTGCATCCAGTAGTTCACGTACTCGCCGTCATGCGCGCAGGTGGACTGGGCGATTTCGTTTTCATGGTGCGGGAACATCAGGTCAGAACCGCCGCCGTGAATATCAAAATGGTTGCCTAACTGTTTGCAGTTCATCGCCGAACATTCGATATGCCAGCCCGGACGCCCTGCGCCCCACGGTGACGGCCAGCTCGGCTCGCCCTCTTTGGACATCTTCCACAACACGAAATCCATCGGGTTGCGTTTCACGTCAACGACGTCCACACGAGCCCCGGCCTGGAGCTGGTCGAGATCCTGGCGTGACAGCAGGCCATAGTTCGGGTCCGTCGGGACATCAAACATCACATCGCCGTTATCTGCCACGTAGGCGTGACCTTTGGCAATCAACTGTTCAGTAATTTCAATGATTTCGTGGATATGGTGCGTTGCGCGCGGTTCGAGGTCCGGGCGCAAAATGTTCAACGCATCGAAATCGTTGTGCATCTCGGCAATCATGCGATCGACCAGCGCCACAAAGTTTTCGCCGTTTTCGTTGGCGCGTTTGATGATTTTGTCATCGATATCGGTAATGTTACGCACGTATTTCAGTTTGTAGCCGAGGAAACGCAGGTAGCGCGCCACCACATCGAAGGCAACAAATGTACGTCCGTGACCAATATGACAGAGATCGTAAACGGTAATACCACACACGTACATGCCGACTTCCCCGGCATGAATAGGCTTAAATTCCTCTTTCTGGCGCGTCAGTGTATTAAAGATTTTTAACATCGAAGATTCCGTATAGACGTGTGTGGATAATAAAGTCTGTATAATACCCATAATTCAGACTGGAATCAGCACACATTGCAAGATGATCCCGTCTTACGGTTATGCTATAACACCCCACTATCTGTGACCCAGCGTTGGGTCGAAGCACCACTATATCGGAACAGGATGCAAAAATGGTTACTTTCCACACTAATCACGGCGATATCGTAATCAAAACCTTTGATGACAAAGCGCCTGAAACAGTTAAAAACTTCCTGGACTACTGCCGCGAAGGTTTTTACAACAACACCATTTTCCACCGTGTCATTAACGGTTTTATGATTCAGGGCGGCGGTTTTGAACCGGGCATGAAGCAAAAAGACACCAAAGAGGCGATCAAAAACGAAGCCAACAACGGTCTGAAAAACACCCGTGGTACGCTGGCAATGGCGCGTACTCAGGCTCCGCACTCCGCAACTGCCCAGTTCTTTATTAACGTTGTCGACAACGACTTCCTGAACTTCTCTGCTGAAAGCATGCAGGGCTGGGGCTACTGCGTATTTGCTGAAGTCGTTGAAGGCATGGACGTTGTAGACAAAATTAAAGCGGTGTCCACCGGTCGCAGCGGCATGCATCAGGACGTACCAAAAGAAGACGTCATCGTCGAAAACGTGACCGTCAGCGAGTAATCGTGGCGACACTGTTTATTGCAGATCTTCACCTCTGCACAGAAGAACCGGCGATCACCGCCGGTTTTCTGCGTTTTTTAGCCGGTGAAGCGCGTCAGGCAGACGCACTGTACATTTTGGGCGATCTTTTCGAAGCCTGGATAGGCGACGACGATCCCAATCCCCTGCACCACGAAATAGCCGCGGCGATTAAAGCGGTGGTCGATTCCGGCGTGCCCTGTTTTTTCATTCACGGTAACCGCGACTTTCTGCTCGGAAAACGTTTTGCCCGTGAAAGCGGCATGACCCTGCTACCGCAGGAAAAGGTGCCTGACCTGTATGGCCGACGCGTGTTGATCATGCATGGCGATACCTTGTGTACCGACGATGTCGGTTACCAGGCGTTTCGCGCCAAAGTGCACAAACCCTGGCTGCAAACGCTGTTTCTTGCCCTGCCGCTGTTTATTCGTAGCCGCATTGCCGCCAAAATGCGGGCTGGCAGCAAATCCGCCAACAGCAGTAAATCACTGGAAATTATGGATGTTAATCAGCAGGCCGTGGTGGCTGAGATGGAAAAACATCAGGTTCAGTGGTTGGTTCACGGTCATACCCATCGCCCGGCGGTGCATGAACTCACTATTAACGGAAAACCTGCTTTTCGTGTCGTTTTAGGTGCCTGGCACCACGAAGGCTCGATGGTAAAAGTCACGCCAGACAACGTTGAACTGATCGCCTTCCCGTTTTAAATTCTCACAGCTATTCGCCGCAACTTTAACCGCGCAACCGTTTTCCTTGCCGGATTATCATGCTATTCTCTGTGGCCTCAAAAGCAGTGTGTCCCGCACCACAGGAGTTTTCAGACGCATGTCTTCCCGCAATAATCCGGCGCGTGTCGCCATCGTGATGGGGTCCAAAAGCGACTGGGCTACCATGCAGTTTGCCGCCGAAATCTTTGAAATCCTGAACGTTCCACACCACGTTGAAGTTATTTCCGCTCACCGCACCCCCGACAAATTGTTCAGCTTCGCCGAAAGCGCCGAAGAGAACGGTTATCAGGTGATTATTGCCGGTGCTGGCGGTGCCGCACATTTGCCGGGCATGATTGCGGCGAAGACGCTGGTGCCCGTGCTGGGCGTTCCGGTACAGAGCGCGGCGCTGAGCGGCGTTGACAGCCTCTACTCTATTGTTCAGATGCCACGCGGTATTCCGGTCGGTACACTGGCGATTGGCAAAGCGGGCGCGGCGAACGCAGCACTGCTGGCAGCACAAATTCTGGCGACCCATGACAGCGCGCTGCATCAGCGCTTGAATGACTGGCGTAAAGCGCAAACGGATGAGGTGCTGGAGAATCCAGATCCGCGGGGTGCGGCATGAAGCAGGTCTGCGTGCTGGGTAACGGACAGTTAGGGCGGATGCTGCGCCAGGCCGGTGAACCGTTAGGGATAGCCGTCTGGCCAGTGGGACTGGACGCCGAACCTGCCGCTGTTCCTTTTCAGCAAAGCGTAATTACCGCAGAAATTGAGCGCTGGCCAGAAACCGCGTTGACCCGCGAACTGGCGCGCCACCCGGCCTTTGTCAACCGCGATGTATTCCCAATTATCGCTGACCGACTCACGCAAAAGCAGCTTTTTGACAAACTCTCCCTTGCCACCGCACCGTGGCAACTGCTGGCCGGGAGCGACGAATGGCCGCACATTTTCGAACGCTTAGGCGAACTGGCGATTGTCAAACGCCGCGTCGGGGGTTATGACGGTCGCGGGCAGTGGCGCTTGCGCAATGATGAAACTGACCAACTCCCGAATGACTGCTACGGCGAGTGTATTGTCGAGCAGGGGATCAACTTCTCCGGGGAAGTGTCATTAGTTGGCGCACGCGGTCACGACGGCAGCACCGTATTTTATCCGCTGACGCACAACCTGCATCAGGACGGAATTCTGCGCACCAGCGTGGCGTTTCCGCAGGCTAACACCCGATTGCAGGAACAGGCGGAAGCCATGCTTTCCGCCATCATGCAGGAGTTGGGTTACGTTGGCGTGATGGCGATGGAGTGCTTTATCACCTCAGAAGGGCTGTTGATCAACGAACTGGCCCCGCGCGTGCATAACAGCGGGCACTGGACGCAAAACGGCGCCAGCATCAGTCAGTTTGAGCTGCACCTGCGCGCCATCACGGGACTGCCATTACCGACGCCGGTGGTGAACAGCCCATCGGTGATGGTGAATTTGATTGGCAGTCCTTTGAATTATGACTGGCTGAAACTGCCGTTAGTGCATCTGCACTGGTACGACAAAGAGGTTCGCCCGGGGCGTAAGGTGGGTCACCTGAACCTGACCGACAGCGACACCGCGCGCCTTAACGCCACGCTGGAGGCACTGGCGCCATTACTGCCGCCAGACTACGCCAGCGGCATCATTTGGGCGCAAAGTAAGCTCATATAACCCAGAAAAATGCCGGGAAATAGAACTTATCCTTTCCCGGCCCCTCTCTCAGCGCGTAAAATCCTGCCCATTGCTGTTTTGTTTTATCAGGATCTCCCATGAACGATGGAACGGATTATCGCGCGATCCTCACCGCCGACACGCCTTTAATCGATGTACGCGCCCCAGGCGAATTCACCCAGGGCGCCATGCCCGCAGCCATTAACCTGCCCTTGATGAATGATGAAGAGCGCGCCGCCGTCGGCACCTGCTACAAGCGCCAGGGACCAGAGGCCGCACTCAAGCTTGGTCATCAACTGGTTTCCGGCGAACTTCGCCAACAGCGGCTGGATGGCTGGCGAGAAGCGTGTCAACAACGGCCCACCGGCTATCTTTGCTGCGCGCGCGGCGGCCAACGCTCGCACATTGTTCAGCAATGGCTGCGTGAGTCAGGTATTGACTACCCGCTGATCAAGGGCGGCTATAAAGCGTTACGCCAGTCTGCCATCCGCCTCACCGAAGAACTGGTGCAAAAGCCCATCGTCTTAATTGGCGGCTGTACCGGCAGCGGCAAGACGCAACTGGTACAACAGCAGCCCAACGGTATCGATCTCGAAGGGCTGGCGCACCATCGCGGCTCCTCATTTGGCCGTACGCTGTTGCCGCAACTCAGTCAGGCCAGTTTTGAAAACCTGCTGGCAAGTGAGTTGCTCAAGGTCGATGCGCGCCAGACGCCGCGTTTATGGGTGCTGGAGGACGAAGGCCGGATGATTGGCTCGAACCATCTGCCGGAATGCTTGCGCGAGCGTATGGCACAGGCGGTCATTGCGGTGGTTAACGATCCCTTTGAATTGCGTCTGGAACGGCTGCGTGAAGAGTATTTCGTGCGTATGCATCATGACTTTACTCACGCGTACGGCGAAGAGCACGGTTGGCAGGAATACAGCGAATATTTGCACCACGGGCTGTCAGCCATTCAGCGTCGGCTGGGTCTGCAACGATTTAAAGAATTGACCACCGCGCTCGATATTGCCCTGGCTGAACAGCAGAGCACCGGCAGCACCGAGGCGCATTTCAGTTGGCTGGTTCCGCTGCTGGAAGAGTATTACGACCCGATGTATCGCTATCAGCTCGAAAAGAAAGCAGAGAAAATTGTTTTTCGCGGCACGTTTGATGACGTCGGAGAGTGGCTAAGCCACTAAAAAAATGCCGGATGGCAGCAATTGCCTCATCCGGCATATATTTTGTAGGCCCGGTAAGCGTAGCGCCACCGGGCACAGTGTCAGACTTAGAAGTCGTAACGCAGACGCACCAGGTTCATATCACCCAGATCGTCGGTGCTGGAGGTAAAGACGTGTTCGTAATCAACACGGAAACCATAATCCAGCTGGAAGCTGATCCCCACACCGTTGTCGGTGCGCAGATAATCACGACCATTCACGTATTCAATACGATCGCCCATAAAGTAAGGCTGGATGGATTTCACCGCATACTGGCCAATCGGGAATGTATAGCCCGCAAAGTATTCCAGACCCCACGCATCACCGGCAAAGTAATCATTAACAGACACTTTTTTGGTGGTCATGAAGTTCTGATACCAGCCGCCACCCATGGAGAAGGTCCAGTTGTCAGGCGTCCAGCTAAATGCTGTACCGACGATGTTCTGGTCGTAGGTTTTGCTGTCGTTGCCACGCATCTCCGCACGGGTGTAGTTCCACGCCGTACCCCAGGTCAGATCGTCTGTGATGTGATAATCCACACCCAGAGAGCCGCCGCCTTTACGTTTGTATTTCAGGCCATTGTTCGGGTTGTAGTCGTCGCTGAACAGATAAGACGCGTAGAGATCAACATCCCCCACCGCTTTCTTATATTTCAGAGATTTACGGGTGCGGTACGAACCATCGTAGTCGCCGTTAATCCCGTTACCCGGTGCCTGACCGATCATGTCATAGTCCCAGATATCGGTTTTCGCCCCGACCACATCATAGTAAATGCTGTTCTGTTGACCGAAGGTCAGCGTACCCCAGGTATCACTTTTCAGACCGGTGTATAACATACGACGGGTCGTGTCGTTGGCACCATCCGCGTAGTGGTTGTCCCAGTTGAACATCGCCGGGAAGTTCACGCCCAGCTCGTAGTAGCTGACCCAGCTAATGTCATCAAACAGGTAGTAATCGGCGGCGAAACGGAAACGTGTACCGCCGTCAAACCCATTACGCTTATACCCATTTGCACCATCATCGCCAGCCATATTCTGGAACTGCGGACGAATACTCCCGCCGACGGTGAAGTTGAGACGGCTCAGAGGATTACCCGCCTGAGGATCCTGTTTCAGAACCGTGATTTCCGCCTGAGAGGCGAAAGACGTCAATGCCACTGCTGCGCCGATCGATGCCGCCAGCGCTGTTGTTTTTATATTCATCATTGTTCCTTGATAGATTTACCCTGAAAAATTCACGCGATTGGCTGACGCACACGCGTCACCAGGCGACATGAGTTCTGACGGGGATAGCCTGCTAATTATTCATCAAGTGAATATTAACTTTTATTGATACTGCTGTGTTGGCGGGTTTTTAATGATTTGTGCTACTAAATATCAAGGAGTTATCAATTTGTGCCACATAATGGGTACGCGCCAGTATAAAAACCGGCGCGCAACCATCACACATATGAATTAATTACTGAATTGACGGAACAGCGCTTTACCTTTCAAAAGACGAACGCCTAGCCATCCGCCGCAAACGGAGAGTAACAGCGCGCCACAAAAGGGCAGCACGATCCACAGTCGCCAGTCAGGCTCCCACGGGAAGTCAAAAACGCGGGTTTGCAACACGGCCAGCGCCGTTTCAGCGCCAATGGCCGCCACCAGCCCGGAAACCAGTCCCAGCATGGCAAACTCGCACCACAGCGTGGTTCGCAGCAGTTTTTTACCCGCCCCCAGCGTTCGCCAGACCACCAGCTCCTGATGACGCTGGCGCATACCAACCTGCACCTGCGCCAGTAACAGCAGCATGCCGCAGGCGGTCACCAGAACCACCATCACCTCCAGCGCCCGACTCACCTGATCCAGTACCTGGGCCACCTGTTTGAGGATCGCGCCAATATCCAGCAGACTGACAGTGGGAAACTCCCGGTTCAACTGTGTCAGCATGCCGTTGCCGTTCTCCCAGCGAAAACTGGTGAGCCAGCTTTGCGGCTGCCCATCCAGCGCGCCAGAGGGGAAAATAAAGAAGAAATTGGGGCGCAGACTTTCCCAGTCCACCCGGCGCAAACTGGTGACTTTCGCGCTGAACTCCTGGGTATCGCCCATAAAGGTCACGGAATCCCCGAGGCCTATCTTCAGGCGTTTCGCCAGCCCCTCTTCGATCGAGACTTCCCCAACCTTTGGTGGCCAGTTTCCGGCCGTGATCGGATTATGGTTTGGGCGAATATCCTGCCAGGTCAGATTCAGTTCGCGGTTAAGCGCTTCATCCTGATTCCCCTCCGTGGGTTTCCCGTTAATGGCCGTCAGTCGCGCCCGCACAATCGGGTAGAACGCTTCGGGGATCACCTGATGCTCCGAGAGGAACGCTTTCAGCGGCGTCACTTGTTCAGTCGCAATGTTTAACAGAAAGTAATTTGGGCTTTCCGGCGGCATTTGTTGCTGCCAGCGATCCAGTAAATCGCCGCGCAGCACCAGCAGTAGCGCCAGTAGCATGAAGGAGAGCGAAAACGCGGAGAGCTGGCTCAGCGTGGACCAGGGCTGGCGCAGCAGTCGACTCACTGCTAACCGTAACGGCAGCGAGGTTAATGTCAGGCCACGCAGGACATTCAGCAACATCCAGCCTAATACCCCGCACAGGAGCGCTAGCACCACCGCACCCGCCAGAACCGCCCACAGCAGCATGCTGCCGCCCATTAACCCGGCAAGCAGAGCGACGACCACCATGCTCACGACCGGAAGATAGATTTTCAGCGGCCAGACGTTCGCCACCACATCACGGCGTAACACCCGCAGCGGCTGTGTCGCTAACAGCAGTCGGTAGGGACGTAGCCCGACCAACAGAGAGATGACGGTCATCGTCCCAAGTGCCCAAAGCCATGGCCAGGGACTGGCTGGGGGCAACTCAGCAGGCAAAACGGGCCTGAGCAATACCATCAGCACCTTTTCGAACAGCAGCCCAACGCCACCGCCCGTGACCGCAGAAAGCGCCAGCACCATTAACCACTGACCGATGATCAGCTTACGTAATTGCGCGCGACCAGCCCCCAGCGTTTTGAGAATGGCGACCAGATCGTAGCGGCTACGACAGTAATGGCTCATCGCAACGGCAACGGCAGCCACCGCCAGCAACAGCGTTAACAGCGCCGAAAGCAGCAGGAATTGTTGCGAGCGTTCCAGCGATTTACCCAGCGCCCCGTCGTCCTGCTCCAGTCCGTACCAGCGATGCTCTGGCTTAAGCTGCGGCAGCAGCCATTTTTCATAACCGTCGAGCTGCTGCGCCGTTCCACCAAATTTATAGCGCCACGT
Source organism: Citrobacter sp. GW821-FHT07H02 (assembly GCF_059418505.1). Taxonomy (NCBI): domain Bacteria; kingdom Pseudomonadati; phylum Pseudomonadota; class Gammaproteobacteria; order Enterobacterales; family Enterobacteriaceae; genus Citrobacter; species Citrobacter sp. GW821-FHT07H02. The sequence goes on along the minus strand of NZ_JBWKPZ010000001.1, from coordinate 159,893 downwards.
GACGCGACTCCCCGGCTGCACCGCCCCCGTTTTTTCAACATCGGCGATATTCATCATCAGCCGCGGCGCCATCTGGAAAGGGTTAAAACCAGAATCCGGCTCCTGAACCACCTCCCCGGCAATGCGCAGCGTTGCGTCACCGACATCAAGGGTGTCGCCGATTTTCAGATTGAGAAGCACCATCAGGCGCGGTGCCAGCAGTACAAAACCGGGTTGTGGTTTTAGCCCTGGCGGGTCGGTTTGTAGTTCGCCGTACATCGGATAGACACTGTCTACCGCTTTGACATTCGCCAGTTGCGGCGTATCGCCTGCGAAGGTCATGGTGGCGAACGTCAGTTGTTCTCCCACCTTCAGCCCGCATTTGCGCGCTTGCTCAATCCACGCCTGCGGCACCTCGCGAGAACTGCGCAGCGCCCTGTCTCCCGCCATAAACTCGCGACTTTGCTGACTGAGCCCCTTTTCCATGCGATCGCTGACCTTGCCAAGCGCCAGCACACACGCCACCGCCAGACTCAGCGCCAGCCAGACAATCAGTAATGACGGGGAGCGCCATTCGCGCCAGAACCAGCGTGCAATCATGCCTCCTCCTGCAACTGCCCATTGACCAGCCGCAGACGCCTGTCGCAGCGTGCCGCCAGTTGCGGATCGTGCGTCACCAGAATCAGCGTCGTGCCATGTTCGCGATTGAGTGAGAACAACAAATCGGCAATCTTATCGCCGGTTTGTCTGTCGAGATTGCCTGTTGGCTCGTCGGCAAACAGCACGTCCGGACGACCATTGAAGGCCCGCGCCAGCGCCACGCGCTGTTGTTCTCCGCCGGAAAGCTGCGCCGGGAGGTGGTCCAGCCGTTTTCCCAATCCTAGCTGTTCGAGTAGCGCTTTCGCGCCTGCGCGGCTTTGACCGCTGTTCTCACCGCGCAACAACGCGGGCAGCTCGACGTTTTCCAGCGCGTTCAGCGTGGGGATCAGCATAAAGGACTGAAAAACAAACCCAACATGCTGTGCGCGTAGCTGCGCCCGCGCTTCTTCGTCCATCGCGTGCAACGGTTTGCCTACAAGGCTCACCTCGCCGCTACTGCCGTCATCGAGGCCTGCCAGAATCGCCAGTAAGGTGGATTTCCCCGACCCCGACTCACCAATCAGCGCAAGGGTATCGCCGCGTTTGACAACCAGTTCAACTCCGGTAAGGATGGAAAGCTCATGCTCCCCCTGACCGACGGACTTCTTAAGATGATGAACTTCAACAATGTTTTCCGCTGGCATCTGCCCTTCCTGTTCCTGATTCTGTTAACCTTCCGCGCCGCCGCAGCGGATACGTTACTGATTCTGGGCGACAGCCTGAGCGCCGGATACCGCATGTCGGCCAATGCCGCCTGGCCGGCGCTCCTGCATGATAAATGGCAGACCAAAACAACGGTGGTCAACGCCAGTATCAGTGGTGATACCTCGCAACAAGCGCTGGCGCGCCTGCCCGGGTTACTACAACAACATCAACCCCGTTGGGTGCTGGTAGAACTGGGCGGCAATGACGGTTTACGCGGGTTCCAGCCTCAGCAAACGGAGCAAACGCTGCGTAAATTATTGCAAGACGTCAAAGCCGCAAACGCCAAACCGCTGCTGATGCAAATACGTCTGCCCGCAAACTACGGTCGTCGGTATAATGAAACCTTTAGCGCCATCTATCCCAGACTTGCCAAAGAGTTCGATATTCCACTCCTGCCCTTTTTTATGGAAGAGGTTTATCTGAAACCCCAATGGATGCAGGACGACGGCATTCACCCTAATCGCGACGCTCAACCGTTTATCGCCGACTGGATGGCGAAACAATTGACGCCATTAGTTAACCACGACTCGTAAGTCAACGGAGATCCTGACAGGTAAAGTTATGCAAAAATCGGTCTTAATAACAGGATGTTCCAGCGGAATCGGTCTGGAAAGCGCCCTGGAACTCAAGCGCCAGGGTTTCCAAATCCTGGCGGGCTGCCGCAAACCCGAAGACGTCGCTCGCATGAACAGTATGGGCTTCACCGGTATTCTGCTGGATCTGGATTCCCCCGAAAGCGTGGATTGCGCCGCCCAGGAAGTGCTCGCCCTGACCGATAATTGTTTGTATGGGATCTTTAATAATGCCGGTTATGGCGTTTATGGCCCGCTCTCAACCATCAGCCGCGAGCAGATGGAACAACAGTTTTCCACCAATTTCTTCGGCGCACATCAGCTCACCATGCGTCTGCTGCCCGCCATGTTGCCCCACCGCGAAGGGCGCATTGTCATGACCTCCTCGGTGATGGGACTGATTTCCACGCCAGGTCGCGGCGCTTACGCGGCCAGCAAATACGCGCTGGAGGCCTGGTCAGACGCGCTGCGTATGGAACTGCGCCACACCGGGATCAAAGTCAGTCTGATCGAACCCGGCCCCATTCGCACCCGCTTCACAGAAAATGTTAACCAGACGCAAAATGACCAACCGGTAGAAAACCCCGGTATCGCCGCACGTTTTACGCTGGGGCCGGAGGCCGTTGTCGCCAAAGTGCGCCGCGCGTTTGAAAGCGATAAACCGAAATTACGCTACCCCGTTACGATGGTGACGTGGGCCGTCATGCTACTTAAACGCCTGCTGCCAGGGCGCATAATGGACAAAATTTTACAGGGGTGAGTTGAAGCACGCGTCTCAGCCCCCATGTAAAAGGAAATATAGACAAAAGAGAGCGACTCCATGTCCGTACAGAATATTGTTAACATTAACGAATCCAATTTGCAGCAGACCCTTGAACAGTCAATGACCACCCCGGTCCTGTTCTATTTCTGGTCTGAGCGTAGTCAGCACTGCCTGCAACTGACGCCCGTGCTGGAAAGCCTGGTTGCGCAATACAACGGTCAGTTTATTCTGGCGAAACTGGACTGCGACGCGGAGCAGATGATCGCCTCCCAGTTTGGTCTGCGCGCCATCCCAACTGTGTATCTGTTCCAGAACGGTCAACCGGTAGATGGTTTCCAGGGGCCGCAGCCGGAAGAAGTCATCCGCGCGCTGCTCGACAAAGTGCTGCCGCGTGAAGAAGAGCTGAAAGCGCAGCAGGCGATACAGCTGATGCAGGAAGGCAACTACGCAGAGGCGCTGCCGCTGCTGAAAGACGCCTGGCAGCTCTCCAGCCAGAACAGTGAAATCGGTCTGCTGCTGGCGGAAACGCAAATTGCCCTCAACCGCTCTGAAGATGCCGAAGCGGTATTGAAGACCGTGCCATTGCAGGATCAGGACACCCGTTATCAGGGGCTGGTCGCACAAATTGAACTGCTGAAACAGGCAGCGGACACCCCGGAAATTCAGCATTTGCAGCAACAAGTTGCAGAACACCCGCAGGATGCCGCGCTGGCCGCGCAACTGGCGCTACAGCTGCATCAGGTGGGGCGTAATGAAGAAGCGCTGGAACTGTTGTTCAGCCATCTGAAAAAAGATCTCTCTGCCGCTGAGGGTCAGGCCCGTAAAACGTTCCAGGAAATTCTCGCGGCGCTGGGGACTGGCGACGCGCTGGCCTCAAAATACCGCCGCCAGCTGTACGCCCTGCTCTATTGATTGATGCCGGATGGCGCTATCGCTTATCCGGCCTACAGGATTATGCCTGTCTGCAGGCCGCCATCCGCTAAACCATCACGACTTCTTCAGTTGCGCCACCACCAGCTGGTGGCGCGAATTGTAAAACTTCCGGTAGGTTAAATAGCAGGCGATAATGGTCGACAGGCTGGCGGTTGAGAGCAGCATAAAGGTCACCATTATCTGATATTTAATCGCTTTCACCGGGTCGATACCGGCAAAAATAAGCCCCGACATCATCCCCGGTAAACTCACCAGGCCCACCGTTTTCGCCGAATCTATGGTCGGAATAAGCGACGCGCGAATGCTGTCGCGGATAAGTCCGGCAGACGCCATTTTCGGCGTTGCGCCCAGGCTGAGTTTTTCCTGAATCTGCTGTTGTTCGCCAGTGAATCGCTGACCGAGATTGTTGTAACACAGACCGACGGCCACCATCGCGTTCCCCGCAATCATGCCGGAAATGGGGATCACCTGCATGGGAACAAATTCAATGGAGCCAGAAAGCACTAATACTGCCAGCGTTAAACCTGCGCCGGACGTAATAGCGATAAACGATGAGATAAAGGCTTTGCCGATATATTTACTGCGTTTTTGCGCGTTATACGCCGCGTTAAAACAGATGAATAACACCATCAAAATGGTCAAAACGGCATGATTAACGCCGAATATGTATTTTAAGACATACCCCACAATAACAAGCTGAACCACCGCCCGGCAGATGCTCCAGAGAATCTCTTTCTCCAGCGCCAGTTTTTCTTTGTGGCTAATCATTATCGCCACCACTACCAGCATCATCGCGAATGCCAGAGATTCATTCGTAATATTATGCTCGTTCATAGGTTGCCTCCTGCATTTCTCCAGCATGAGGCTGGAGTGTGATCACTTTATCCGCATGGTTTATTTCATCTTTATCGTGAGTGACCCATAACACGCCGATATTTTTATCGCGGACATAATGATGGATAAGATCGTTCACATTGCGTTTATTACTCTCATCCAACGCGCTGGTAATTTCATCCAGCAGCAGTATTTTAGGCAGAAACTGTAAGTTGCGGATTAAGGCGATCCGTTGTTTCTCACCACCCGAAAGTTCAGTAATACTCTTGGTCAGGATCGCTTGCGGTAATTCAACGCGCGCCAGATCGGCGGCAAATGCGTCAGGATCCGGCCGTTGATGGCGGATCTGCCACGGGAAGATCAGATTATCGTAAACCGTGTCGCCAAACAGCGCGGGCGTCTGGGCGCAATAAGAGACTTGCTGGCGATAGTGCTCGGGATTCAGGGTTGTTATCTCATCCCCGGCAAAATAGATCTCGCCATGGCTTGGGCTTATCAGCGATGCTACAATTTTTAGCAGCGTGCTCTTACCACATCCTGAAGGGCCGGTAATCAGCTTAAACTCCCCCGCCCTAAGATTAAAACTGATGTTATTCAGAATGTTGGTAGCTCCGGCCTGGTATCCCACCCTTTTTAGCTGGAGCAAAATGCTTTCTTCTTTCATTACACATCCGTTTTTCATGTTTCTGGCAAAAATGTAGTGTATCCCTCTAATGACCAGGAGGTAACTCACTATGATTAATCAGGTATAATTGATTAACAGAGACAATAAAAATCGTTTTTGACATGGACAACACTACAGGAGGTTTATCGATGCTTATCTTTATCCCGATTCTTATTTTCGTCGCACTGGTGATTGTCGGTGCTGGCGTCAAAATCGTTCCGCAAGGATACCAGTGGACCGTAGAGCGGTTTGGTCGCTATACCAATACACTGCAGCCGGGTCTGAGTCTCGTGGTCCCGTTTATGGATCGCATTGGCCGAAAAATCAATATGATGGAACAGGTGCTCGATATTCCATCTCAGGAAGTCATCTCGAAAGATAACGCCAACGTTTCGATTGATGCGGTCTGTTTTATCCAGGTGATTGATGCGCCGAAAGCCGCATATGAAGTCAGTAATCTGGAGCTGGCCATCATCAATCTAACCATGACGAACATCCGTACCGTGCTGGGCTCAATGGAGCTTGATGAAATGCTCTCCCAGCGCGACAACATCAATACGCGCCTGTTACACATTGTTGATGAAGCCACCAACCCGTGGGGTATCAAAATTACCCGCATTGAGATCCGCGATGTTCGTCCTCCGGCGGAGTTGATCGACGCCATGAACGCGCAGATGAAAGCGGAACGTACCAAACGTGCCTATATCCTGGAAGCCGAGGGGATCCGCCAGGCGGAGATCGTCAAAGCCGAGGGTGAGAAACAGTCAAAAATTTTGATCGCCGAAGGTGACCGTCAGTCGGCATTTTTACAGGCAGAAGCCCGCGAACGCTCCGCCGAAGCGGAAGCCCGCGCCACGCAAATGGTTTCTGAGGCTATCGCCTCCGGAAACATTCAGGCCGTTAACTATTTCGTGGCGCAGAAATACACCGAAGCGCTGCAAAAAATTGGTTCGGCTAACAACAGTAAAGTGGTGATGATGCCGCTCGATGCCAGCAGTCTGATGGGCTCCATTGCCGGGATCACCGAACTGATTAAGGACAGCGCCAGCGAACGGAAAAACCCATGATTGAAATGATTCTGGTACATCCGCATCTTTTCTGGCTCAGCCTCGGCGGTCTGTTACTGGCCGCTGAGATGCTCGGCGGTAACGGCTATCTGCTCTGGAGCGGCGTGGCGGCGGTGATCACCGGATTAACGGTCTGGCTCCTACCTCTCGGCTGGGAGTGGCAGGGAACGCTGTTTTCTGTGTTAACCCTGCTGGCAGCGTGGTTCTGGTGGAAGTGGCTGACGCGGCGCGTCGGTGAGAAAAAACCGTCAGACAACCATCTCAATCAACGCGGACAACAATTGGTTGGGCGTCGGTTTATTCTGGACACTACGCTGGTCAACGGGCATGGGCACATGCGGGTCGGCGACAGCTCCTGGCCCGTCAGCGCCGATCAGGATCTCACTGCCGGTACACATGTCGAAGTGATCGCTGTAGAAGGCATTACGTTGAAAATCAAATCGGTATTATCAGAACAATAATCATCAGGGAATAAATACTATTATGGCCAGGAAGACTCCTCTTACACTCGCCCTCTGCGCGCTGCTGGCGGGTGCGCCACAGGCATTCGCCTCTTTCGATATCGAAGACTGCACGTGGAGCAGCAAAAATTGCCTGCTGAAAGGCGTCCCCGTACTCACTCCCGGAAATGATACCCGCGACAACCTGCTGCGGTTATTCAGCGAAGCAAAATCATTCGAACTCCCCGTGCAGTCGATGCCTGCGGATATCACTCGTTCCCGCGATTACTATTTTGCCTATCATCCGCAATGGGATGCCGTGAGCGCCCCCTCTTCGCCAACCGTGGTATCCAGCGAGAACCCAACGCTGACTCAGCAAGCAACGGCGTTGCAAATCGATCCGGCGGAGATCGCGCGTCTGAGCGAAAACGACAGCGGCCTGGAAAACCGCTACGTCTCGAATAGCAGCGACGGCGTGAGTCAGTTTTTCACGGCGCTTATCAATGACGCTACGCTTACGCCGGAACAACGTCATGCGCTGGCGCAGGCGCGCATGGCAATCTGGGGTGGCGCCACAACAGGGCAGGTCTCTGAAGCGCTTGCAACGCTTCCGGCAGATTCCTCCGCCCTGCTGTACAAAACGTATCTGACCGGTGCCACCTATTTCTACACTGAAGACTACAAATCCGCAGAGCAGGATTTCACCGCCCTGGTGAACAGCAAAAATCCGTGGCTGGAAGAGACGGCGCAATACATGCTGATGCGCACGGCGCTGAACAAGAGTACCCAGCACAGTACCGGCGAATATGGCGATTTTGATATCAGCAAGATAGACCAGCAGTTCGCAAACCAGGCGCAAGAAGCCGCACAGCGCTATCTGCAACGCTGGCCGCAAGGCCTGTATGCCGATTCGGCTCGCGGCATGCTGCGCCGTATCAACTGGTATCAGCAAGCGTGGCCACAACTGGCGGCATTGTATGAGCAGACATTCCAGCAGGCAAAAGATCCTGACGCACTGCGTCGTCTGGTGACTGAATACGATAATGTGTACGGCATGCGCTTCTACAACGCCCCGTTCACGGAAGCATTCCCTGATGCGCTCCAGATAAGCTACATCGAATTATTACGCGCGCTGCGCCCGAACAGCGACAATAAACCAACGCTGACGCAAGCCTTCCTCGACAGCAGCAAACCGGCATTTGAGAAAGGCGGAAAAGCGCCGCTGTGGCACAACCTGCAGCTCAATCTGTGGATGACGACGGGCAACCACGCCGCGATCGTTCAGGCCATCACCCCGGCAAAACAGCTCCCGGCCCATGATATTCTCGCCTTCAGTGAGCAGGTGCTGTACGGCGAAGCGATGATGGGACAACAACAGTGGCAGGCGGCGCGTGATTTCTGGCAACAGCTGCTGAAACTCAGCCAGGATAACGAGCAGCAGCAGTATCTCCAGGCAAAACTGGCGGCAACGCTGGTTTATAACAACGAGATTAACGCGATTTTTGCCCCGCAAAGTCCGGTGACCAACCTGCGATTCCGCTCCCGGGTTCTGAAAACGCAGGCTCCACTTGAGCTGTTGCGCCAGCAGGCGACCCAGGGAACGAATAATGAAGAACGCACCATCGCCCTGCACACCCTGCTGGTTCGCGATCTTACCGAAAACCGTTTTAGCGACTGGTTAACCGACATCAAACTTGTGAAGGCGATTACACCGCCGGTCATCGGCGAGGCGTTCGACGATGTGAATCTGAGCGTCTTTGACTGGAATGGCAGCGCGGCGGATGCCGGATACGTCTGTCGTGGCCTGAGCGAAACGGTAGGCGTCCTGAGCAAAAAAGCCAACGACGCGCATGCCCTCAATTGCCTCGGCGAATTTTTCCGCACCACGCAAACCCATGTCGATTTATGGAAAGACGGTGAGGGAAACGCGGCGCTGGAGGCAGCCATCGACCGCAAACATCCGTATGGCCAGTTTGATCGCCAGAGCTACTACCAGCAGGTTATCGCCTCACCGAAAGCGGAACCCGAGGATAAAAGCTACGCCCTCTACCGGGCCATCATGTGCTATTCGCCGTCCGGGATGAATGAGTGCGGCGGCGAAGAGGTCGATAAAGTACAGCGCAAAGGCTGGTTCACGCAGTTGAAAACAGAATATCCGGGTAGCCCGTGGGCACAAAAGCTCAAGTACTACTGGTAATCGCACTGCTGACAGGTCAGTCGCAGGCGGCAGAGACGGTCAATGCCCACCAACATCAGGCGTTCTGGCTGTGGTCTGGCGTCAAAGCCAGCGCTGACCTGAAAAATGCGCAAACGGTCTACCTGCATCAGGGCGAGGTACTGACGCGCTCAGGCGAGGTGGTCTTTCAGCGTCTGGGGTTGCCGGTGAGTCGCCTGACGTTTCCGACTCTCTGGCTCACCGTGCGTTTTACAACGCTTGACGTGCCGGAAGCGATCCCGGCGCGGATTATCCACCTGATGCAGCGCTGGCAAAAAATGGGCAACCAGGTCATTGGCTTGCAGGTCGATTTTGACGCCGCCACTCATCAACTGGCGGACTATGCGGTTTTTTTGCGTCAGTTGCGCCAGCAGTTACCGCCCGAGTTTGCCCTTGGCGTGACCGGGCTGCTGGACTGGGCGAAAACGGGTGATATCGACACCCTCAACGCGCTGCCGGTGGATGAACTGGTGGTGCAAAGCTATCAGGGGCGTCATACGGTCGACAACTATGCGCACTATTTGCCCGCGCTGCAGCGGCTGCGCATTCCCTTTAAGCTCGGGCTGGTGCAAAACGGAAGTTGGGACGCGCAGGACGACGCGCAACTCAGAACCTCTCCCTGGTATCGCGGCACCGTGGTGTTTATGCTCAAACAGCTGGCAACTAAGCCTGAGTTTTGTGATGACAGCAGCCAGAAAGATTATCGATAATCGGGCACTCTGCGCTGTCGTCGCCAGGACAGGAATCCGCCAGCGCCAGCAGTTGCCCGCGCATCGCCTGTAGCTCGCTGATGTGCCGTTCAATTTCGGCGACTTTCTCCAGCGTACGCTTTTTTACATCTGCGCTGTGCCGTCCCGGGTCGTTAAATAAATTCACCAGTTCGCCGCACTCTTCCAGGTTAAATCCCACCTGACGCGCCTGACGCAATAACGTCAGTTCATTCAGATGTTGCTGGGTGTACGTGCGATATCCATTTTCGCTACGCAGCGGCGGCGTCACCAGCCCTTTCTCTTCATAAAATCGAATCGCTTTGCTGGTTAACCCGGTTTTTTTCGCCACATCGCTAATATTCACATTTCCCCCATCAGATCATTGAAGAGCCGAGTCTCATTATAACGCACATCCTTCTCCCTTATAGTTCTGATACGATCCGAGTCAACCTCGCAGCAGGAAAGCCACTAAAGGACGGGTCGATAAATAAAGAAATTCTCCAACCTGACGTCCCATTTTTTTGAACACAAACAATTTATAATTTCTTCTCCAGCAGATGGGTGCGCATTAGTTCTGAAGCCATCTGCGCATCACCTTTTCTAATGTATGACAATATTTCCCTCTGTTTTGTCGCGCTATCCAGGAAATATTGACGATCGTTAGCCGGTAATGACTCTCTCGTTTTCTCAAAGTAAGTAATTAATACATCAGAGAAAACCTGCAGAACGCGATTGCCGCTTGCCTGTAGCAAGAGCAGATGAAAATCCCGATCGTGTTGATCGGCTTCTTGCGGATTGTCTGCATTTTCCTCTATCAGCCTCAGTTCATTTTCAAGTTTCGAGAGCATGGCCGGAAATATTCGGCGGGTTGCCAGTGGAATGATCGCACACTCAATCAGGATCCTCGCCTCTGTAAATTCTGTGATGTCAAAACCAGACAGATCGAACTGCATCAGCAGCTGATTGTTAATGCTGCTTTGTCCCACATTTTTCAACACGCTGCCTCGGCGAGGGGCACGCTCAAGCATACCCATCTGCGCAAGGGTACTGAGCGCCTGACGGATTTTATATCGTGATGTATTAAAACGAGTTGCGAGTTCAGTTTCTGTTTCAATACGGCCATCAGCTTTACGGTTAGCATCATCAAGTAGATAATCTTTAATACTTTCAAACAGTTCGTTTTTCTTATCCATAAACACTCTCTGATTACAGTGTTACTACATTCATAAGTATAAATAATATAATAAATTAGGTTACTTTATACACTATCATGATAAAATTATAACCAATCATTATTAGAATAATATTAAAATATTTGTTAACAAAAAGGAATTAATTATGGTTTTATTCGTAATTCAGTTTGCGATAGTTCTTACATGTATTGGTATAGGCGGGCGCTTTGGGGGGATTGGGTTAGGCGCTGCTGGCGGATTAGGGCTCGCTATTCTGACCTTTGGATTTGGCCTCCCTCCCGACTCCCCTCCTATTACTGTCATTTCTATTATTCTTGCAGTTATTACTTGTATCACTATCCTTCAGGCGGCTGGTGGCCTTGATCTCTTCGTTACGATGGCTGAAAGAATTCTGAGAAAATGGCCTGGTGCAATCACTTTTCTGGGGCCAGCGGTCGCTTATCTTTTTACGGCTATATGTGGAACAGGATACGTCGCCTTTTCCGTTTACCCGGTCATTGCAGAAATCGCAGCAGATGCCCGAGTGCGGCCGGAGCGAGCAATGTCGATGTCAGTTATTGCCGCCAATTTTGGACTCATTGCCAGCCCGGTCAGTGCAGTCGTAACGGGAACAATTGCAGTCCTTGCCGGATTGCACATATCTGCTTTGGATATTTTGTTAGTCACCGTACCCGGAACCTTTCTTGGCTGCCTTGTTGGCTGTCTTTTTGTCTTTAAAAGAGGTCATGAGCTTGAAAATGATCCGGAATTTCAACGCAGGGTTGCTGAAGGTGAATTTGAGTCAGTAAAGGCTGAAGAACGTACGGCAAACATAGTGACAAAAGAAGCGAAGAGAGGATTGCTGATTTTTCTTACCGGCATCATTTTGGTTGTTATTATGGGATCTATTCCTCAATTACGACCGGTATGGAACACCGGTTCCGGCATAGAGCGCATGAGCATCCCAACCGCATTGCAAATAATCATGCTGACAACAGCGTGTATCATTATGATGGTGTGTCGAATTTCTCCTTCGAAACTTGATTCAGGTTCTGTTTTTAAGGCAGGCCTGGTCGGTGTCGTTGCTATATTTGGCCTTTCATGGATGATGAACTCTTTCTTTGAAGCATGGCATGAATTATTTAATACAGCTTTCCACGGTTTTCATAACCCCGTGCTATTCGGTGTGATTGTGTTTGGTCTTTCCGCTGTGATTTACAGCCCTGCAGCAACTGCAGTGGCATTATTACCTGCTGGCGTATTAATGGGATACCCGGCTGAAACGTTGATAGCATTACTTCCGGTAACGTGTGGATCGTTTATTATTCCAGGTGGAGCACAAATTGGATGCGTGGCGTTTGACAGGACTGGAACAACTCGCATTGGTAAGTATGTGGTAAATCACAGTTACATGTTACCTGGTCTGGTCACCGTTCTGGCGTCTACCCTTTTCTGCTTCCTCTTTGCCAAAATCATATAGTGCCGAAATATTATCCCTGCGACATCCCCTTCTGAATAAAACAGAGGGGATGCCAGTCATTCACGTCAACGTACAATCACTGTATCTCTCTTCGCCCAGAACTAAAGGACAACCTGCGCAATTAAATAAGCAAAGATTACCTGTGAGAGAACCATGACGAAACCAGGACGAATATAACTATGATTAACAACAAAGCGTCCAATTTTGGTCGTGCCCGTTCTGTCAAACGCCACGCAACCAATCTGATTTGCCCCTGGTATAATAAAATCACCGCAAGTACAGGCAAAAATAGCGATAAGATACGGAGCCGGAATACCCAAAGTGACGCCTAATGGCATAATTGCCGCTACCGTCGCAGCCGGACTCATGATCACCAGAGAAAACAAGAATACGACTACGCCAAACAGCATTGGCGCACCATTCACAAGACCGCCAAAAACATTGATCAGTTCTGCCTGGTAAGCATCAAAAAAGGTTGCAGTCATCCACGAAACACCAAGTATTGCTACAACCCCCATCAAACCAGCACGGAATACAGAACCGCTATTCAGCGTACTGCTCGGAACTTTACCCACAATCATGATAAATAAAGCGGCGGTCAGCATGATCATCTGAATGACCATTGGGGTTGATAGTCTTTTTCCATCCCATGAAGGAAGAAGTTCAGTAAAAGATCCGAGAATAAGGACTAGCACCACAGCAATGGCAAAGATAGCGACCCCTTTTCTTGCGCCTGGTGTAGCGACATACTCTTTTTTCTGCTCGTCGTGCATGAACTCATACTCACCTGCCGCAACACGCCGTTGAAATTCAGGATCGTCTTCCAGCTCTTTACCGCGCTTGTAGACTGAAAAGCTGGTAACAATTGCAGCCATAAAAAATGAAGGGAGAGCAATCGATAGTATTTGTCCAAGCGTGATCCCAGCATATTCATGCAGAATAGCCAGCATACCGGCCGTCGCCGCGCTCATAGGACTGGCAGCAACTGCCACACTGGCTGCAATTACCGTTGCGGATAACGCACGCTCCGGACGTACTTTTGCTTCAGCGGCAACTTCAGCAATCACAGGATACAAGGAGAACGCGACATAAGTCGTTCCACAAAATAGCGTAAATACGGAAGTTAATATTGGTGCAACAAAAGTTATCGCCTGTGGTTTCTTGCGAAGTAACTTTTCGGCGACTCTTACCAAATAATCTAATCCTCCGGCGGCCTGCAATATACTAACAGCACCAATAACACAAATAATAATTAACATTGCAGTTATGGATGGTGAAGAAGGTTTTAGTCCAAAGCCCAAAACTAATATTACAACCCCTAACCCCCCACCAGCGCCAAGCCCCATTCCGCCGTATCTTCCACCGATACCAATACAGGCTAGTACAATAAACAATTGTATAAAAAATAAAGCGTCCATTTCTTCACCTCAAAGAGACTCCCGGACATTGCATCCGGGAGGCATTGATTATTATATTCTGAATTATTTTAAATATGATTTGGCAATCTCAATCTGCTTTTTAACAGCATCAGGCCCGGTTCCACCATAAGACATTCTGGCTTTAATGCAGGCTTCCAGAGAAATACTCTCATAAATATCACTTTCGATTTTATTATCAAATGCGGAGAACTCTTCCATAGTGAGCTCTTCTAACATTTTCTTATGTTTAATACAATAATTCACCGCACTGCCAACGACATGGTGAGCCTCCCTGAAAGGAATACCTTTACGGACCAGGTAATCGGCCATATCTGTTGCATTCGAGAACCCCCGGGCTGCTGCAGCACGAGTATTTTCGGCAAGAATAACCATTTTATCGAGCATAGGAGCCATAATTTTTAGGCTAGTCTGTAGTGTATCCATAGAATCATAGACCTGCTCTTTATCCTCGCTCATGTCCGTATTATACGCGAGCGGTATCCCTTTCATAATGGTCAGCATGGCCATCAGATTTCCGTACATACGGCCACCTTTCCCGCGCATTTTTTCAGCCACATCAGGGTTCTTTTTCTGCGGCATGATGCTGGAACCAGTACAGAAATCATCAGAAAGTTCAATAAACTTAAAGTCCTGGCTAGAGAATAAAACCAGCTCCTCTGAAAGGCGAGTAAGATGCATAAAGCACATCGCTGCTGCAGCGGTGAATTCGACCATATGGTCGCGATCGCTGACGGAATCAATGCTGTTCTCAGTCGGTTTATCAAAACCAAGCTCATGGGCCGTAAAGTCACGATCAATAGGGAAAGTCGTACCGGCAAGAGCCGCTGCGCCTAAGGGACACTCACCCATACGCTGATAGAGATCTTCAAATCGATTCCAGTCACGACGTAGCATCCAGTAATATGCCATAATCCAGTGAGATAAAAGAATGGGCTGACCAGTTTGTAAATGGGTATAGCCCGGCATTATCGCATTAATATTATTTTCGGCTTTGTTAATTATTATTTTTTGTAGGTTAGTAATATCCTGTTGAATTTCACGAATGGTTGCTCGCATATGCATTTTAGAATCAACGGTAGTCTGGTCATTACGACTCCGCCCCGTATGGAGTTTTCCACCAACGGGTCCGATAATTTCAGTCATCCGCCTTTCAATAGCCATATGAATATCTTCATCAACAGTATCGAAAATGAATTGACCGTCGTCAATCTCCTTATTTACCTGTTTTAATCCGCCAATAATTGCATTGGCTTCATCCTGCGTGATTATTCCCTGACGCCCCAACATCGTGGCATGAGCTATGCTCCCCTGAATATCAAAGGGACACAAGCGTTGTTCCAACATAATAGTTGCATTATAGGATTCAACTAATTTATTTGTTGGCATATCAAAACGCCCGCCCCATAACTTTGTAGACATAAAGCCTCCTGCTTAATTGTTACAGAATAGTCAAATTGCTAGATAATCGGTTTTAATTCAGTTTCAGATTACAAAATTTGGCCTTTAATTGTCAACAAATAGACTTATTAAATCGACTTATAATGAAATTAATTGCATTTATTAAATCATTCTGTTTGCTAATCTTTTAAGCTAAATAAAGAGATCTTCATCACATTTAAAACACCATTTTAAGAGAAATACATTCAGCATATTTAGATGTGTAAAAATACAATCTGCTAAACAGAAGAAAACAGCGACAATTACTTGATAAAAATCAAGAAATATCCATCAGTACAGTGAATGATTTGATATCCCATATACAAATGCAAACTCCGGGCTTGACCTTCCCCTTGATGGAAGGTTTAACCTTTATAACAGTTAGTCAATACGATTACTCAGGTCAATAACTATCTGACCATTTTAAAGGAGTTTTGTTATGTCTCACACCATCGACCTGACCCTGGACGGCCTGTCCTGTGGTCACTGCGTCAAACGCGTAAAAGAGAGTCTTGAGCAGCGCCCGGACGTGGAACAGGCGGACGTCACCGTGACTGAAGCGCACGTCACCGGTAGCGCCAGCGCCGAAGCGTTGATCGACACCATCAAACAAGCCGGTTATGGTGCGGAGTTAAGCCACCCAAAGGCTAAACCGCTGGCGGAGTCATCAACCCCGTCGGAAGCGCTGGCAGCGGTCCCTCCTGAGCTTCCGGCAGCAACGGCCGATGATGACAGCCAACAACTGCTGTTAAGCGGCATGAGCTGCGCCAGCTGTGTTTCCCGGGTACAAAATGCGTTGCAAAACGTACCGGGCGTCACGCAGGCACGGGTAAACCTGGCGGAACGCACTGCGCTGGTCATGGGCAGCGCGTCCGCCGCAGATTTAGTGCAGGCGGTGGAAAAAGCTGGCTACAGCGCAGAAGCCATTGAAGATGATGCGAAACGCCGTGAACGTCAGCAGGAGACCGCCGTCGCCACCATGAAGCGCTTTCGCTGGCAGGCGATTGTCGCGCTGCTGGTCGGCGTACCGGTGATGGTCTGGGGGATGATCGGCGACAACATGATGGTCACCGCCGATAACCGCAGCCTGTGGCTCGCAATTGGTCTCGCCACCCTCGCCGTGATGGTCTTTGCAGGCGGCCATTTCTATCGCAGCGCGTGGAAGAGCCTGATGAACGGCGCCGCCACGATGGATACGCTGGTCGCCCTCGGTACCGGGGTGGCCTGGCTCTACTCAATGAGCGTCAACCTGTGGCCGCAGTGGTTCCCGATGGAAGCGCGCCATCTCTATTATGAAGCGAGCGCGATGATCATCGGTCTGATTAACCTCGGACACATGCTGGAAGCGCGCGCCCGTCAGCGCTCTTCTAAGGCGCTGGAAAAACTCCTCGATTTAACGCCGCCGACAGCGCGCGTCGTCACCGAAGAGGGTGAAAAAAGCGTACCACTGGCCGACGTTCAGGCCGGTATGTTACTGCGACTGACCACCGGCGATCGGGTGCCGGTAGACGGTGAAATCACCCAGGGCGAAGCCTGGCTGGATGAAGCCATGCTCACCGGTGAACCGATCCCGCAACAAAAAGGCGAAGGCGACAACGTGCATGCCGGGACGGTCGTTCAGGACGGTAGCGTGCTGTTTCGCGCCAGCGCGGTCGGCAGCCACACCACCCTGTCGCGGATTATCCGCATGGTACGCCAGGCGCAGAGCAGCAAGCCGGAAATCGGTCAGTTGGCCGATAAAATTTCTGCCGTCTTTGTGCCCGTCGTGGTGGTGATTGCGCTGTTCAGCGCCGCTATCTGGTATTTCTTTGGCCCGGCGCCGCAAATTGTCTACACGCTGGTGATTGCCACGACGGTGCTGATCATCGCCTGTCCGTGTGCGCTGGGGCTGGCAACGCCGATGTCGATTATTTCCGGCGTGGGCCGCGCCGCCGAATTTGGCGTGCTGGTCCGGGATGCCGATGCCTTACAACGCGCCAGTACGCTGGATACGGTGGTCTTTGATAAAACCGGCACGCTGACCGAAGGGAAACCGCAGGTGGTGGCAATCAAAACCTTTGGCACAACAGATGAAGCCCAGGCGCTGCGCCTGGCGGCAGCCCTTGAACAAGGCTCAAGCCACCCGCTGGCCCGCGCCATTCTGGAAAAAGCAGCAGAATCAACGCTGCCGCAGGTGAAGGGTTTCCGGACGCTGCGCGGTTTAGGCGTGAGTGGTGAAGCGGAGGGGCATACCCTGCTGCTGGGCAACCAGGCGCTGTTAAATGAACAGCAGGTGGATACCACTGAAATGGACGCGGAGATTTCAGCCCGTGCGTCACAGGGTTCAACCCCGGTACTGCTGGCTATCGACGGCAAAGCGGCGGCCTTACTGGCGGTACGTGACCCCCTGCGCAGCGACAGCGTGGCGGCGCTCCAGCGTCTGCATCGTGCGGGCTACCGTCTGGTGATGTTAACCGGTGATAACCCCACAACCGCCAACGCGATTGCCAAAGAGGCGGGCATTGATGAGGTGATTGCGGGCGTCTTACCGGACGGCAAAGCCGATGCAATCAAGCGCCTGCAAAGTCAGGGGCGTCAGGTCGCCATGGTGGGCGATGGTATCAACGATGCACCGGCGCTGGCGCAGGCCGATGTGGGTATTGCGATGGGCGGCGGCAGCGATGTGGCCATTGAAACCGCAGCCATCACGTTGATGCGCCATAGTCTGATGGGGGTGGCGGATGCGCTTGCCATCTCACGCGCCACGCTGCGTAACATGAAGCAGAACCTGCTGGGGGCATTTATCTATAACAGTATCGGTATCCCGGTGGCCGCCGGTATTCTGTGGCCCCTCACCGGTACATTGCTCAACCCGGTCGTCGCCGGTGCGGCAATGGCGCTCTCTTCGATTACCGTAGTGAGCAATGCCAACCGTCTGTTACGGTTTAAACCGAAAGAGTAAATCTTTGCCGGATGGCGACGCCAAAGCATCGCCATCCGGCAATTCACGCATTGCACCTTCCCGGACCACGCGCTAGCATGGAGTTCTACTAAGGGAGGTCGTATGGATCTGATGTACTGGGTAAAATCGTTCTGGCGCGCATTGCGCGGTAACCATTATACCTGGCCTGCCATCGACGTTGTCTTGCCCGGTAATCGTCATTTTCATCTGGTCGGCAGTATCCATATGGGCAGTCGCGATATGGCTCCCCTCCCCGCTAAATTACTGAAAAAGCTCAGACAGGCCGATGCGTTGATCGTCGAAGCCGATGTCTCCGGCGACGATACCCCGTTTGTGAATCTCCCCACGTTTGCCGCGCTGGAAGAACGTATCAGCGAAGAGCAGTTGCGTCATCTGCATAAAGTCACCGATGAACTGGGGATCTCTGCGTCTCTTTTCTCAACCCAGCCGCTGTGGCAAATCGCCATGGTCTTACAGGCCACTCAGGCGCAACAGCTGGGATTGCGCGCTGAATATGGTATTGATTACCAATTGCTGCAGGCGGCGAAGCAGGCACAAAAATCCATTATTGAGCTGGAAGGGGCGTCCAGCCAGATAGCGCTTCTGTGCCAGCTGCCCGATAACGGTCTGGCGTTGCTGAACGATACGCTGGCGCACTGGCATACCAACGCCAGGTTGCTGCAGCAGATGATGAGCTGGTGGCTGAAAACACCGCCGCAAAATAACGATCTCACACTGCCGAATACCTTCAGTCAGTCGTTATATGATGTGCTTATGCATCAGCGTAATATCGCCTGGCGGGATCAACTCTACGCCATGCCACCCGGCCAGTATGTCGTCGCGGTGGGGGCGCTGCATCTTTATGGAGAAGGAAATTTACCGGAACTGATGCGCTAAAAAAATGGCCAATATCTCTATTGGCCCGTCAAAGAGGAATTTCATCTTTATTATTATGCCGGACTCAGGTCCGGATCTTCCGATTGTCGCTCAAAGTTGCTGCAACTGCCAATACCTATTGCGCAAGATTGTACTATTTTTTCGTCCACCTTCGGACGTATTCTGATGGCATATCACGTTTGTAGTAAGAAGGAACGTTATGACTCCCGCAGTTAAGTTACTCGAAAAGAACAAGATCCCGTTTAACATCCATACCTACGATCACGATCCGCATGAAACAAATTTTGGTGACGAGGTGGTACGGAAATTAGGATTAAATGCCGATCAGGTTTACAAAACACTGTTGGTTGCCGTGAATGGCGACATGAAACAGCTGGCCGTTGCCGTCACACCGGTGGCCGGGCAGTTAGATCTGAAAAAGGTCGCCAAAGCGCTGGGCGCCAAAAAGGTCGATATGGCTGACCCGATGGTGGCGCAACGTACGACAGGATATCTGGTGGGCGGCATCAGCCCGCTGGGGCAAAAAAAACGGCTGCCGACGCTGATTGACGCCCCCGCCCAGACGTTTGCCACTATTTATGTTTCAGGCGGCAAACGCGGGCTGGATATTGAACTCGCGGCAGGCGATCTGGCGAAGATCCTCAATGCGAAATTTGCGGATATCGCCCGCCGGGATTAAATGTTTTGCCGGATGGCGACGCAAGCGTCTTATCCAGCCTACAGATTCATACCCGCTGCGTGGTTGTTTTTTGCTGAATGGCAGCTTACACGCAGTGCCCCCCGTAGGCCGGATAAGCTCAAGCGCCATCCGGCACAACGGCCATTATTGCCAGCTCACTTCCCCTGTCGGTTCGTAAGTACTCGCATCCAGCGGTGAGTTCTGCTCAATGTACTGTTTGAGCACTTCCGCATCGATAAATCCGGTATTCACATAACCCGGTTTATTATCAATTCGCGGATAACCGTCACCGCCCGTGGCGTTAAAACTCAGCGTCGCCATTCGGTAGGTTTTCGCCGGATCAACAGGTTCATCCTTGATTTTTAAATCGTTGAGCTTGCCGTCCTTCGCCACAAAACTGACGTTGGCGAACTGCGGATAAGCGCCAGAGTCCGGCTTCATTTGCGCCACGGCGGTCAGATAATCAATCACCTCTTTCCCGCTCATGTCGGCATACACCACGATGTTGCCGAACGGTTGTACCTTCAGCACGCTTTTATAGGTGATATTGCCGCCTTCAATGGAATCACGAATACCGCCACCGCTCATCACGCCAAAGTCAGCGCTGGTGCGCGCCATCTGCGCCGCGAGCAGAAGATGTCCCATGTTGGTCTGTACAAAACGGACTTTACTGCGATCGCCTTCAAGACGGCTATTCACACTGCCAATTTTCACATCCAGCTGCGCTTTGCCTTTATTCTGGAACGGCGTCAGCAAAGAGAGCATCTGTTGGTTCTCGACGATTTCCGGTGTGTAAAGTACGTGCTCACTTTTCCCGTTATCCCAGGTCACTTTCTTCTTCAGGTTTACGGGAATGAGCTGATAGCCCACCATTTTCATCTCGCCATTACGGAACTCAAAATCGGCCCGCCCGACGTATTTCCCCCACTCATGCGCCTGCACAATCCAGATGCCATTCTGTTTGTCCGGCGCGCAGGGCGTACCCGGCACATAATCAACCTGCTTTTTATTTTCCGCTGCCATACACACCGGATCTTGTGAGTGACCACCCACAATCATCGCCAGCGCCCCTGCCGGTAGGCTTCGCGCCATTTCGACATCGCCCGGCGCGTTCGACCCGTGATTCCCGTTGTCATAGTGCCCCATGTGTGTGGTGGCGATAATGACATCCGGCTTTTCGTTGATCTGCAATTCCTGAATCACCACGTTGGCTTCTTCAGCGGGTTTGCGGAACTCAATGTCGGTGAAAAACTCCGGGTTGCCAATTTTTGCCGTATCATCCGTGGTTAAACCGATAACGGCGATTTTCAGATCCTGTCGCTTAAAAATAGCCCAGGGTTTGAACAGGCGTTCACCGGTACTTTTCTGATAGATATTGGCAGAGAGAAAAGGAAACTTAGCCCACTTTTCCTGCTGGCGGAGGACGGTAAGCGGGTTATCAAATTCGTGGTTACCGACGGCCATCGCATCATAGCCAATCAGATTCATCCCCCGGAAATCAGGCTCCGCATCCTGCAGGTCAGACTCCGGAACGCCAGTGTTAATATCACCACCAGAGAGCAGCAACACGCTGCCGCCTTCCTCCGCCACCTCTTTACGAATGCCGTCCACCAGCGTTTTTTGTGCTGAAAGACCGTATTCGCCGTATTCGCTACGCCAGAAGTGACCATGATGATCGTTGGTGTGCAGAACCGTTATTTTATAGGTTTTATCTTTCTCATAAGCCTGCGCAGGCTGGCTCGCCAGTGCGAACGCGGCGAACACGGCCAGCGCCACACCCCGCTTCAAAAATTTCATGCTTCTCTCCCTGACCCAAAATCAACCGCTGAAATTACAATGATATGAAATAATAGCCGAAAATGTTTTCAGAATTGAGACTTCCTTCAAACACCATCCACAGGTATGTTAGTCAGGTAATAATTACAACGCAGACTATCTCCAACATCGCAACCAAAACAACAGAAGTGACGTTCTATGGCAATGAGTGAACCAACCCAGCCGTTAACGAGCGCGTCTGCGCCCGTTGCTCAGGCACGCACATCGTTTGGCATTTTAGGCGCCATCAGCCTTTCCCACTTACTGAACGATATGATCCAGTCGCTGATCCTGGCGATTTACCCGCTATTGCAGTCCGAATTCTCGCTGACCTTTATGCAGATTGGGATGATCACCCTCACCTTCCAGCTAACCTCATCGCTCTTCCAGCCGGTGGTCGGTTACTGGACGGATAAACATCCCATGCCGTGGTCGCTGCCAATTGGAATGTGTTTCACGTTGAGCGGTCTGGTATTACTGGCGATGGCCGGCAGTTTTGGCGCGGTACTGTTAGCAGCGGCGCTGGTCGGCACGGGTTCATCGGTGTTTCATCCGGAATCCTCCCGTGTGGCGCGTATGGCGTCTGGCGGGCGTCACGGCCTCGCGCAGTCGATCTTCCAGGTGGGCGGCAACTTTGGCAGTTCGCTTGGCCCCTTGCTGGCTGCGATTATCATAGCCCCCTATGGCAAAGGAAATGTGGCCTGGTTTGTGCTGGCCGCACTGCTGGCGATTGTGGTGCTGGCGCAGATAAGCCGCTGGTACGCCGCGCAGCATCGGATGAGTAAAGGCAAACCTAAAGCGGCGATTATCAATCCACTCCCACGCAACAAAGTGGTGCTCGCCGTTTGCATCCTGTTAATCCTGATATTCTCCAAATACTTCTATATGGCGAGCATCAGCAGCTATTACACCTTTTATCTGATGCAAAAATTCGGATTATCGGTACAAAATGCGCAAATACATCTGTTTGCCTTCCTGTTTGCCGTTGCCGCAGGCACAGTGATTGGCGGGCCTTTGGGTGACAAGATTGGCAGAAAATATGTTATTTGGGGCTCTATTCTTGGCGTTGCGCCTTTTACCCTCTTTTTACCCTATGCAACCCTCTACTGGACGGGCATTTTAACCGTGATCATTGGTTTTATCCTCGCCTCTGCGTTTTCTGCCATCCTGGTCTATGCTCAGGAGCTGCTTCCGGGGCGTATCGGCATGGTTTCTGGTCTGTTTTTCGGTTTTGCCTTTGGCATGGGCGGCCTTGGCGCGGCGGTGTTAGGGCTGGTTGCCGACCATACCAGTATCGATTTGGTCTACAAAATCTGTGCTTTCCTGCCACTTCTGGGGATACTGACCATATTCTTACCTGATAACCGACATAAAGCCTGATTTTCCTGCGGCCAAAGCTAAACTTTGGCCGCCCTCACTTCCAGTCACTGTAAGCCTTTGCTGCTCATAAGCTCCCTTCGTTTTCCGATCCGTGCGTTTTTCTGCTTAAATTCCATTTTTCATCAAATTTCAACAATTATTCATAAACATAAACATCGAAATTGTCATAAACTATTACCTGGAATTTTGGTTTCCAGACCAAAAATGGATCAACACAACCCAGAAAGGAGACGGAATGCATCACGCCACACCGCTTATCACCACCATTGTAGGTGGCCTTGTGCTCGCTTTTATATTCGGCATGCTTGCCAATAAACTGCGTATTTCTCCTCTGGTGGGATATCTGTTAGCGGGCGTTCTGGCCGGTCCTTTTACTCCTGGTTTTGTGGCTGATACTAAACTTGCGCCTGAACTGGCGGAACTTGGCGTTATCCTGCTGATGTTCGGCGTGGGGTTGCACTTCTCTCTGAAGGATTTGATGGCGGTAAAGGCCATCGCCATTCCCGGTGCGATCGCCCAGATAGCCGTGGCGACGTTACTGGGTATGGCGCTTTCCGCTGTGCTGGGCTGGTCGCCGATGACCGGTATCGTCTTTGGGTTATGTCTTTCCACCGCCAGTACCGTGGTACTGTTGCGGGCGCTTGAAGAGCGACAGCTTATCGACAGTCAGCGTGGGCAAATCGCCATTGGCTGGCTGATTGTTGAAGATCTGGTGATGGTGCTGACGCTGGTTCTGCTGCCCGCCGTTGCCGGTATGATGGAAAAGGACAACGTCGGTTTTGCGTCACTGGCAATCGACATGGGCATTACCATCGGTAAAGTGGTCGCGTTTATCGCGATTATGATGCTGGTCGGGCGTCGTCTGGTGCCGTGGATCATGGCGCGTAGCGCAGCAACCGGCTCAAGGGAGTTGTTTACCCTCTCCGTGCTGGCTCTGGCGCTGGGGATCGCGTTTGGCGCGGTCGAGCTGTTTGACGTCTCCTTTGCGCTGGGGGCTTTCTTCGCCGGGATGGTACTGAACGAGTCAGAACTGAGCCACCGTGCGGCGCATGACACGTTGCCGCTGCGTGATGCGTTTGCCGTACTGTTCTTTGTTTCCGTCGGCATGCTGTTTGATCCACTGATCCTGATTCAGCAACCACTGGCTGTTCTGGCGACGCTGGCGATCATTATTTTCGGAAAATCCGTCGCCGCCTTTTTCCTCGTACGCCTGTTTGGCCACTCGCAGCGTACCGCATTAACTATCGCCACCAGCCTGGCGCAAATCGGTGAGTTTGCGTTTATTCTGGCAGGGCTGGGGATGGCGCTGAATCTGCTGCCGCAAGCCGGGCAGAATCTTGTTCTGGCAGGGGCGATCCTCTCCATTATGCTCAATCCGGTGCTGTTTGCGCTGCTGGAAAAATATCTCGCGAAAACCGAAACCCTCGAAGAGCAAACGCTGGAAGAAGCCATCGAAGAAGAGAAGCAGATCCCGGTGGATATCTGTAACCACGCGCTGCTGGTCGGCTTTGGCCGCGTCGGTAGCCTGCTGGGCGAGAAGTTAATGGCGGCCGGTATTCCGCTGGTGGTCATCGAAACCTCGCGTACCCGTGTTGATGAGCTGCGTGAACGCGGGATCCGCGCGGTGTTAGGTAACGCCGCCAATGAAGAGATCATGAATCTGGCGCATCTGGACTGCGCCCGCTGGCTGCTTCTGACCATTCCAAACGGTTATGAAGCCGGTGAGGTTGTCGCGTCCGCGCGCGAAAAATGCCCGGATATCGAAATTATCGCCCGCGCGCATTATGACGATGAAGTGGAATACATTACCGAACGGGGTGCGAATCAGGTGGTCATGGGCGAGCGTGAAATCGCACGCACCATGCTGGAACTGCTGGAAACGCCACCGGCGGGCGAAGTCGTGACGGGTTAATCCCGTGCCTGGCGCGGTTTGTAGGCCCGGTAAGCGTTAGCGCCACCGGGCAATATTGCCGGATGGCGGCGAAAACGCCTTATCCGGCCTACGTGACAGCATGTGGGTCAGATCTTAACGATCCCAGTACGACTCTTCGAGACTATCCTCACGCTCCGGCAGACCGCGCGTTAAGCGTGGCGAATGCTGGTTCAGTACCTGATAGCTCACGCGGTTGGCATATTTACACACCTGCGCCAACGACGAATAGGTCAGCCAGCTGAATTGGTGTTTGCTGGAGTTCGGCACGCTGGCGCGGTGATAACTGTTGGCAGTGATATCGTGCAACAACGCCGCCAGCGCGCCATCGCCTGCCCCGTTGGTGTTCATGATTTTTTCCGGTCCCCCCATGTACGGCGCAATATGCGAATAAATACGCAGTGGGGTAATGCAATCTTTGTGGCGCATCGCACGGCTAAACTCGTACTGGTTAAACTCGGCAATCGCGCCCGGCAGCAGCGGATGCTGCGTTTTGCGCTTGACGGAATCTTCCGTAAAACCGGCCATATACAGACCGACCGGACCGGCAGTGCAGAGCACCAAATCCACCCAATCCAACGCTTTATCGGATGCCAGCAGCGGATCGTTTTCCCCGGTCAGCGCCTGCGCTTCTTCTTCGTTCATCGCGAGGATAGAGACATTCTCTTTCAGGAACGCCTGCCACCACTGTGGATTGTCGGCAATGACAAACTTCGTCCCCAGGGTCAGCACCACCGGGACATTGTATTTTTTGGCGTATTCAATCGCCTTCATGGTGGCTTCCGGCATCGGCTCACCCGGTTTGCAGCGCACCAGATAAGAGGTCAGCACCAGCGCAGAGGCTCCGGCAATCACCGACTCCGGAATACTGTCCGCATGCAGTTGGTTCATGTATCCAGGGCTTATCGCAAAGGTGCGTTCGCCAGACTCGCCAATCAACGTAAAGCAACGGCCAATCGGCCCATCAACGCCCTGCAGATAGTTCAGGTCGGTACGGCTGGAGGTGTTGCACAAATAGCGATAGGCATAGCCGCCAATCTCGATATTACTGCACATCACGCCAAGCAGAACGGAACGGTCATCGGCCAGCACCGAGTAGTTGTGCATGGTATTGCCGATGGTGCCGCCGGCAAATTGATGGGTGATCAAATTCTCGCGGACCAGTTCCTGATACAGCGCTTCCGCAACTTCATCTTCAATAACCAGCGAATGTCCGGCACTCAATCCATAACGTTGTACAAAGTCGTCATCGACTTTGGCTTCAATGTCCACCAGGGTCTGATCGATGCCCACGACCCATGACGCGCTGGTCTCGTTTTCGGGTTGAATTTGCTGCAGCAGCGGATCGCGCGCATTAACGGGGAAATAGTGTTTGGATTTGCGTTTACCGGGAAATTTCATGGTCGTTTTTTAAGGGTGGCTAACGGAGCGAAGAATGGTAGCACATTCCCTCCTTATCGCGCGACGTGAGGCAGAGTTTCAATATCGGGCGACGGGATCGCAGTTTATCGGGCGACAGTTTCTACAATGGGTTCCTTTCACAAGGAGCGTTTTATGAAACCGGAAAACAAAATCCCCGTCCTCGAGCGCATTTCAGCGGAAATGAACGTCGTGGCGAACTTTCAGCAAGAAAACCTGCCGCCCTGGCCCGTCAACGGCGATATCAACGCTCAACGCCAGCACTACACCCGCGAACGGCAGTTCTGGAACGCCGATGCGCCAGAAATGAACACCCAAGAGTGCACCGTTCCGACCCCGTTTGGGGCGATCGCCACGCGCCTTTACTTTCCACAGCCCGAGAGCAAAGCCACTCTGTTTTACCTGCACGGCGGTGGATTTATTCTTGGCAATCTGGACACCCACGACCGGATTATGCGGCTCCTGGCGCGTTACACCCAGTGTACGGTCATTGGCATTGATTACACCCTGTCGCCGGAAGCCCGGTTCCCGCAGGCGATCGAAGAGACCACAGCCGTCTGTCAGTTCTTCCATCAACACGCGGACACGTTCTCACTCAACATGCAGAAAATCGGTTTTGCCGGAGATTCGGCAGGCGCCATGCTGTCGCTCGCCAGTGCGCTTTGGTTGCGCGACAGGCAAATTGTCTGCGGTGATGTAGTCGGAATTCTGCTCTGGTACGGACTGTATGGATTGCAGGATTCGGTCAGCCGCCGTTTGTTTGGCGGCCACTGGGATGGGTTAACCCGTCAGGATCTACAGAGCTATGAACAGGCGTATCTGCGTGACGCAGACGATCGCGAGTCGTCGTACTACTGCCTGTTTAACAACGACCTGACGCGTGATGTGCCGCCCTGCTTTATTGCCGGAGCGGAGTTTGATCCTTTAATTGATGACAGCCGTCTGCTGCACCAGACGTTACAGGCGCATCAGCAGCCCTGCGAATACAAAATGTACCCCGGTACGCTCCACGCCTTCCTGCACTACTCGCGGATGATGAAAGCCGCTGATGATGCTCTGCGCGATGGTGCACAGTACTTCATGCAGCAACTGGATGATGCTCAGCGATAAGCCGCCGTCAGTTTCACCATCATTTCGATATGTTCTGGCGCATCGTTAAGCGCCGGAATATATTCATATTTTTTACCTCCCGCCTCGAGGAAAATCTCTTTATTCTGCACCGCAATTTCTTCCAGCGTCTCCAGACAGTCCGCTGAAAATCCTGGGCACATGACCTGAATATGCCCGACACCCTTTTCAGCCAACATTTTCAGCGTCTCGTCGGTGTACGGCGTTAACCACGGTTCACGTCCAAAGCGAGACTGGAAAGTCATCATCACTTTTTCAGGCGCGACGCCGAGCGCAGAAACCAGTTCGCGGGTGGTGTCACGACAACGCTGGGGGTAATCGTCACCTTCATCGGCGTAACGCTGGGGGATACCGTGATAAGAGAGCAGCAGTAAATCCGGCTCGCCATGCTGTGCAAAAGAGGCGCGCGCACTGTTTGCCAGAGCCTCGATATACGCGCTGTCGTCGGCATAATCGCGAATCAAAGAGATCGCCGGTATACGCCGTTTCCCCGCCAGAATACGCGCCAGTTCATCCCAGACTGCGGCGACCGTCGAGCAAGAGTATTGCGGGTAAAGCGGCAGGACCACAATGTTTTCCACATGATTGGCCAGCAGTTCGTCAACCGCGCTTTCCAGCGAGGGCGAACCGTAGCTCATCCCCAATGCGACAGGCGTGTCAGGAAGCCGTTCGGCCAGCGCCTGCTGTTGCCTGCGGCTGTAAACCATCAGCGGAGAGCCCTCTTCCAGCCAGACAGACTGGTAGAGTTTCGCCACGCGCGGTGCACGCAGCGGCAAAATCACACCACGCAGCAGCGGCCACCATAACAGCCGGGGGGTATCGACTACGCGTTTGTCGCTTAAAAATTGCTTGAGATAGCGTTTGACCGCTTCAGGCGTTGGGGCATCGGGAGTGCCAAGGTTAGCCAGTAGAATACCGGTTTTCGTCTGACGCATTACCGCCTCTTGTCCATTCATATTGCGGAGAATTGTAGCGGAAAAGTGAGGAAGAAGAACTAATTGCTGTGAGAGGTATAAAAATTCACCCGGCGGGTGCCGGGTGAAGATATGGCGATTAACCGAGGATTTTTTCCAGGTCGGCACGCACAGAAGCCACGGCCTGAGTACCGTCAACTTTCGCGTATTGGGTGTTACCCGCTTCGGCTTCTTTCTGGTAGTAACCGATCAGCGGCGCGGTCATCTGATGGTATTCGACCAGACGCTTACGTACGGTTTCTTCCTGGTCGTCTTTACGCGTGGTCAGCTCGTCGCCGGTCACATCGTCTTTACCTTCCACTTTTGGCGGATTGAATTTGACGTGGTATACACGGCCAGATGCCGCGTGAACACGACGACCCACGATGCGATCAACAATCAGCTCGTCCGGTACGGCAAATTCGAGAACGTAATCGACCACGATGCCCGCGTCTTTCATGGCGTCAGCCTGCGGAATCGTGCGAGGGAAACCGTCGAGCAGAAAACCGTTGCGGCAGTCTTCCTGAGCGATGCGTTCTTTCACCAGTGCAATAACCAGCTCATCGGTCACCAGTTTACCGGCGTCCATGATGTCTTTTGCTTGTTTGCCCAGCTCGGAACCCGACTTCACTGCGGCACGCAGCATATCACCGGTGGAGATTTGCGGAATACCATACTTCTCCATGATGAACTGAGCCTGAGTGCCTTTACCCGCGCCCGGAGCGCCAAGCAGAATGATACGCATTACGAAAATCCCCTTAAAGGTTGTCGATATTTTTTAAAAAGCGCTAAACGATACCACCATCACGCAATTGGCTCAAGAAAGGCGCCTTCCGCTGAAACGGTTAACAGTAGGATATCGTGAAATATTTTGAATCACGCTTTTATATACTCTAAATAATTCGAGTTGCAGGAAGTTGGCAAGTGCGCGAATCCCCAGGAGCTTACCTAAGTAAGTGACTGGGGTGAGCAAACGTAGCCAACGCACATGCAGCTTGAAGTATGACGAGTAATATTCTGCTTGCGGAATCTGCCCCTACCCCCGACGCACCGCTTTTCCTCCCCCCTGATTCAGAACGTCCAGAGCCTTCGCCACGGTCGCGTCGTCCGGTACGGCAATCGTGCAAACCGGGATCTGCCCCAGCTCACGATGTTTCGCCATCCCTAAATTATGGTATGGCAATATTTCGGCATGCTGGATCGCGTCGTAACGGGCGGTGATCGCGCGGATCGCCGCAAGATGCTCGTCATTGAAGTTATACCCCGGAATGAGCGGGCAGCGCAGGACAACCTTTGCGCCAATCTCATTGAGCGTTTCCAGCGTCGTCTCCACCACGCGTTTGGCGATACCAGTATACGATTTATGCGCACGCACATCGGTCATTTTATAATCGAGCAGAAAAAGATCCACCCAGGGGGCTATCTCGCGATAGCGCTCAGGGCGCGATGCGCCGTTGGTTTCAATACAGACGTGCAAACCCGCGGCTTTCGCCGCTTTTGCAAGGGCTAACGCAAAGGGGAACTGGAACATCGCCTCTCCCCCGGATAACGTTATTCCGCCCCCCGTTTTCTCAAAGTAGGGCTTATCCTTGATGACCTCGGCGATGATATCGTCAACATCCCGGGTCTGACCGTAGATTTTAAGCGCTTGCGCCGGGCACGCCTCAACGCAGCGTCCGCACGCCTGACAGGCAGAGTAGTCAATCTCATGCCGCCCTTGTGCAAACTGGTGGCAACCGTGCGGGCAAACCTCAGCACATCGCTGACATTGCAGGCACTTATGCTCCATAAACGCCAGTTGCTTTTCCGCTCTCAGCGATTCTGGGTTGTGGCACCAGACGCAGCGCATCTGGCAGCCTTTCAGAAATACCGTGGTGCGGATCCCTGGCCCATCGTGGAGAGAAAATTTCTGAATATCAAAAATCGTGCCCGTCTCGCTCATCGCGCACCTCAGTCGTTCAGCGTACGGTTGAGGATTTCCTGCTGAACATCTCTGTCCAGATTGACGAAGCGCGCGCTGAACCCGCCGACTCGCACAATCAGATTGGGGTATTTTTCCGGGTGCTGATACGCCGCCTCCAGTTCGCCCTTGCCCACCACACTGACCATCAGTTGCGGCCCGCCCCGCTCAAAATACGAGTGCATTAACGCCTCAACCAGCGGGCGACGGGTGTTGAACAACCCTTTACTGAATTTGATGTTTTGTACCGAACCGGCGTGATATTTCGCGTCCAGTTTCAACAACGAGTTAAGCATCGCCGTCGGGCCATTTTTATCCGCGCCGCTTTGTGGGTTGTTGGCATTGCTCATATAAATGCCTTTGTGTCGCCCATCCGCTGACGCGCTGGTGGCACGTCCCCATTCGGTATTCACCTGGTTGTTGATGATCACCACCAGATAGCTGTCCAGCCCAACCCGCTTCGCCGCGTCACGCACGCCGTTGCAGACATAGCGATGCTGCATAACCGCAAGGTCATCGGCAGCGTCGTCGTCATTGCCGAACTTCGTTGCGGCAATCAGCGCGCGCTTCAGGTCATCGTACCCCTGGAAATCCGCTTGCAGCGCCGCAATCAGCGTCATGTAGCTGTAGCGTTGCTCGGTAAAAATGACCTGTTTGATCGCGGTCAGGGAATCCGCTGCATTGGTGTTTCCGTAGGTTTCGTTAGTCCCGCCCAGGTAACGCGCGCCGCCATCAAGAAGGGCTTTACCGCGCGCCACGCAGTCTGCCGTCAGCAGTGAGGTGAATAAAAATCCGACTTGCTCATTCATCACCTGATAAGACAACGCCTGGGCGCGCGCCGTGGTGTCAATGTAGTAATCCAGTAAGCGCTGGTAGTTACTGAGCACATCATCAAAGCAGGTAATCTGTTCTGGCTGAATTAATGCCACACCACCGCTTTTCTCTTTGCCATCCCAAAAATCAATGCCGCCGCTGAGCGAAATATTGAGAATTTTAAGTAAGTTCATGCAGGTATTCGGCGTGCCGACGCTTCTTCCGGCCAGCACGAACTCGCCGCAGCCAAAGGGGACGTACTGCTCAGCTTCCACTTCCGGCACCTGCATAGCATTCATCACTGCCGGAATATTCACGTCATCGTTATACAGAATGGGATAGGTCAAACCGGTGCCAATTACCGCCAGCGCCTGTTGCCAGATAGCACTATCCATCCCCTCATAGATACGCAATGTAAATTGCGGTTCCGTATCGCCATTTTCTTCGACGGCCTGAATCGCCAGGCGGCAATAGACATCGGCATTTTTCGGGTTGCGTCGCCCTTTCCCGCCGACAACAACGCGGCCGTTCACCGTGGTTTTACGCGCTTCAATCAGACGATAGTGGGAGCGAATACAGTCAATGGCCTGCCGTTCGGTCAGTCTTCCGGCCTGAAGATCCGCCACCAGCAGATCCCCAAGATAGTCATCCATGCGCCCATAGTTCACCACGCCCGCACACAGGCTATACAGCCAGCTCAACTCAACCCCCTGAATAAAGGTGGCCGGTTTATCATTGCGGATGGCAGCCAGTTCACTCATTAACAGCACCAGATGCTGACAGCGATCGGTATCCGTGCAATTCATCATTTCGTCTGCGGCAAGCTGAATGTGTCGGTCAATCACCTGCTGCAAAATGCCCAGCACATCGCGGAAGGCGTGATACAACTGAACCGCCGTCTCATCCTTCACGCTTTCAGCCAGTTTCTGCTGTTGGTCAATGCGCAAAAGCAGCCCGCCGATCCCCAGATCCATCAGCTGCGGATAATCCAGATACATCCCGCTTAAGCGCGCGGTGGCGATCGCCGGAAAGTTAACATCGACAAACTTGCCCAACGTGTCGTCGGTGAGCGCCTGGCGGAAATAGACCGTACGGGTGTCATGCTCGCGCCAGAAGTGCTCAAGCGCATCGACTCTCTCCCGCTGGGCTTCTGTTTCCAGCGTTTCACGCAGCTGGCTTAACTTCGCAAAATGGCAGTAGTGGCCAACGCCGCCCACCGAGGTGACGCAACCAAAGCCAATCGGTAGCGCATCGACACGTCCGAGAATAAGATCGTCGGCAAAAGGACGGCGGAACAGCGTGGGATAGAGTTCCTGCAGGCAGCGAACTTCGCGTGCAAAGCGCTCCGGCGTTGACTGAAATGCCCGGGTGTAGGCTTCCATGATCGCGAGTTGCTCTTCCGGGCTTTTTTCACACGGGATCTTTTTATTCACGTCGACTTGTTCGGCGATAATCGGTTGTTTGCTCACTGTCCTGCCTCCATAAAAATCGTCCCTCTATTAACTTGTAATTACAAATAACCGTCTTTGACCTAAATCAAGAATCCTGAAATGAACAAATCATCACCAGGTGTATTGTGTGAAATCGCCAGCAAATCCAAATAAACGGCGTCATACGTGGCTCAAGTCATGATCAATATCAAGATCCCCTACAGGGTAAACTTTTAGCCTCTGCGAAAGTTGTAAATACAAATAATCGTGAGAGTCTACTGTGAAGATAAACGACCTTATTCATCCGGCGTTGATTTGTCTGGATCTCAAATCAAGCCAAAAAGAGGCAGCGCTGACTGAACTCGCAGACCTTTTATTCAGCGAGAATAAAATTCGCCACACAGGGGAATTTATCCAGGAGATATGGGCAAGAGAAGAGACGGGAAATACCGGATTTGAAGGCGGTGTTGCACTTCCGCACGCCCGTAGCAGCTGTGTTTTATCGCCTGCCGTCGCGATTGGCATCAGTCGCCAGGGTATTGATTATGGCGCTGAAGATGGGCAACCCACCCACCTGATCCTGATGATCGCCTCGGCGGAACAGGCCAGTGAAGCCCACATAGAGGTTCTGGCGCAGATCTCTTCCCGACTGGTGGAAGATGACAGCGTCAGCCAGATCCTCGCCTGTCAGGATGCTCAGGCGGTCACGGATTATTTCTGCCAGTCCAGTGAAGCGTCTACCGAAACGATAAGCACCGCCGCCTCACGCGGACTGATCATCGGCGTGACGGGTTGCCCGGTGGGGATTGCACACACCTACCTGGCCGCAGAGATGCTGGAAAAAGCGGCCGCAGAGATGGGCTATGAGGCGATTGTCGAAACCAACGGCTCCATTGGCGTAAAAAATGCGCCGACCGGGGACGATATCGCCCGGGCTGACGCCATAATTGTCGCCTGTGATAAGCAGGTCGATCTGGATCGCTTTAACGGTAAGAAAGTGGTCATCACGGGCGTCAAAGCCGCC
Organism: Citrobacter sp. GW821-FHT07H02; assembly: GCF_059418505.1. NCBI lineage: Bacteria > Pseudomonadati > Pseudomonadota > Gammaproteobacteria > Enterobacterales > Enterobacteriaceae > Citrobacter > Citrobacter sp. GW821-FHT07H02. The sequence goes on along the minus strand of NZ_JBWKPZ010000001.1, from coordinate 126,475 downwards.
ATCAAAGATGCGCAAGGGTTAATCAACCAGGCGCTGGCGGCGCAACCTTACCAGGCAAAAGGCACAACCAAAACGCAGGCATCGACCACATCGGTACGTAGCCAGTTATACAAATCGCTGATGAACGGTGTCTCGTACATGATCCCGTTTGTCGTGACCGGCGGGCTGATGATCGCCCTGGCGCTGGCGCTGGGCGGTGTGCCGACGCCGTCAGGACTGGCTATCCCGGAGGGCAGTTTATGGAACCAGGTGCTGAACGTCGGCGTCGTCGGGTTCACTCTAATGATCCCAGTCCTCGCCGGGTATATCGCTTACGCGATTGGTGAACGGCCAGCGCTCGCGCCAGGACTTATCGGCGGCTGGATTGCCAATACCGGTTCGTTTTACGGCGCCAGCGCAGGATGTGGGTTTATCGGTGCGATCATTGCCGGGCTGCTGGTGGGCTATTTCATCCGCTGGTTGACCCATCTTTCCTGGCACAAAATGTTGCTACCGCTGGTGCCGATCATGATCGCTCCTATTGCGGGCACCGCGTTTATCGCCGCGTTATTTATCTTTGTCATCGGCGCGCCGGTCGCCGACTTGATGGCCTTCCTTAACCATATGCTGACCAACCTTTCCACCGGCAATATCATTCTGATTGGCCTGGTGATGGGACTGATGCAGGGCTTTGACATGGGCGGTCCCTTTGGCAAAGTGGTCTTTATGTTCAGCGTGGGTCTTATCGCCCAGGGGCAAACGCAGTTTATGGGCGCACAGGCGGCAGCCATCCCGGTTGCTCCGCTGGGCATGGCGTTGGCGGCCTTTATCGGCAGGCGTTTCAGTTTGTTTGACGAGGAAGAGTACGAAAACGGTAAGGCCGCAGCAGCGATGGGGCTGGTCGGGATTTCGGAAGGCGCGATTCCCTTTGCCGCCCGCGATCCGCTGTCGGTGATCCCGGCTAACATGATTGGCTCTGCGGTGGCATGCATACTGGGCTTTGTTTTCAGCCTGCACTGCAATGTCGCGCATGGCGGCCCGATCATTGTGCTGCTGGGCGGTTTTGATCAGCCGTTAATGGCGCTCATCGCAATGGGCAGCGGCATTATCACCACTGCTGCAATTGCTATTGCGCTCAAACGACTTAGAATGACGAAAAAGCAGCAATTTCTCGTTCAACCGCAAGCCTAACAAAGGGCGCGTCGTAAGACGCGCCACAACGGACGCCATGAAGTATCTTGATATCTATCTGTTGTTAAGAGAGAAAATCCTTAAAGGTGAATACGCTGCCGGTGAGCCGGTAGAAGGTGAACATGCCCTTGCAGAGCGCTACGGCGTCAGCCGCCCCACCATTCAGAAAGCCGTTGCGCGCCTGAAAAGGGAATCGTTCGTCCATACCCGACAAGGTTCAGGGATCTTCGTTAATCCACCCGAGTTTTACCAGGACAACAATGTCATTACGCTGTCGGAACGTATTCACCGGGATCAAACGCTGGATAACGTGGTGCTCAGTTATGATATTCAGTCGACCTTTACTGAGGTCGCGGCGCAGTTCGACTTACCGCCAGAGACCGCGTTGATTCACTATCGTCGAATGCGGATCATCAACCAACAGCCCGCTATCATTGAAGAAACCTGGATGCCGCAGGCGTTATTCCCGGCGTTTACTCAGGAAAACTGCCGCCAGTCAGTGCTTCACTACATTGAGCAAACCTGTGGTTACGCCATCAGTCACGACGTCAAAATATGGTCGGGAAAAATACTCAATGCGGATGAAGCCTGGCTTTTGCGGTTACCGGAAGGGCAAGTGAGTCTCTGCATCACCCACAAGGTCTATTTACAAAGCGGTGAACTGGCGCAGTACACGCAGGAAACGTTGGCGACAAATAGCGTGACGACGGTGTCGATGCGCTAAAACGAAAAAAGGGCAACCTGCGTTGCCCTTTTGTGGTGATGCTCAGTGTCTTGTAAAAATTACGACACCAGCAGCTGATTCATACGGCGGATGAACTGGTTAGGATCTTCCAGCGTGCCACGTTCGGCGAACAGCGCCTGATCCAGCAACAATTCAACCCACTCTTTGAACTGTGCTTCATCCTGGGTATCCGCAGTGCGTTTCACCAGCACGTGATCCGGGTTGAGTTCAAAGATGTATTTCACCTCTGGTACCGCCTGGCCCGCAGCAGCGAACAGTTTCGCCATCTGGGTGCTCATTTCGTCCGCATCGGTGGTCACGATGGCCGGCGTATCCGTCAGACGGTGCGTCAGACGCACTTCTTTCACACGGTCACCCAGCAGGGTCTTCACTCGCTCAACGAACGGGGTCAGCGCTTTTTCCGCTTCTTTCGCGCTTTCATCCACTTCATCCGCCAGCTTATCGATAGACTCGTCAGCTTTGGCAACGGACTGGAACGACTTGCCGTCGAACTCGGTCAGGTAGTTCATCATCCACTCATCGATGCGGTCAGAAAGCAGCAGCACTTCGATGCCTTTCTTACGCAGCAGTTCCAGATGCGGGCTGCTCTTCGCCGCCGCATAGCTGTCTGCGGTGATGTAGTAGATCTTCTCCTGCCCTTCTTTCATCCGGGAGATGTACTCTTCCAGTGAAACAGTCTGCGCGGAGGAGTCGGTGTGCGTAGAGGCGAAACGCATCAGTTTGGCGATCGTTTCCTGGTTTGCGTTGTCTTCCGCCGGGCCTTCTTTCAGCACCAGACCGAACTGCTTCCAGAATGTCTGGTATTTTTCCGCGTCGTCTTTCGCCAGTTTTTCCAGCATCTGCAATACGCGTTTGGTCAGCGCGCTGCGCAGATTGCGGGTCACCGTGCTGTCCTGCAGAATTTCACGGGAAACGTTCAGCGGCAGATCGTTGGAGTCTATCAGGCCACGGACGAAGCGCAGGTAGTTCGGCATGAACTGCTCAGCGTCATCCATAATAAACACGCGCTGAACGTACAGTTTCAGGCCGTGCTTGTGATCGCGGTTCCACATGTCCCACGGCGCCTGAGACGGGATGTACAGCAGGCTGGTGTACTCCTGCTTCCCTTCCACACGGTTGTGGCTCCAGGTCAGCGGGTCAGTGAAGTCGTGAGCAATGTGCTTATAGAATTCGTTGTATTCGTCGTCTTTAATGTCAGATTTGTTACGCGTCCACAACGCCTGCGCTTTGTTGATTTTTTCCCAGGAAACCACGGTTTCACCGTCTTTCTCTTCCTGTTTTTCAATCTCTACCGGCAGTGCGATATGGTCGGAATATTTGCTGATGATGGAACGTACGCGCCAGTCATCGAGGAACTCGTCTTCCCCTTCACGCAGGTGCAGGGTGATTTCCGTTCCGCGATCCGCTTTCGTGATATCGGCAACCGTGTATTCGCCTTCACCGGCAGATTCCCAGAACACGCCATTTTCCGGCTTGTCGCCCGCCGCACGGGTGCGTACGGTCACTTTATCGGCAACGATAAACGCGGAGTAGAAACCGACCCCGAACTGACCGATAAGCTGGCTGTCTTTCGCCTGATCGGAGCCCATGGATTCGAGGAAGGACTTGGTGCCGGACTTCGCGATGGTCCCCAGATGATCGATAACATCGTCACGGTTCATCCCCACGCCGTTATCGGCAATGGTCAACGTACGCTTATCTTTATCGAAGGAGACACGCACACGCAGCTCACCGTCGCCTTCGTACAGGTCCGGGTTAGACAGCGCGCGAAAACGCAGCTTGTCTGCCGCATCCGAGGCGTTAGAGATAAGCTCACGCAGGAAGATTTCTTTATTGGAATACAGAGAATGGATCATCAGGTGCAGAAGCTGTTTTACTTCTGACTGAAAACCGCGGGTTTCTTGTCCTTTCATGTAGATCTACCTCAACAATGCCATTTTTAATGGTAAAAAACACGTTGAGAGGGAAATGGGGACGAGCGTGAGGGATTTCAAGCGGAGGCCGCGGGCACGACCTCCGTTTGTTTAGAATTTAATCTTATGACGCCCGGCAAGAGAGTGCGAAAGCGTAGTGCCATCAACCATCTCCAGCTCGCCGCCGACCGGTACGCCATGGGCGATACGGCTGGCTTCAACGTCATATTGCGCGCAAAGCTCGGCAATATAGTTTGCCGTGGCTTCCCCTTCGACCGTTGGGTTGGTCGCGAGGATCACTTCACTGAGTTGCTCGGCTGCCAGTCGCTGCTCCAGACGGTCAAGACCGATATCATCCGGCCCAATACCGTCCAGCGGCGACAAATGCCCCATCAGCACGAAGTAACGCCCGGAAAATTGCCCGGTCTGCTCAATGGCGTAGATGTCCGCAGGACTCTCTACGACACAAATTTGACCGTTCTCCTGACGACGCGGATTCGAACAGATGTTACACACGTCCTGCTCGGTGAAGGTGCGGCAATCGGCGCAGTGGCCGATCTCCGACATCGCCTTCGTCAGCGCCTGCGCCAGACGCATCCCGCCGCTGCGATCGCGTTGCAGTAACGTGAACGCCATACGCTGCGCTGACTTGGGGCCAACGCCCGGCAGGCAACGCAGCGCTTCCATCAGCTGTGTTAACAGCGGGCTGGTTTGCATCAGAACGGCATCTTAAAGCCTGGCGGCAGTTGCATGCCGGAGGAGACGGATGCCATTTTCTCTTTCTGGGTCTCTTCAATGCGACGAGCCGCATCGTTGAATGCCGCAGCAACCAAATCTTCCAGCATCTCTTTGTCGTCTTCCAGCAGGCTTGGATCGATCTCCACGCGACGGCAGTTATGCGCGCCGTTAATGGTCACTTTCACAAGGCCAGCACCAGATTCGCCAGTCACTTCCAGCTTGGCGACTTCTTCCTGCATCTGCTGCATTTTTTCTTGCATCTGCTGGGCCTGTTTCATCAGGTTACCCAGACCGCCTTTACCAAACATAGGCTTCTCTCTCAATCACGTTAAGGGATGACGACCATAAGCACAGCTTACGATCAAATGGGGCGGATACTCTCTTCGTCCAGATCTGCGTCGAAGAAACGGCGCAACGTCTGAATGTTATTATCCGCAATAATCGACTCACGCGCCTGCGCGAGTTTCTCTTCATAAATCGCCTGACGCCACTCCAGCGGCGTTCGCACCGCAGGATTATCGTCTTCAACGATGGTCAGTTCAACCGGTGAGCCCGTTAAGGCGCTTAACGCCTCAGCTAACTTTTGCTGCGCACCGCTGGAATTGAGGTGCCGCTGCGTAGAACGCAGGTGCAAACACACGACATTGCCGTTTTCCTCTTTCCACGCGTTTAACGCGACCTGCTCCACCAGTTTTGGCAGTGAAAGCTGGCTCACCTGCGCAGCCCACGGGTCGCGCTCAATCGCTTCCGCCGCCAGTTTGGCCGCCAGCTCTGGCGTTTTTTCATGCTCCAGCGCTTTTTTCAGCGCTTTCGGCGTGGCGACCGCCTCTTTCACTTCAACAACGGGATTGGTTGTCTTCCAGCGATAGGCTTCTTTCTTCGCGGGCGTCTTTTCCAGCGCAGAGACTGCCGGGCGCGCCTGAACACGTTCAGAAACGGAGGCCAGTCTTTCCAGCGCAGCATTATTCACCGGCCGCGCGCGGGTAGCGGCTGCCGGTTCACTCTTTTTTGCTTTGGTTGCTCCCTGAGCACGCTGCAGCTGACTACGCGCCGCCAGCACCTGACTGGTAGATTCCGGTAGCGGAGCCGCAGGTGCCTGATACGCAGGCGCTGCGTGTTGTGACACCGGAGTCGGGGTCACGACCGCTGTCGGGGCGACCGGTGCAAAAGCGGGTTGCGAAACCTCTGGCTCCGGGAGCGGCATACGCGGGTGGAATGCCAGCGCACGCAGTAGCGTCATTTCAACGCCCATCCGCCGGTCCGGCGCATAAGGCAGCTCTTTACGACCGATTAAGAGCGTCTGATAGTAGAGCTGAATGTCGGTTGGCGGCACTACCCGCGCCAGTTCACGCATGCGCTGTTCAATGGCTGCCATGTCGCTACCGAGCGCCGCAGGCGAAAGCTGCACCATCGCAATGCGGTGCAGCAGACCCAGCATCTCAACCAACAATGCTTCCCATTCGATACCCCGCGCGGCCGCCTCATTCACCAGCGACATCACACGCTCGCCGTTGGCTTCCACCACGGCTTCAACAAGAGAAAGCGCCTGGTCATCGTCCAGCGTACCGAGCATCGCGCTCACCGCCTGAGTGGAGACCAGACCGTCGCCGCTGGCGATCGCCTGGTCCGTCAGACTCAGCGCATCGCGCAAACTGCCGTCCGCCGCGCGGGACAACAATTGCAGTGCGCGCGGTTCATGGCTGATGTGCTCTTCGTTGAGAATATGCTCAAGCTGATGGCGGATTTGATCGACATCCAGCGCTTTGAGATGAAATTGCAGACAGCGCGAGAGGATCGTCACCGGCAGTTTCTGCGGATCGGTGGTCGCCAGCAGAAACTTCACATGGGCTGGCGGTTCCTCAAGGGTTTTGAGCAGCGCGTTAAAGCTGTGGCGCGACAGCATGTGCACTTCATCGATCAGGTAGACCTTGAAACGACCACGCGCAGGCGCGTACTGGACGTTATCCAGCAGGTCACGGGTGTCTTCAACTTTGGTGCGCGACGCGGCATCGATCTCAATCAGATCGACAAAACGCCCCTGCTCGATTTCACGACAGTTATCACACACGCCGCATGGGGTGGCGGTAATGCCGGTTTCACAATTCAGCCCTTTCGCCAGCAAACGGGCGATAGAGGTTTTCCCGACGCCACGGGTGCCGGAAAAAAGATAAGCATGATGAATACGCCCTAACGACAAGCCGTTCGCCAGTGCGGTCAGCACATGTTCCTGGCCGACGACGTCAGCAAAGGTTTGTGGGCGCCATTTTCGGGCTAAGACCTGATAACTCATTGGCAGGCTCTGAAACGCTGGAAGGTGGATTCACGAAGGGGTAATGCTAACACAACCTCGCAGATACAGCGAGGTTGTGTCTCTTGCTAATGCATCAGGCGCAGATAGCCTGAATCAATGTCCCGGGAAAGGCACCAGGCTATAGCACGTCAGACCCTGTTTTTCCAGGCGCTGCTCGCCGCCGAGATCAAACAGATTGATGATGAAGGCCGCATCCGTCACTTCACCACCCAGACGACGGATCAGTTTTACGGTCGCTTCAATGGTTCCACCTGTTGCCAGCAGATCATCGACGACCAGAACTTTGTCGCCCGGTTTGATGGCATCTACGTGAATTTCCAGCTGATCGGTGCCGTACTCCAGTTCATAGCTTTCAGCGATCGTTTCACGTGGCAATTTACGTGGTTTACGTACGGGAACAAACCCAACGTCCAGGCCCAGTGCTACCGGCGCGCCAAACAGGAAGCCACGCGCTTCGGTGCCGACGACTTTGGTGATGCCCGCATCTTTGTATCGCTCAACCAGCAATTCAATGCTAAGCGCGTACGCTTTCGGGTCTTCCAGTAAGCTGGTGACATCGCGGAAAAGAATGCCCGGTTTTGGGTAGTCGTGAATGCTTTTGATGCTATTTTTAAGAAACTCAAGCTGCTGTGCAGTCGCGGTCATGGATGTATGCCTGCTAAGAACGGTGTTACTCACGGCGCAATCATATCGGGTCAAGGTAACGATTGTTTAACCTTTGACCGCCTGCGCCTGTGCTCGAAAACGGTCGAATTTACTGGCTGTTGGCAACAATTGCAACAGCGATTATGGTGCTTCAGTGCTTTTGTTGCTTTTCATCAATCACCGGGATCCGCCACAGAAAAATCAGCAGACAGCTTAAAATTGCCAGTAACAGGATCCGGACCCACATCATATTGACCAGCCAAAGAGAAACGCCGAAGGTAATCAAAATAAGGATGATCGCCCGAGGCTTGGCACCAGGAGGCATCGCATGATGCTGTTGCCAATAGCGAAGGTATCCGCCAAACCACGAACGATAGAGTAACCAGTCGTGAAAGCGTGGCGAGGAACGGGCGAAGCACCAGGCCGCCAGCAAGATAAAAGGCGTGGTGGGCAACAGCGGCAGTACAACACCCAATGTTCCCAGCACTACCGCCAGCCAGCCAATAATGATTAAAATAATACGTTGCATAATAAGAGTATCTGGAACACCTGAATGCTACTTTAGCATAACGGTTATCATTTTCATCGGAGTGTTAAATTGAAAACCGACATGCTGTTACAGAAGCTGGAAGAGCAACTCATTGACCTGCGCCAGCGTTGCGCTCCGCAGGCGTTGCATGCAACCCTCAGCCCTCGCTTTGACCGCCATCTTTTTCATACACGCAGCACATTGCTACAGGCCTATCTCGAGGAAGCCGGGGAAAACCTGACCGCCCTGCGCCATGCCGTTGATCAGCAGCAGTTGCCCCAAATCGCCTGGCTCGCTGAGCATCTTGCCTCCCAGATGGAAGCGATCTCTCGTGAAACCGCCTCGTGGTCCCTCCGGGAATGGGACAGTGGCTCTCCGGCTCTCACCCGTTGGCAACGCAAACGGGTTCAGCACCAGCAATTTGAACGCCGTTTGCTGGAAATGACCCAAGAGCGTAAAGCCCTGCTCGCCAGGGCAACTCGCCTGGATGAACAACAGAGATTGCATCGTGAAGTTGAAGCCTATGAGGCCCGTCTGGCGCGCTGTCGCCACGCGCTGGAAAAAATAGAAAACGTTCTGGCACGTTTAACCCGCTAACCCCCGGAGACGCTATGTCGCTTGAAAACGCCCCTGATGAGGTCAAACTGGCCGTTGATTTGATTATGTTATTAGAAGAGCACAACGTCGCGCCCGACACGGTGCTGAAAGCGCTGGAGATTATAAAGCGGGACTATGAAAGGAAAACTCAGCAGCTCGCCTCCTCATAGGAAGAGAGCTGCTGGAAGAAGAGAACGTGTTTACCCTATCGCTGGCGTCGGATCGTCGCCTTTGATCTCGCGTTTCACTTCTGTCACCTCATCCCCTTTCTCGTTGCGCAGATGCACTTCAAGCTGGTTAAAGGCGATGTCGATATTGTTTTCACGGCACAGACGATCGATAGCACGGTTCAGTTCATCTACCGTATGGCTACGATCGCGCAGTTCACGCACATATAAACGCAGCTCGTGATCCAGCGTGCTGGGGCCAAAGGTGGTAAAGAATACCGCCGGTTCTGGATCGTGCATCACTTTCGGGTGTTCCGCCGCTGCCTGCAACAGCACTTTTTTCACTTTGTCCAGATCCGAACCGTAGGCCACACCAAGACGGATCACCAGACGTGTGGTGGTATCCGAGAGCGACCAGTTGATGAGACGCTCGGTCACAAACGCTTTGTTCGGAATGATCACCTCTTTACGATCAAAGTCGGTAATGGTAGTGGCGCGAATGCGGATCTTGCTTACCGTTCCCGAGAAGGTACCAATTGTGACCGTATCACCAATACGTACCGGGCGTTCGAACAGAATAATCAGACCCGAAACAAAGTTACCGAAGATCTCCTGCAAACCAAAACCAAGACCGACCGACAGGGCCGCTGCCAGCCACTGCAGTTTGTCCCACGACACACCAAGCGATCCAAACACCGTCATTGCGCCAATGGCAATGATCGCATAATTGAGGATCGTGGTGATGGCGTAAGACGCACCCTGGCGCATTTTCAGGCGCGAGAGCACCAGCACTTCCAGTAACCCCGGTAAGTTGCGGATCAGCGCCCAGGCCACCATGGAGGCGATAATGGCAAACAGCAGACTGCCCATGGTGACGTTTTTCACCACGGCTGCGCCCGCTTCCGTACCGTTGTAATGCCAGAGCGTGATGCTATCGAGATAGCTGAACACGGTGATCAAATCAGACCAAATTGCCCAGAACAGCACGCCGAACAGCGCGATCATCAGCAACATGGTGATACGCAGCGTTTGCTGGTTAACCTGTTCGAGCGCAATGGTCGGCTCTTCCTGCGGCTCGGCACCTTCCGCGCCTTCTTTGACCAGATTCTGACGACGCGCCAGTGCGCGACGCCAGGCAATACGGCGGGCGGCAACGCTCAATCCACGCAGTACCGTCTGATACAGCAGGTTCCAGATAATCACCAGATAGACAGTTTCAATCCAGCGACCTGACAGACGCAGTGTCGTATAGAAATAACCGGTCGCCGTTAAGACCATCAGCGCAATAGGCACGATTGATAACACCGTGATGGTGACCAGTCGCAGGCCATGCGATTCTTTGTCGCGCCAGCTTTCGCGGCACATCGGCCACACCAGGAAAGCAATCAGCAGCAGGTTCAGGAAAATGACTACCTGACCCAGCACATCGTCCATCAGATGCAGGGGCGAAAGCTCCGCCACCACAGACCAAAAATTCAGGGGCAGTAACGCGAGGCTGATACGCACGATCTGGCGGCGCCAGTGGCTGGTCAGCTGTGCTGGCATACCAAAGTGGCGTACTGCGACGCCCTCTTTCTCCAGCACTTTCCAGCACAAACCAAACACCAGCCAGAAAAGCGCCATTTTTTTACTGAACGCCCACAGGAGATCGCTGATGTTAAGCTGCATGGTGAGCAGGATCAGACCGGCGGCAAGGATGACCAGACACACCGGTAAGGCGCGAATCAGATCAATGAGAATCGCTTTTGGCGTGTTGAGCTGGCTGTCATTACGCAATGACCCCACCGCTGCGGCTAATTTTTGCTGGTAAGCTTTGAGCCAACCCAGCCGCCAGCGTATGAGACCGGCGATCAGTAATAAGGGTAATCCCGCCAGAAAAGCAATAAACACCGCAGGCCAGGCCTTTTCCCAGTTTACGGTGATTTTCATCGACTTAAACTGATCTTTCAGCGTCTGCGGGAAGGCTTTAATCCAGTCCCAGTCCATCGGGCGGTTACTGTTAACCCAGAAAATCTGCTGAGTGAGGATCTCTTTCAGGTTTTTGGAGACGCTCATTAACTGCTGCTGATTGATCTGCAGGTTAATGGCCATCATCAATTGATTGCCCAGCTGTTTGTTCAGTTGATCAAGCAGTTCGCGGCGCATTTCGACCACCTGTAGCAGCGCGTCGTGAACCTCATCATTAACCTCTTTGGCGTGCCCTTCTTCCAGTTTGGCGACAAAGGCATCGCTCTGAAACAGCGCGTCACGCTGCTGGTTGACTTCAAATTGCTCAAGACGCAAATCCGCAATGCGGTTGGTCATGTCTTTCAATTCGTCGGCTGACGGCAGGGTTTGCTGTTGCTGATAAAGGATACGAGACAGCAGCAGGCTGCCTTTGAGAACCGCGATTTGTTCCTTAATATTGCGTTCCGATTGCAGCGCGCGGTCAAGCCAGTTTTTGACCTTAATATTTTGCTGCATCAGCGAGTTGCCGTTTTCCGTGGCCGAGATCAGCCGCTGGCTCAGTTGGTGGTTGATCTCCAGCTCCTGATTCACCAGCGGGTTCGCCTGAATACGCGTTGTCTCATCCGGATTGACCGCTTCCTGCGCCGTTTTTTCCGTCAACGTAAGGCGTTTACTGTTTACCGCTTCCTGTAACAGCTGAAGCTGGTGTTCCAGTCGGTTGCTGTTTGCCGTCACATAATCACGCTGCTTTTGCAGGGTATCCTGCAAGACCGTATTGCCTTCCAGACTCTTACGCTGTTGATCTATCTGCGCATTGAGCAACACTTGCTGCGTCAGGAGCAGCACCTGCTGGCTTGGGCGGAGCGCCGCTTCGCCCACATTGGTGCCATCCAGTCGATTACGAATTTGTTGCAGCTGCTGTGAGGCGGTGTACATGGCGTTTTGTACCCGCTCTGGCTGCGTCTGGAGGGAAACGAGTTGGCTGTTATAGGCCGCCAGATCGTTTTGCGCGCTTTGCAAATCATCCAGTAATTGCGCAACGCGCAATTCAAGCTGACGCAATGAGAGTGTGCTAAGTGTTTTTCGCGTTTCATCATCGTTGTCGACGTCGCTCAACGCATTGAGCGCATCTGACGCCTGGCGCATTTTTTCCGGAGCCTGCGCCACTTTCTGACGCAACTGAACGGTCTCATCTTTCACCCGCTCAATTTTATCGAGCGTCTCCAGTGTCTCAAGAAGATCCTGCTGTACCAGCTTGTCCTGCGCAGAGAGGTCTTTTTGTTTGCTCAGCGCGTCCAGTTGGCTTTGCACATCGGCTTTCGTCGGCAGGTCACCATTCGATTGCGCGCGCGCAAATGCAGATGACTGGCAGGACAGCAGCAGGATGAAGAAAAAAAAGGTTATAAAAACAAGATGCTGTAAACGTTTATTAAGCTGCAACATAGTCATGAGAATGAAGGTTTCTGAACCGAAAGAACGACCGAAAATAGTCAGGCCGCAAGAATATCACGGCTCAGACAGACAAAATAGCAGGATGAAAAGCGTCCAGGAAAATTCCTGGAAAGGGTTTCAGGGCGTTTCGCCAGATAACTGAACCCGCAGCGTTGGACAAAATTGATACATCTCCAACAGAATAGCGACATAATCGCGCGCCTCCTTTTTAAGGTCAAAAGACTGCGGGGCGAATAACCAGTTTTCCATTATGCCGGAGATATAACTGCGCATTAATATCGCCGCCCGGCGGGTGTTAAGATTTTCGGGTAGCATTTGCGAATTAATACAATGCATTAGCGTTTGTTCAATGCGATCATAACTTTCCAGACAGATGCTTCGCTGGGCCTGCTGAACGACAACCATCTCCCCAACAAACTCGCATTTATGGAATATAATCTCCATCAGCAGCCGTCGGCGCTCTTCTGTCACAGTGGCTTCAAGAAGATAGACTAGAATCTCTCTTAATACTGATAGTGGATCGTCGGGGAATTTTGCCTGATACTCAATCTCAAGCTCACCAATATTGGATTCTGATAGTTCCCAGATTTCGCTAAATAAATCCGACTTGTTTTTGAAATGCCAATAGATTGCACCGCGCGTGACGCCAGCAGCTTTTGCAATCTCCACGAGCGAGGTGGATGATACACCTTGTTGCGAGAACAGACGCAGAGCTACATCCAGTATGTGTTGTCGTGTTACCAGCGCTTGTTGTTTGGTTTTTCGTGCCATATGTTGGTGAATTTACAGGCGTTAGATTTACATACATTTGTGAATGTATGTACCATAGCACGACGATAATATAAACGCAGTAATGGGTTTATGGGCTAGACCATTGATCAATTTGAAATCGGACACTCGAGGTTTACATATGAACAAAAACAGAGGGTTAACGCCTCTGGCGGTCGTTCTGATGCTCTCAGGCAGCTTAGCGCTAACAGGATGTGACGACAAAGAGGCCCAAAAAGGGGGCCAGCAGAAGCCAGAAGTTGGAGTTGTGACGCTCAAAACTGAACCTCTGCAGATAACGACTGAACTCCCGGGTCGCACCAGCGCTTTCCGTATTGCGGAAGTTCGCCCTCAGGTAAGCGGTATTATCCTGAAGCGTAATTTCACGGAAGGCGGTGACGTCGAAGCAGGTGTGTCTCTCTATCAGATTGATCCTGCGACTTATCAGGCAGCTTACGAAAGTGCAAAAGGTGATTTAGCCAAAGCGCAGGCGGCGGCGAACATCGCACAGCTGACCGTTAAGCGTTACCAGAAACTGTTGGGCACGAAGTACATCAGTCAACAGGATTACGATACCGCGCAGGCGGATGCACAACAGGCGAATGCCGCTGTTGTGGCCGCAAAAGCCGCCGTCGAATCCGCACGTATCAATCTGGCCTACACCAAAGTGACTTCGCCTATCAGCGGTCGCATTGGTAAATCGTCTGTCACTGAAGGTGCACTGGTACAGAATGGCCAGGCCACTGCGCTTGCCACCGTCCAGCAACTCGATCCTATCTATGTCGATGTGACACAGTCGAGCAATGATTTCCTGCGTCTCAAGCAAGAGTTGGCGAATGGCACGCTGAAGCAGGAGAACGGGAAAGCCAAGGTCGATCTGGTTACCAACGACGGTATTAAATTCCCGCAATCCGGTACGCTGGAGTTCTCTGACGTGACCGTTGACCAAACCACTGGGTCGATTACGTTACGCGCTATCTTCCCGAACCCGGATCACACCTTGCTGCCAGGCATGTTCGTTCGTGCGCGTCTGGAAGAAGGGACGAATCCAACCGCACTTCTGGTTCCGCAGCAGGGTGTGACGCGTACCCCGCGTGGTGAAGCCAGTGCGTTGGTTGTTGGTGCGGATGACAAAGTGGAAACCCGTCAGATCGTCGCTACTCAGGCGATCGGCGACAAGTGGTTGGTGACTGAAGGTCTTAAGTCGGGCGACCGCGTGATTGTAAGTGGGCTGCAAAAAGTGCGTCCTGGCGCGCAGGTAAAAGCACAAGAAGTGGCTGCTGATAACGAACAGCAAGCCGCGAGCGGAAGCCAGCCTGAACAGTCTAAGTCTTAACTTAAACAGGAGCCGTTAAGACATGCCTAATTTCTTTATCGATCGCCCTATATTTGCGTGGGTGATCGCCATCATCATCATGTTGGCAGGGGGACTCGCGATCCTCAAGCTGCCAGTAGCGCAATATCCTACGATTGCGCCGCCAGCAGTATCGATATCCGCGACCTACCCTGGCGCGGATGCCAAAACAGTGCAGGACACTGTGACACAGGTTATCGAACAGAATATGAACGGTATCGATAACCTGATGTACATGTCCTCAAACAGTGACTCCACGGGTACCGTGCAGATCATCTTAACCTTCCAGTCTGGTACCGATGCGGATATCGCACAGGTTCAGGTGCAGAACAAACTGCAACTGGCAATGCCGTTACTTCCTCAGGAAGTTCAGCAACAGGGTGTTAGCGTTGAGAAATCATCCAGTAGCTTCCTGATGGTCGTGGGCGTCATTAACACTGACGGCACCATGACTCAGGAAGATATCTCGGATTACGTCGGTGCCAACATGAAAGACGCCATCAGCCGTACGTCCGGTGTGGGTGACGTTCAGCTGTTCGGTTCTCAGTACGCAATGCGTATCTGGATGGACCCGAACAAACTGAACGACTTCCAGCTGACGCCGGTTGATGTGATTACCGCAATCAAAGCGCAAAACGCCCAGGTTGCTGCCGGTCAGTTGGGTGGTACGCCGCCGGTGAAAGGCCAGCAACTTAACGCATCAATTATCGCGCAAACGCGTCTGACCTCCGCCGATGAGTTCAGCAAAATTCTGCTGAAAGTGAATCAGGATGGTTCTCAGGTTCGCCTGCGTGACGTCGCGAAAGTGGAGCTGGGTGGCGAGAACTACGACATTATTGCTAAGTTCAACGGTAAACCAGCCTCCGGTCTGGGGATCAAACTGGCGACCGGCGCAAACGCGCTGGATACCGCTGCGGCGATCCGTGCCGAACTGAAAAAGATGGAGCCGTTCTTCCCATCGGGTCTGAAGATTGTTTACCCGTATGACACCACCCCCTTCGTGAAGATCTCTATTCACGAAGTGGTGAAAACGCTTGCGGAAGCTATCATCCTCGTGTTCCTGGTAATGTATCTGTTCCTGCAGAACTTCCGCGCGACGCTGATTCCGACCATTGCTGTTCCGGTGGTCCTGTTGGGTACCTTCGCCATCCTCGCGATATTCGGCTTCTCGATAAACACCCTAACGATGTTCGGGATGGTGCTCGCCATCGGCCTGTTGGTGGATGACGCCATCGTGGTGGTCGAGAACGTTGAACGTGTTATGGCGGAAGAAGGCCTGCCGCCAAAAGAAGCCACGCGTAAATCCATGAGCCAGATTCAAGGCGCACTGGTCGGTATCGCGATGGTACTGTCTGCGGTATTTATTCCGATGGCCTTCTTTGGCGGCTCCACCGGTGCAATTTATCGTCAGTTCTCTATCACCATCGTTTCGGCAATGGCCTTGTCGGTACTGGTGGCCTTGATCCTGACGCCAGCCCTGTGCGCCACCATGCTCAAACCTATCGCCAAAGGCGATCACGGCGAAGGCAAGAAAGGCTTCTTCGGCTGGTTTAACCGCATGTTTGATAAGAGTACGAACCATTACACCGACAGCGTAGGCAACATTCTGCGCAGCACCGGTCGTTATCTGCTGCTCTATCTGATCATTGTGGTTGGTATGGCATACCTGTTCGTTCGCCTGCCAAGCTCCTTCTTACCTGATGAAGACCAGGGCGTATTCATGACGATGGCCCAGCTACCAGCGGGTGCGACTCAGGAGCGTACGCAGAAGGTGCTGGACGAAGTCTCGGACTACTATCTGACCAAAGAAAAAGACAACGTTGAATCGGTCTTTGCCGTTAACGGCTTTGGTTTTGCGGGTCGTGGTCAGAACACCGGTATCGCGTTCGTCTCTCTGAAAGACTGGAGTCAACGTCCGGGTAAAGAGAACAAGGTAGAGGCGATTACAGGTCGTGCCATGGGGGCGTTTTCGAAGATTAAAGACGCCATGGTATTTGCCTTTAACCTGCCTGCGATTGTTGAACTGGGTACAGCGACCGGCTTCGACTTCCAGCTGATTGACCAGGCGGGGTTAGGTCACGAGAAACTGACCCAGGCGCGTAACCAGCTGTTTGGCGAAGTGGCTAAGCATCCTGATTTGTTGGTTGGCGTACGTCCTAACGGTCTGGAAGATACGCCGCAATTCAAGATCGACATCGATCAGGAAAAAGCGCAGGCACTTGGCGTTTCTATCAGTGACATTAATACAACGCTTGGCGCAGCTTGGGGCGGAAGCTACGTAAACGACTTTATCGACCGCGGTCGTGTGAAGAAAGTTTACGTCATGTCTGAAGCCAAATACCGTATGTTGCCGGAAGATATTGGTAACTGGTATGTGCGTGGTAGCAATGGACAGATGGTACCGTTCTCCGCCTTCTCCACTTCTCGCTGGGAATACGGTTCACCGCGTCTGGAACGCTATAACGGCCTGCCTTCAATGGAAATTCTCGGCCAGGCTGCAGAAGGTAAGAGTACCGGTGAAGCCATGGCGATGATGGAACAGCTGGCCAGTAAACTGCCATCCGGTATCGGTTATGACTGGACAGGTATGTCTTATCAGGAACGCTTGTCAGGCAACCAGGCCCCTGCCCTGTATGCAATTTCACTGATTGTCGTGTTCTTGTGTCTGGCAGCGCTGTACGAGAGCTGGTCAATTCCGTTCTCCGTCATGCTGGTGGTTCCGCTGGGTGTTATCGGTGCATTGCTTGCCGCCACCTTCCGCGGCCTGACCAACGACGTTTACTTCCAGGTAGGCCTGTTGACAACCATTGGGTTGTCGGCGAAGAACGCGATATTGATCGTCGAATTCGCCAAAGACTTAATGGATAAAGAAGGTAAAGGTCTGATTGAGGCAACGCTGGACGCCGTTCGTATGCGTTTACGCCCCATTCTGATGACGTCTCTGGCGTTTATCCTGGGGGTTATGCCGCTGGTAATCAGCTCCGGCGCAGGCTCCGGCGCGCAGAACGCCGTCGGTACAGGCGTAATGGGCGGGATGGTTACCGCAACCGTTCTGGCAATCTTCTTCGTGCCGGTCTTCTTTGTGGTGGTTCGCCGCCGCTTTAGCCGCAAGAATGAAGACATTGAACATAGCCATTCGGTAGAGAATCACTAATTCATCCTCTTAACAAAGGCCGCGCAAGCGGCCTTTTTATTGGATAAAATTCATAAAAAACGCTTATTGTCAGTTCATTTATTTTATCCAGGATAAATAAGGCATATAATCCATAGATTGCCAAAGGCTATTCCTGAACTGTTTGGTAATTTTTTATATTCTTATTAATTAAGAAATATTAAGACTATTCCTGGTACTTTCTACGTTGCGACAAGCAGTTAGCACAAGTTGTGACGTCCAAAGGGGGTAACTTGATGAATTGCAAACGTAATAAAGATTTTTCCTCATTCCGCGCCAGCGCATATGTCTGCTAAAATGGGTAAAATTGGCTGCTGTGACCTAATTCGCCCTAATTGTAATTTTTCGTAATATGACGATGAAATCTTTTTTAGAGTGGATTATAGTTAAATCATCAAGAGAGAGGGTAAGTTCCAGGTCAGTAAGTTGTATCCATCCCGAAGGTGTTCGGTTAGTTCAAGCCACTAAGAAGGGGATGCGTTATGGATGAATACTCACCCAAAAGACATGATATCGCACAGCTTAAGTTTCTCTGTGAAACCCTGTATCATGACTGCCTTGCAAACCTTGAAGAAAGTAACCATGGCTGGGTTAACGACCCAACATCGGCGATCAATCTCCAGCTTAATGAGCTGATAGAGCATATTGCAACCTTCGCACTTAATTATAAAATTAAGTACAATGAGGACAATAAGCTGATTGCGCAGATAGATGAATATCTGGACGACACGTTTATGTTGTTCAGCAGTTATGGCATTAATGCGCAGGATCTTCAGAAATGGCGAAAATCGGGAAACCGCCTGTTTCGCTGTTTTGTCAACGCCACCAGGGCTAATCCTGTTAGTTTGTCTTGTTAAAAACTATTACAATCATAGGTAAGATTTATGTCCGATAAACCATTAACTAAAACTGATTATTTGATGCGCTTGCGACGCTGTCAGACTATTGACACGCTTGAACGTGTTATTGAGAAAAATAAATATGAATTATCTGACAATGAACTGGCTGTATTTTACTCAGCAGCAGACCACCGCCTCGCAGAATTGACGATGAATAAGCTTTACGACAAGATCCCCACCTCGGTCTGGAAATTTATTCGTTAATTGGTTATGCATTTCTCAGGGAAGACATGCGTGCAGCCAGACAGGCTAATTTTCCGTATTTACTGTTAATTCTTACGTTTATTCACGTGAACTGGATCACACCGGCCTAATGGGAACGTTCCCTTTCGACGTGCTGCGTTTTACTGTATTGCGACATTCAGGCAAACCACAGGAGAGCGCGTGATGAGTGAAGAAAAACAAAAGATGATTGCTGGCGAGATGTATCGCCCGGCAGACGAGACCTTACGCAGAGACAGTCTGCGGGCACGTCAGTTAACCCATCGATACAATCACACCTCGCCTGATGAAAAGCATGAACGTCAGGCAATCCTGAATGAATTACTGGGGCGCGCAAATGGCGCCTGTATCGAACCCTCGTTTCGCTGCGACTACGGCTATAACATTTATCTCGGGAAAGAATTCTACGCTAACTTCGACTGCGTGATGCTTGATGTCTGCCCCATTCATATCGGCGATAACTGCATGCTTGCCCCCGGTGTGCATATCTATACAGCCACACATCCGCTGGACGCCACTGAACGCAACAGCGGCAGGGAATTGGGAAAACCCGTCACTATCGGAAACAACGTCTGGATCGGCGGACGCGCCGTGATTAATCCTGGCGTGACCATCGGTGATAATGTGGTTGTTGCGTCAGGCGCGGTGGTGACTAAAGACGTTCCGGCAAATGTGGTGGTTGGCGGGAATCCGGCTCGCGTCATCAAAACGCTGTAAAGTGAAATGTAACTGTTATGCTAAATTGAGGTTAATCTGTTACTTTTTTCATCCGGTACACCCTTTTAAAATGGGCTGTTCCCCTGAATGTTGCTGAAATCACGAAGGCAAAAGATGACAGAAATACAACGCCTGCTTACCGAAACCATTGACGATCTCAACACGCGTGAAAAGCGCGATAACAGACCGCGTTTTAGCATTAGCTTCATTCGCAAACATCCTGGACTGTTTGTCGGCATGTATATCGCCTGGTTTGCCACGCTGGCCGTGATGCTCCAGTCCGAAACTCTGGTGGATTCCGTCTGGTTGCTGGTGGTCTTGTTTGTATTGTTAAATGGCTTTTTCTTTTTTGACGTCGCGCCACGCTACCGTTACGAAGATATCGACGTGCTGGATTTTAGAGTTTGTTATAACGGTGAGTGGTATAACACACGCTTTGTTCCCCCCACGCTTATCACCGCCATTCTCCATTCCCCGCGTGTAGACAGCGACCATAAAGCGCAACTGCAAAAAATGATATCGCGTAAAGGTGAACTCTCTTTCTACGATATTTTTACGCTTACACGCGCTCAGGCAACCCCTTAGCCCTCATGTTGCCAGAAAAAGTGCGCCCCTTCCCTGGTGCGCACCGGGTTCCCTGAAATGTTGGCAATACCGTTAACGTCTTTTTTTACGCCCCTGTACCGCTTTAAAACGCGGATTCGTTTTACAAATCACATACACGCGTCCTTTGCGTCTGACGACCTGGCAATCCGGATGCCGTTGCTTTGCACTGCGAAGTGAATTCACTACTTTCATCTTATCCCCGCTTTGTTCCAATAAAATGCCCAAAACGTTTCTGGAAACGCGCTGCGCTGCCCTCATTGTCGAACGTTTTCTGTTTTCCGGTGTAGTACGGATGTGATTTGGAAGAAACATCAATAGTGACATACGGGTATGTCACGCCCTCCAGTTCGATTTCCCGTTCAGTTCGGATGGTCGAACCGACTTTAAAATATGCATTCACGCTGGTGTCATGGAATACCACAGTGCGATAAACAGGATGAATATCAGGTTTCATAGCAGCCCCATATATAATGTTATAACATCACATTACTTTATCGACAGCGACAATTCAACCTTGCTAACACAGGGGGAATTAAACCAAAATGACGCTTTTTCTGACGATGGAAGACACGTTATCCCAAAAAATCATAGAATAACGACATCAACGAAAGGAGATCTTTCGCGATCAGATATACTTTGCCTACGCTTCGTTAATAGAGGTAGCAACGTGACGACACGACATCTGGCCGGCCTGGTGACGGGTGTGCTTATTTTATCTGTCCTTGTTCCTGTTGGATTAAGCCTTTGGCTGGCACATCGTCAGGTTGAACAGAAATTTATTGAAGAGCTGAATACCTATTCATCAGGTGTCGCTTTACGTGCAAATAAAGTCGCCTCTCAGGGAAAACTCGCGCTAAAGCAGATGGAGCGCTTCGAGGGCGAGCCTTGCAGCAATGCGCATTTACTGGCGATGCGCCGGGTATCCTATAGCAACCGCTACATTCAGGAAGTCCTATATCTGGAGAATAATGTTCCTGCCTGTTCATCGCTGGAGCAAAAAAGCCACGCCGCCGCACTGCCTGAACCTGGCAAAATCTTCCGGGGTGGCTACCGTGCATGGCTAACGGCACAGAATGATTTAGGGATAAAGCGCTATATGGTTGCGTTGGGCACAGATCGCTACATCGTGATGATTGACCCTGCATCATTCATTGACGTGATCCCTTTTGGTTCCTCGCAAATTGATGCGGCCATTATTGGGGAAGCACACAACATCGTGATCGCCAGCAGCGATCGCCTCAAACCCGAGATTATTCAGCAATTGCAGCAAGCCGCGAACCAGCATATGGAGAATAATGGGACGCTCTATAATATCCAGCCTTTCCCGGAAATGCGCATTTCTATTGTGACCTGGTCTTCCGCGCTTTCGCTGCAAAAAAACTGGTATCGTCAGGCCCTTATTTGGCTCCCGGTAGGTCTTGTAATAGGTCTACTGAGCGCCGCGTTTATTCTGCGCATTCTGCGCCGTATTCAGTCGCCCCATCATCGCCTGCAGGATGCCATTCAAAATCGTGATATAAAAGTCCACTACCAGCCTATTGTTTCATTAAGAACCGGTAAAGTTGTCGGCGCAGAAGCGCTGGCGCGTTGGCCGCAAACCGATGGCAGCTACCTGTCGCCAGACATTTTTATCGCGCTGGCAGAAGAGACAGGACTGTCAGAATCGCTCAGCCATCTGATTATCGACACCGTCTTTGAGGAGATGGGGAAATGGTTGCAACAGCATCCCGGACTGCATATTTCGATCAACCTTGAGTCCAGCGATCTGACCTCACAGACGCTGCCGTCGCATTTAAGCAAGCTGCTGAATCGGTATCACGTTGCCCCCTCACAAATCGCGCTGGAACTGACAGAACGCGAGTTTGCCGACCCGAAAACCTGCGCACCGATCATTACCCAATACCGTAAAGCAGGACACGCAATCTATATCGACGATTTTGGTACGGGCTATTCCAGCCTTAGCTACTTACAGAATCTGGAAGTGGATATCCTCAAAATCGACAAGTCGTTTGTCGATGCGCTGGAATATAAAAATGTCACGACGCACATCATTGAGATGGCAAAAACCCTCAAGCTGGAGATGGTAGCCGAAGGTATTGAGACTCCCCGTCAGGAGAGCTGGTTGCGTGAGCACGGTGTGCAATACGGTCAGGGTTGGCTCTACAGTAAAGCCCTCCCAAAATCAGAGTTTATCCTGTGGGTTGAACAACATCGGTGATGTCGGGGTGGCTGGCGGCACGCCGCACAGCCAGTCACATCAGTCATCCAGAATGGGAGAGAATCCGCCATAAATCATGCGTTTGCCGTCAAACGGCATCGACTCGCCAAACTCTTTCATTCGTGGATCCGACATCATCTTTTGATTCGCCGCGTCGCGAACCTCTTTCGAGGGGTATTCAATCCAGCTAAAGACCACTTCTTCGTGCTCTTCTGCTTTCACCGCCATCCGGAAATCGGTCAGTTTGCCGTCCGGAACATCATCGGCCCAGCACTCAACGACGCGTAATGCCCCAAACTCCTTAAAGAGCGGGACAGCTTTTGCCGCCATTGCTACGTAGGCCTCCTTGTTTTCGGCAGGCACGGCAACCACAAAACCATCAACATACTTCATGAGATAAACCTCCGAAGTGTTACTGCACGGCAAGACAATTCTGGCCGCGTCAGTCGCAGTTAAGTTTAGTCGCCATTGCGATACTGTGCCGTAGAAGCATTGCGCAGCGGAATGCGCGCCGCTGGAGAATAACGAAACCAAGGCAGGCAAATCTGGATCAACGGTCCAATCGCCAGCGCATACAGCACGGTTCCGACACCCAATGCGCCCCCAAGGAGCCAGCCGCTCAACAAGACGGAAACTTCAATCGCCGTACGAATAGTGCGCACGGGCCAACCGGTGCGCGCATGAATCCCTGTCATCAGGCCGTCACGCGGACCGGCGCCAAAGCCTGCGCCAATATACATACTGGTTGCCAGCGCATTGACGATCACCGCAGAAACTAACAAAACCGTGCGCACGAGCAGAGATTCAAATCCCGGCAGGATCGCCAGGGCGGCATCTGCCGCCAGGCCGATGACAATAACGTTGCTCAATGTTCCAAGCCCTGGACGTTGTCGCAGGGGTATCCATAACAGCAAGACCAGAACGCCAACACCAATCATCACAATACCGATGTTCATCGACAGCAGATTCGCCACCCCGAGATGAAAGACATTCCAGGGGTCGGCACCTAAATCCGCGCGCACAAACATGGCGGTTGAAACACCGTAAAGCGCCAGCCCCAGATACAATTGAACCAATCGACGCAGCATAATTCCCCCTCCTCGCCAGATATCGTTCATCTTCTCTGTAATTGGCACTATGATTAATGTCCAGTTTTCAAAAAGTGGACTGTTATGTCATCTCGCCGTCATGGAAGCCAATCTCTGCAGCGCTTGCTCGGACACTGGCAGGAAACCGCTTCACGTATCCCTCTCTGGCGCCAGCTTGCGAGTGCGCTGCGTCTGCTCATTCTGGATGGTCGTCTGGCACTTGATAGCCGTCTTCCCGGCGAGCGCGAACTGGCCGCCGTGCTGGACGTGAGCCGAACCACCATTGCCAGCGCGCTGGCGCAACTGCGTGAAGAAGGCTATCTGGAAAGCCGTCAGGGGAGTGGCTCGCGTGTCATCCTGCCAGAACATATCCACCGGGTGCCTACCCGCACCAGTACCAGCATGGCGCTGGATCTGTCCACCGCCGCACTGAGTGCCGGTCCGGAGATTCACCAGGCCTACCACCAGGCGCTGTGTGCAATGCCCCAGCATCTGCTGAGTTCGGGCTATTTGCCGCAGGGATTATTGTCGTTACGTGAAACCATTGCCGGGCACTACTGCGAACGAGGGTTGCCCACCCACCCGGATGAGATAATGGTCGTCAATGGCGCGGTGAGTGGCCTGGCGTTAATCCTGCGTCTGCTGACAGGACCTGGTGACCGCGTCGTTGTGGATCACCCCACCTACCCGCTCGCCATCGCGGCTATTCAGGGCGCGTCGTGTCGTCCAGTAGGTGTCTCTTTACCTGAGCATGGATGGGACACCGCCGGTCTGGTCGCCACTATTGCGCAAACGTCGCCCAGAATGGCCTATCTGATGCCGGATTTTCATAACCCAACCGGGCGCTGTATGGATGACGCGACACGCCAGATAGTGGCGGATATTGCCGCCAGAACACGCACAACCCTGGTGGTGGATGAAACGATGGTGAATCTTTGGTTTGATGCCCCTCCACCACCGCCGCTCCCCTGCTACAACGCCGATGCGCCCATTATTATGCTGGGGTCAGCAGGTAAGAGTTTCTGGGGAGGACTGCGTCTGGGCTGGGTTCGCGCATCGTCACGCACCATTGCCGCGCTGGTGCAAACCCGTGATACGTTCGACCTGGGTTCACCCGTGCTGGAACAACTGGCGACCGCCTGGCTGATTGAAAACGCCGGAACCTTTCTTCCTGAACGACGGCAACAACTGGCCAGACGGCGCGCGTTATGCGGTGAACTGATGCGTACACACTTTCCGGAATGGACGTTTTCCCAGCCTGCGGGAGGACTCTCTTTTTGGGTGGAATTGCCTGATACTTTAGCCACCCAGTTCGCTACGCATGCCGAAAGCGCAGGTATTCAGCTCGGCACGGGCACCCGCTTTGGTCTGGCAGGCGCCTTCGATCGCTTCTTGCGGATGCCATTTACCCACCCGGACGACACATTACGCGCAGCATTCAGCACGTTACAGCCCCTGTGGGACGGGTTGCGTTTTCAAACCGGTGTGGGAAAAATACGTAAGATTATTTGATGTGCCGGACGGCAGAATTGGGTGGGGGCCCTGCCAGCTACATCCCGGCACACACGTCGTCTGCTCTGGCTGCTTCCTTCCGGATCTGACCTGGTAAACAGAGTAGCGTTGCGGGAGAACCAACAGAGCCCCCATTGAGAGCGTTGTTAACCAACGCGCAGGCGCATTATCACTGCTGTCCCCGGTAAATGCAACCGATCCTGCATCGGATGCTGCTTTCTTGCGCAATGAGGCTTCACTCCGCCTCTATTGAGGATTATGCTGAAAGATTAGCGCAGGAATACACCATGGATATACAAGACTCTTTCCCCCAACGCGTCTGGCAAATTGTCGCCTCTATTCCCGAAGGATTTGTGACCACTTACGGTG
This sequence comes from Citrobacter sp. GW821-FHT07H02, assembly GCF_059418505.1. Lineage (NCBI taxonomy): Bacteria > Pseudomonadati > Pseudomonadota > Gammaproteobacteria > Enterobacterales > Enterobacteriaceae > Citrobacter > Citrobacter sp. GW821-FHT07H02. The sequence goes on along the minus strand of NZ_JBWKPZ010000001.1, from coordinate 101,336 downwards.
ATGTCGCACGGCTCGCGGGTTCACCCCGTGCCGCTCGCCAGGTCGGCGGCGTGTTAAAACGGTTGCCGGAAGGCAGCACTCTCCCCTGGCACAGGGTCGTTAACCGCCACGGCGCGATCTCGCTGACCGGTCCAGATCTTCAGCGTCAACGCCAGGCTTTATTGTCGGAAGGGGTGATGGTTTCAGGGAGCGGGCAGATCGATTTACAACGATACCGCTGGGTGTATTAACCCTCTCCGTGTCGAAGAGGGTTTATTTCAGATCAGTAATCTGTAGGTGGCGTTGCTATCGCCCCACTGCCAGCCTGCACCGGCACTGCCGTTTGCTGGACCGGAACCAGCGTCAGATCGGCCTTGGTCCCACCCCGATTAATCACTTCCTGCACGGTATCAGTAATGAATACCAGTTTGTCATTAACGGTGATCGCTGCACTCAGCAGGATCCGGGCGTTTGGCTGTACATCTGCCGGGTTGAATGGGAGAACGAAGCTAAACGGCGCCTGTTTGCCTTCAGTACGGACCGCCTGCTGCGACAACACTTTCGACGGCGCATCAGCCAGTGAGGCATCCGACAGTGTCACGGTTAATACAGCATCCGGTGGCAGAGCCACTTTCTGACGGATCCAGACGGTACCTGAAACCGAGGGTTGCTGAATAGCAGGCTTCGCAGCCACACCAGAAGTGCTTGGGTTTGGCGCGGGTGTCTGGACATCTGCGCTTTTGTCTGCGCAGGCCGCCAGAGCAACCGCCATCGCTAAACCACTGACCATGTGCACAAGTTTCATTAAATTCTCCTTCTCACCCGTGCTCCGGCGCGGTTTTTTCCTCGACAGAGCACGGTTAACAAAAACATAACGTGATTAAGTTTGGCACAAATTACCTATTTTTTCCTGAAATAAGTCAGTTATTCAGACTATTGCACCCATCGGACCACTTTTAAAATTGCGTTATACTGTGGCTATCTCGCTGCGGCGCCGTCATTACCTGGAGAGTAAGTATGAGTCTGGCACTGAAAAATCTGCTGACATTGTTAAATCTTGAAAAAATTGAAGAAGGACTCTTTCGGGGACAAAGTGAAGACCTGGGGTTACGTCAGGTTTTTGGTGGACAGGTTGTCGGCCAGGCGCTGTGTGCCGCCAAGGAAACCGTCGCCGAAGAGCGCCATGTACACTCTTTCCACAGCTATTTCTTACGCCCGGGTGATAGTCAGAAACCGATTATTTACGATGTTGAAGTGCTGCGTGATGGCAACAGTTTTAGCGCCCGCCGGGTGGCCGCAATCCAGAACGGAAAGCCCATCTTTTACATGACCGCCTCTTTCCAGGGCCAGGAAGAGGGATTTGAGCACCAGAAAAAAATGCCTGCCGCACCAGGGCCGGAATCTCTGAAATCGGAAACCGAAATTGCCCGCTCAGTGGCGCATTTGCTGCCGCCGATGTTAAAAGAGAAATTTCTCTGCGATCGTCCCTTAGAGATTCGTCCGGTCGAATTTCATAATCCGCTAAAAGGCCATGTTTCGGAGCCAACGCGTCAGGTCTGGATCCGCGCAAACGGCACGATGCCTGACAGCCTCCGCGCGCATCAGTATTTGCTGGGCTATGCCTCCGATCTTAATTTCCTGCCCGTGGCGTTGCAGCCTTACGGTATTGGTTTTCTCGAAAAAAGCATCCAGATTGCCACCATCGATCATTCCATGTGGTTCCATCGTCCGTTCAATATGAATGAATGGCTGCTGTACAGCGTAGAGAGCACCTCTGCTTCCAGCGCCCGCGGCTTTGTGCGCGGTGAGTTTTACACGCAGGACGGCGTGCTGGTCGCGTCTACCGTGCAGGAAGGGGTCATGCGTAATCACAATTGAAAAAAGCCGGATGCCGTTGACGCTTATCCGGCTTTTTGTCGGCCCGGTAAGCGACAGCGCCACCGGGCAATCTGCGTTACGCGTTATAGGCATTCTCGCCGTGACTGTTCACATCCAGCCCCTCGCGCTCTTGTTCTTCCGGTACGCGCAGCCCCACGGTTAAATCCGCCAGTTTGTAACCGATAAACGCGACCACGCCGGACCAGAGGATTGTAATGCCAATACTTTCTAACTGGACCAGCACCTGATGCCCCATCGTGACGCCTTCGGCAAAGCCCACGCCGCCGAGCGAGTCAGACGCGAAGACCCCAGTCAGGATACACCCGACGATACCGCATACGCCGTGAACGCCGAACACATCGCAAGGATCGTCAACGCGCAGCAGGCGTTTAAGCATGGTCACGCCCCATAATCCCGCCAGACCCGCCACAACGCCAATAATTAACGCGCCGCCGACACCGATGTAGCCACAGGCAGGCGTGACGCCAACCAGACCGGCAATCGCGCCAGAACAGGCCCCCAGCAGAGACGGTTTACCGCGCAGCGCCCATTCGCCAAATATCCATCCGAGGATCGCCGCCGCCGTTGCCACCACGGTGTTGACGAAAGCCAGCGCCGCAATCTCATTCGCCGCACTGGCGGAACCGGCGTTAAAACCGAACCAGCCAACATACAGGATCGCCGTGCCGGTAAAGACCATCGGCAGGTTATGCGGTTTAAACGCCTCTTTGCCAAAACCGACGCGTTTGCCAATCAGATAGGCGCCAACCAGACCGGCAATCGCCGCGTTAATATGCACCACGGTGCCGCCCGCGAAATCCAGCGCGCCATGCGATGCCAGCAAACCGCCGCCCCACACCATGTGCGCAATAGGAATGTAGGAAAGCGTCAGCCAGACTACTACGAAAATCAGCACCGCGGAAAAACGAATACGCTCAGCCAATGCCCCCACGATAAGCCCAACAGTGATACAGGCGAACGACCCCTGGAACGCAACGTGAATATACTGATAGAAACTGCCCATCACCGCCGTGAGTTCAATATTCTTCAGCATCGTCCAGTGGAAGTTACCGAAGAAATTATTGCCTTCGCCAAAGGCCAGCGAATAGCCGTAAACAACCCATAAAATACAGACCAGCGCAAACGTCACGGTGACCTGGGTGAGCATTGACAGCACGTTCTTTCCACGAATCAAACCACCGTAGAACAGGGCAATGCCGGGGATCGTCATGAACAGCACCAGCGCGGTACAAATCATCATAAAGGCATTATCGGCTTTGTCGGCGACCGCAGGAGCCGCCATCGCCAGACCTGGCAGCAGCGCCAGTGAAGCCAGGCCCGTTTTCATCGTTGCTATCTTCATTTTTTCGTTCCTATCACTGTGTAGCCTGAAAGTTACAGTGCCGCTTCGTCGGCTTCACCGGTACGAATACGAATAACGCGTTGCAGTTCAGCAACGAAAATTTTGCCGTCGCCAATTTTTCCGGTCCACGCAGACTTGCTGATGATATCGATCACCTCCTCAAGCTGATCGTCCGCGATGGCCACATCAATTTTTACCTTTGGTAGAAAGTTGACGCTGTATTCCGCGCCGCGGTACAGCTCGGCATGCCCTTTCTGACGCCCAAAACCTTTCACTTCAGTGACCGTTAACCCCTGAATGCCTATGGAAGACAGCGCTTCACGAACGTCTTCCAGTTTGAACGGTTTGATTACCACGGTAACCAGCTTCATAGATCCCCTCCTGTCTGAAATGGGTAATAGCTGCAGCGACACGAAGGAACTGTTGCAAGGGGTGTGCCACATTGAGAAATGCGCCATTCCGGCACGAGACTGCACAAAAAACAGGCAACAAACCAGAGAGGGAGAAATGTAAAGTGCGTCATAAGCGAAGCGGGAAACAAAAAACGCACCATGCCAGTGCATGATGCGTTTCATTTTTGCACCGCCCGCGGGAGTGGCGGGCAACGCTGGTGCATCAGGCGGTAAGCGATTCCTCACGCGCGCTGGCGGCCAGCTCTTCCCCGGCTAACTGTAATTGATACATTTGCCAGTAACGCCCCTGCGCTGCCAGCAATTGTTGATGGGTGCCACATTCAACCGCCTGACCGCGATGCAGCACCAGAATGGTGTCAGCCTCGACGATCGTCGACAACCGGTGCGCAATCACCACCAGCGTTGTGTGCTCACGAACAGCCGCCAGCGCCTGCTGAATCGCTTGTTCGGTCCCCGAGTCAATACTGGCCGTCGCTTCATCCAGGATCAGCACTTGAGGCGTCTCAACCAGCACGCGCGCCAGCGCCAGGAGTTGCTTTTGCCCCACCGACAAGGTGTTTCCCTGCTCGCCCAGACGCGTATGGATACCGTCACTCAGGCCGCGCGCCAGTTCCGCCAGCTGGACGGTTTCCAGCGCCTGCCAGACGCGCGCTTCCGAGATATCGCGGCCCAGCGTGACGTTTGCCAGGAACGTATCGGCCATCACCACCGGATCCTGCTGCACCATTGCCACGCCCTGACGCAGAACGCTGTGACCCAGCGTAGAGAGTGGCCGCCCGTCCAGACGAATCTCGCCCTGAGTCAGCGGATAGTAGCCCATCAACAGGCTGGCGAGCGTACTCTTACCGCTCCCGGTATGCCCGACCAGTGCCACAAAACCACGGGAAGGCACTGACAGGCTGACGTCCTGCAGCACCAGATTATTGTCACGGTAGGAGAACGAAACATGATCAACGTCGATTCTCCCGCTCCGCAGCGGTCTGTTATCGTCACCATAACGCTGACGGGGGCCATCCATCAGTTCAAAAACGCGCTCCCCCGCCACAACCGCCTGCTGCAACATGGATTGTTGCGTCGTCAGTTCAATTAACGGCTCGTTCAGCCGCCCGAGGTAGCTAATAAACGCATATAACACCCCGACTTCGATGGTGCCCGCCGACGTAAAACTGAACAACATCAGCAGTCCACACAAAATCAGCGCCGAGAAAAGACTCAGCAACGGGCGCAGTAAAAAGCCATCCAGCCTCAGAGTCTGCATCCGCGCCATGTAGTGCGAACGGCTGGCCTCTCCCATGCGTTCCCCAAAGCGCGCCTGTTGGCGAAACTGCTGAATAACGCTCATGCCGTTGATGACTTCATTGAAACCGTCATTGATATCCGCCAGATACGCTCGCACACGGCGAACGATCGGCGTGCTGTAACGCTGGTAAATCACCATCACCACCAGCACGGCGGGGAAAATCGCCATCGCCACCAGCGCCATGCGCCAGTCCAGGCTGAACATCGCCACTAACATCGCGCCAATCAACGCGGCGCTGCGCAACACCGTCGCCACCACCGTAACGTAAAGGTCGCGGATCACTTCGGTGTCATTGGTGACGCGAGAGATCAACTGCCCGACAGGTTGGGTATCAAACTCGCTCAACGGCTGGCGGAGCGCCGCGTCCATCACGTCGGTACGCAGTTGTTGCACGACGCCAACGGCTGCCTGATTAAACAACAGCGACTGCGCATAATGCAGACCGGCCGCCAGCAGCTGTAAGCCAATGTAGGCCGCTACCAACCCCGCCACCATTGCCAACGGCAGATTGTTTTTCGCCACCAGATGGTCAATGAAATAGCTGATAAGCAGCGGTGCACTCACTTCCGCCACCGCGGCGACCCAGAGCATGACCACCGCAATGGAAAGCGGTTTTCGCCACGGAGAACCGTACGCCAGCAGCCTTTTCAGCGTTGGCCATAACTGTCCAAAACTACGCATTCGCCGCCTCCTCTGGCATTTCAGGGGCGTCCGTCAGCGCGGCTTCTAACTGCTGATAACGGTACATGTCGCGATACCAGCCGGGTTGCTGGATTAAATCGTCATGCTCGCCCCGCTGAGCAATGTGCCCATGCTGCATCACGATAATTTCGCTGGCTTCCGTCAGGGCGGACAAGCGGTGCGCGCTAATGATCACCGTACGCCCCTCTCCCCACTGGCGCAGGTTATGCAAAATCTGATGCTCCGTACGACCATCCACGGCCGACAGAGCATCATCCAGAATCAGGATCTCCGCATTGAGCAACAGCGCACGGGCAATGGAAATACGCTGTTTTTGCCCGCCGGAAAGCATGACCCCACGTTCGCCGACTTCGGTGTCGTAACCCTGTGGCAAACGTAAAATGTCCTCATGAACACAGGCTAAACGTGCAACATGTTCAATTTCGTCCTGCGTCGCGTTTGGGCATCCCAGCGCAATGTTGTTGGCGACCGTATCTGAAAACAGAAACGGTGTCTGGCTGACCACGGCCAGTCGGCTACGCCAGCTATCCAGTTGCAACTGTGTCAGCGGAATGCCGTGAAAACGGATATCACCTTGCGTGACGTCAAAATGACGCTGGATCAACGAAAGTACCGTGCTTTTCCCGGCGCCTGTCGGTCCACAAATCCCCAGCATTTGGCCGGGCTTGAGGTGAAAATGGACCTCTCCCAACGCGGGATGCGCCGCCTGCGGATAACGGAACTCGCCAATCGCCGCTGTCAGCTCACCACGCCCTTCCGGTACGGGCTCTGCACCATCATTCACCACCGGTGCTTCCGCCAGCATGGCGCGAATTCGGCTATAAGCGGCGCTGCCTCGCTCAACGATATTAAACATCCACGCCAGCGCCAGCATCGGCCAGATCATCAGACCGAGATACATCATGAAGCTGGTCAGTTGCCCGAGCGTCAACGCGCCATGGACCACCATCCAACTGCCGCCGCCAATCGCCAGCAGGTTTGCCATACCAATGGCAATATAAATCGTCGGATCAAATCGGGCGTCGATACGGGCGACTCGCAGGTTTTTCTTGCCGGTATCCGCCGCGTCGGCCGCAAAAAGCGCCGACTGCCGGTCCTCCAGACCAAACGCTTTGATCATCCGAATGCTGGTCAGGCTCTCCTGAGTCCGATTGTTAAGGCTGGAAAATGCCGCCTGCGCAAGCTTGAAACGCTCGTGTAGCCGGTCGCCGTAGCGCTTAATCATCAGCGCCATAATCGGCATCGGTAACAAGGCAAACAGCGTCAGCTGCCAGCTGATTTGCGTGGACATCACAATCAATACGGCACAGCCCATGACCAGTGAGTCCACCAGCGTTAACACCCCTTCCCCGGCGGCAAATACCACGCGGTCCACGTCATTGGTGGCGCGCGCCATTAAATCCCCGGTGCGATGTCGTAGATAAAATTCAGGATGCTGACGACTGAGCTGACGGTAATAATCTTCACGCAACTCCACGGCCAGTTGATAGGACGCCCCAAACAGCAGAACGCGCCAGACGTAGCGTAATAAATAGACCACGACAGCAATCAGCGCGATGGTTCCCACCCACATCAACACCTGTTCGGTGGTAAAGCGTTGTGCGCTTACGCCATCCACGACAATGCCGACCACCTTAGGCGGGATCAGTTGCAGGATAGCAATGATGATAAGCAGGGCAACAGCACCGAGATAGCGACGCCACTCCCGGCGAAAGTACCAGCTTAATTGAACAAATAATCGCACGTATTCTTTCCTGACATGATTTCCGGCAATCAACGCCGGGAGAATTATTCAATGGGTAGAGCGGTAGTATATTTAATCTGTTCCATCGCAAAGCTTGATGTGACATCTGACAGTCCGGGAACACTGTTCACCAGGCGTTTGTAGAAATCGTCATAGCGTTTCATGTCCGCCACCTGGACCCGCATCAGATAGTCGTATTCACCTGCCATGCGCCAAAAGCCCAGAACTTCCGGCATCTCGGTGACCACGGTCACGAATCGACAGTACCATTCGCTGCTGTGATGCTGCGTTTTTATCAGCACGAAGGCCGTTAAGCCCAACCCCAGCTTTTCAGGGTCCAGCAACGCAACTTTGCCCACCAGAACACCGTCATCTTCCAGACGTTTTAGTCGTTTCCAGCAGGGTGTGGTGGTCAGATTAACGGCATCGGCTAACGCCTGCAAAGAGAGGGTACAGTCCTGCTGCAGCAAGGCGAGCAGCTTACGGTCAATTTTATCTAACATGCCCACCTCACAGAGAAGAATTTTCTCCTTACATTCTATTTTAAAGGTTAAATGGCAACAATTTTTTCTGTGCTTTCCGCTAATCTGGGCACAAAATGACAAATGGAAAACACCGATGAATAACGCCTGGGTTAAAAACGCCATTAATGAAATTAACGCTGACTACCAGCGTTCAGCAGATACGCATCTCATCCGGCTGTCGCTGCCTGCGTTCCCGGGGATTCAGCTCTATCTGAAAGATGAAAGTACGCACCCCACCGGCAGTCTGAAGCATCGACTGGCGCGTTCACTGTTCCTGTACGGACTGTGTAACGGCTGGATCAAAGAAGGTACGCCAATCATTGAATCATCATCGGGTTCAACCGCAGTTTCCGAGGCCTATTTCGCTCGCCTTCTGGGTCTGCCCTTTATCGCCGTCATGCCTTCCTGTACGGCAAAACGCAAAGTTGAACAAATAGAGTTTTACGGCGGTCGCTGCCATTTTGTAGAAAGCGCCTGCGAGATTTACGCCGCCTCAGAACAGCTGGCGCGTGAACTGAAGGGTCACTATATGGATCAGTTCACCTATGCTGAACGCGCGACTGACTGGCGCGGGAATAACAACATTGCCGACAGTATTTTTCGTCAGATGCAGTGCGAGCCAAACCCGGTGCCCAGACACATTGTCATGAGCGCAGGCACGGGCGGGACCTCGGCCACCATTGGCCGCTATATTCGCTGCCAGGGCTACGACACGCGTCTGATGGTCGTTGACCCGGAAAACTCGGTCTTTTTACCCTACTGGCAGGAACGTGATGCCACATTGCGCAGTGCGGTCGGCAGCAAAATCGAAGGTATCGGCCGTCCACGTGTGGAGCCGTCTTTCATTCCGGATGTGGTGGATGAGATGTTGCGCGTGCCGGATGCTGCCAGCATCGCGACCGCGCACTGGCTGGAAACGCAGTTGGGTCGTAAAGTGGGGGCCTCAACCGGCACCAATATGTGGGGAACGCTGCAACTCGCAGCCCGTATGCGCGATGCCGGAGAAACAGGTTCTCTCGTTACGTTGCTGTGTGACAGCGGCGAACGTTATCTCGACACTTACTACAATCAGGCCTGGGTCAGCGCGCAGATCGGCGATTTAGCGCCGTGGCAGGCTGAACTTGCCGGGATGCTGAACGTCCGCTAAACCCGCATAAAAAAAGCCAGACAATGACTGTTCATGTCTGGCTTGCTGGAAGGGATCTCTCATTCGGGGGAATAAGGTAGATGTGGATTATCCAGCCAATGCGTTAAATAGTGAGAGACAGCCTGATTACGGCAATGCCCAATCACCGATAAATGCGGAAGCTCGGCAATCAGTTGCGGCATGGCGTTACCCATGATCAAACCGCGTCCGACGCTCCCCAGCATTTCACGATCGTTCATGGCATCGCCAAACGCCATACACTCCGCCATTGTAAAACCCAGATGATTGCTCAGTACCTTCAGGGCGGCACCTTTATTGCAGCCTAACGGTAACACTTCCAGGCAATCGACTGCGGAAAAACAGAGGTTTGCCCGCTCGCCCAGCGCGTCGTTCAATTGAATACCAAGCCGGATCAGATCATCGTGATCGCCACAGAAACAGATCTTCGTCACCTCGTGGGCCGGGATCCGTTTGACATCCACTATCTGATACCGAAATCCGCTGTAGACGTGCGCATGCAATATCGACGGGATTTCCTGTCCGGTGAACCAGCCATTGTCATTGAAAATATGCATGCTGGCCTGCGTGTCCCACGCCTGATGCAGCACAATATCCGCGATGGCCGGGTCAAGATCCTGGCGATGCAACACTTCGCCCTCCAGCGAATGAACGCGCGTACCGTTACCGGTGATCAGGAAGGCTTCCAGCGAAAACGAGCCCAAAATATGCTGCATCTCCAGTACATGTCGACCCGTCGCAAAGGTCAGGGTAATGTCGCGTTCGCGCAACCGCGCCAGTGTTGAAAGGGTTTCATCGCCCAAATGGTGGTTTGGCATCAGTAGCGTGCCATCCATATCAAATGCTGCCAGACGAGCCATCTCTTTCTCCACTCTGTGACACAGTTAACTTGTGGTTCAGTATCACCTGATATATACGGAAGTAATAGTGAATAGATAAAAGGAATTGTTCCGGGTTTATGCGACTTCTCAATCGACTCAAACAATACCAGCGCCTCTGGCAACCTTCCGCTGGCGAACCTCAGCTTGTGACCGTGAGCGAACTGGCTGAACGCTGTTTTTGTAGCGAACGTCATGTGCGGACGCTGCTGCGCCAGTCGCAGGACGCAGGATGGCTGACGTGGGAGTCGCAGTCCGGGCGGGGTAAACGCGGGCAACTCCGTTTTTTGGTCACGCCAGAATCATTGCGCAATACCATGATGGAGCAAGCGCTGGAGAAAGGGCAGCAACTCAATGTGCTGGAGCTGGCGCAACTGGCGCCAGGCGAACTGCGCACAATGTTGCAACCGTTTATGGGCGGGCAATGGCAAAACGATACGCCGACGCTACGTATTCCCTATTATCGTCCGCTTGATCCGCTCCATCCTGGATTCCTCCCCGGGCGCGCGGAACAACATCTTGCCGGGCAGATTTTCTCCGGATTAACCCGCTTCGACAGTCATAATCAGCGTCCTTGCGGAGACCTGGCACATCACTGGGATGTCTCCCCCGATGGGTTACGCTGGGATTTTTATATTCGCTCGACACTTTACTGGCACAATGGCGATGTGGTGGCAACCTCGCAGCTACATGAACGGCTACTGATGCTGCTCAACCTCCCGGCGCTCAATAAATTATTCATTAGCGTGAAGCGTATTGAGATTAGCCACCCGCAATGTCTGACGTTCATTCTGCATCGACCTGATTACTGGCTGGCGCACCGCCTGGCGAGCTACTGCAGCCATCTGGCGCATCCACAGCAACCGCTGGTCGGTACCGGTCCTTTCCGGCTGGCATTATTTACGCCGGAGCTGGTCCGCCTTGAAAGTCACGATCATTATCATCGGAGCCACCCGCTGCTAAAGGCGGTTGAATACTGGATAACACCGCAACTTTTCGCACAAGACCTGGGGACCAGTTGCCGTCACCCAGTGCAGATCGCGATCGGGAAACGAGAAGAGCTGACCACGCTCACTCAGGTGAGTAGCGGCATCAGCCTCGGATTTTGCTATTTAACACTCAAGAAAGGGGCGAGGCTGAGCGTGCAACAGGCGAGAAGATTGGTGGATATCATTCATCACACATCGCTCCTGCAAACACTGCCTGTTGATGAAAATTTGATTACGCCGAGCCAGGCGTTACTGCCCGACTGGACCATGCCCCAGTGGGAAAGCCTGGATGAGGTAGAACTGCCGGAAAGGCTCACGCTGGTCTACCATCTGCCCGTTGAGCTGCATACCATGGCAGAACAGCTCAAACACTATCTGGCCACGCTCGGCTGTGAATTAACGCTTATTTTTCATAATGCTAAGAACTGGGACAACAGCGCTGTTCTGGCGGATGCCGATTTGATGATGGGCGACAGACTTATTGGCGAAGCGCCAGAGTACACGCTTGAGCAATGGCTACGCTGCGATCAGCTCTGGCCGCATGTCTTAGACGCTCCCGCCTTTTCCCATCTGCAGGCAACGCTGGATGCGCTACAGATTCAACCCGACGAAAGAGATCGTTATGCTGCACTTGCGCAGGTGTTCGCAAACCTGATGAATGATGCCACGCTCACACCGCTCTTCAATTACCACTATCGCATTAGCGCGCCACCGGGCGTCAATGGGGTCCGACTCAACGCACGAGGCTGGTTTGACTTCACCGAAGCATGGCTGCCGCCCCCTCATCATGAAGAAGCTGGTCGGCATCCTCCTCAGACGCTACCATAGCGTTTTATCATTTTTCAGGATAAGCCATGAAACGTGCCGTCGTAGTATTCAGTGGGGGTCAGGACTCCACAACCTGCCTGGCGCAAGCACTACATCAATATGATGAAGTCCATTGCGTCACCTTTGATTATGGTCAGCGCCATCGCGCTGAGATTGATGTCGCACGTGACCTGGCCTTAAAACTCGGCGCCCGTTCGCACAAAGTGCTCGATGTCACGCTACTGAACGAACTGGCGATCAGCAGCCTGACTCGCGACAACATTCCGGTGCCGGACTACGAACCGGACGCGGATGGCATTCCCAACACATTCGTGCCTGGTCGCAATATCCTGTTTTTGACGCTGGCGGCCATCTACGCCTACCAGCTAAAGGCTGAGGCGGTGATCACCGGTGTTTGTGAAACGGATTTCTCCGGTTATCCCGATTGCCGCGATGAATTTGTCAAAGCGCTAAATCACGCTGTCAGCCTGGGTATGGCAAAGGATATCCGCTTTGAAACGCCATTAATGTGGATTGATAAAGCCGAAACCTGGGCGCTGGCCGATTACTGGGGCAAACTGGATCTTGTACGTCAGGAGACGTTGACCTGCTATAACGGGATCAAAGGCGACGGCTGTGGGCACTGTGCCGCCTGTACCCTGCGAGCTAACGGACTGACCCATTATCTGGCAGATAAACCTGCAGTAATGGCGGCGATGAAGCAGAAAACCGGACTGAAGTAATTTCTGTCGGTTTTGCCAGGTGACAGCGTAAACACCTTATCCGGCCTACGAATAATGATCCCGTAGGCCTGGTAAGCAAAGCCCTCTCAGGCAATAAGACGTTACTTCACCATCTGCTCCAGCTTTTCGCGTAACTCCCCCTCCAAAGGCAGCGCTTTCTGCGTTTTCAAATCAATACACACAAACGTAATCTGCGCATCCACCACGACTTGTCCTTCTGGCTCCAACGTGATGACCTGACTTAACACACCGCTCTTACCGTTGATTTGCTGCACCTGACTGGTCACGGTCAGCAGGTCACTCAGCACCGCCGGGCGACGGTAGTTAATATTGATGTTTACCACCACAAAAGCGATGTTATGGGCCGTCATCCACTGAAAGCTGTCGCTGTTTTCCAGGCCGTCCCAGCGCGCCTCTTCCAGAAACTCAAGATAGCGGGCATTGTTGACATGCTGATAGACATCGAGATGATAACCACGGACTTTAATCTGTGTTTGCATAGCGCAGAAACCTTAGTTTGTTTTTATGGGTAAGATGACTGTATAGAGGCCACAACTGGTATGACCTCTATAGCATGGCAAATTTTTGCCACTACGCAAGTGATTAAAGTGTTAAAACTGCCAGGTTACGTTCCACCAGAGAATTCCCCATCCCAGGCACCTGTTTTAAATCATCAACGGTTTTAAACGGGCCGTACTCTTCCCGGTAGCTGACGATAGCCTGCGCCTTTTTCAGCCCAACGCCATTCATTGCCCGCGCTAATTCCTCTGCTGAAGCAGTATTGATACTCACCCGGGTGCCTTCTTCATCACTGGCTTTCGCAGGGACTGACGCTTTAGTTTGCGCCGTAGCAGGTGCCTCAGCCTTAGTTTGTACTGCCGGATTTTTTACCGCTGACTCAGCGGCCAGCGCACTGCCTGTCACGCCAGTACAGGTCAGAGACAGCGCTACCAGCAAAGTTTTGATTCCACGTTTCATACTGTTTCTCCTTGTTTATTAACAGCGAAGCCACGATAACGGGGCGAAGAAACAGGAACAAATGGCAAATATCAGAAATGGAAAAGGCCGCGAAAGCGGCCTTTGGGGATTACAACTTTTTGCAAATTTTTGCGAAGCGTCTCGATTACTGCTGCTGTTCCAGCGCATCACCCACTTTAATTTTCGCCGCTTTACGCAGGTTACTCATCAGTGCTTCAAAGACAATTTGCGCGTTGTTCTGGGTGATCCCCTGAACCATCGCTTTTTTCTGTTCTTCCGGCATTGAACCCGCTTTCACAGCATCCAGCGCCAGCAGAACCACGTTACCTTGCATGTCATTGGCAACACCGTAGACGGGCTTGTCTTTCGCAGGCAGGCTCAGACCAAATGCAGCCTGACTCACCGGATCCTGACCCGTACGGCTCAGCGTTTTAGACTCACCAAAGCTCAGACCAGCCGCTTTCATCGCCTCATCACCTTTACCGGCTTTCAGGTCAACCAGCAGTTTGTCCGCATCCAGTTTCGCCTGTTGCACCGCTTTGTTGTGCTTAACCAGCGCAGTCACCTGGTCCTTCACTTCAGCCAGCGGTTTAACCGCTTCTGCTTTGTGCTCGGCAACACGCAGTACGAAGGCACGATCGCCATCAACGGTGATAATGTCGGAGTTGTTACCCGGCGTACCGTTCTGCCCTACCAGACCACCATTAAAGATCGCATCAGAAACCGGTTTGAAATTCAGTTCTTCCGGTAAGCTGTCGCGGTTGAACCAGCCTGTCTCAACGGCTTTCATGCCAGCGGCTTGTTCTGCGCCCGCCAGAGATTCATTGTCATTGCTCGCCGCATCGCTCACTTTCTGCTGCAACGCATAGTACGCATCCAGCGCTTTTTCTTGCTTCACTTTCGCGGCAATGTCGTCACGCGCTTCGCTCAGCGGCTTGACTTTCGCAGGCTGGACGTCATCCAGACGCGCTACCAGAAAACCGACAGACGATTTGATGACGCCAGACAACTGGCCTTTTTCTTTCAGGCCGGCATTTTTCAGCTCATCCGGGGTCGTGGCGTCTTCCAGCCACCCCATATCCCCGCCGTTACGGGCCGAAATGATGTCAGCGGATTTCTCTTTCGCCAGGGCGGCAAAATCACCGCCTTTGTTCAGTGCATCCAGTACTGCTTTCGCGTCATCTTCCGTTTTGGTCTGAATGATGCTGTAACGGTTACGCTGCGGCTGAGTGAACTGATCCTGGTGCTGGTCATAATACGCCTGGATATCGGCATCGCTGGCCGTCTCCTGCATCGCCGCGGCATCCAGCTTGATGTAGCTCACGCGGAACTGCTCCGGCATCATAAAGCTATTTTTATTCTGCTCGTAGTAGCTGGAAACTTCTTGATCGGTAACCTGCTGCTTCGCCGCCAGGGCATTCACATCGATCGTCGCTTCACGAACGACACGCTGCTGGGCAACCAGCTCCGCCAGTTCGTCAGTTTCGCCCTTAAGCATAAACTCGGTGCCTGCAACGCCGTTGATCACCTGTTGCGTCGTCAGTTGGTTACGCAGCGCCTGCGCGTACTGATCGGCCGTCATTCCCATCTTGTTAACAATCGCGTTGTAGCGGTTGTTATCAAATTTACCGTCGACCTGGAAAGCTGGCGTTGCGAAGATAGCCTGCTTGACCTGCTCATCGCTGATGTTCAGTTTGAGTTCGCGGGAATACTGGTCCAGCAGCGCTTCGTCGATAAGACGGTTCAGCGTCTGCTGACGCAGCGTTTTCATGTAGCTTTCGTTCGCCGCCAGTTCAGAGAACTGATCGCCTAACTGTTGCTGCATGCGGTTGCGTTCATTGTTAAACGCATTCTCAAACTGCCCGCGGCTGATTTCCTGGCCATTCACTTTTGCGGCGTAGTTATCGCTTCCGCCAATCAGGTAACCACTCACGCCGGTCAAAATGAACGACACGATAATGATACCGAAAATAATCTTGAGCACGAGACTGTTAGCAGCCGTGCGTAAGCTGTCCATCATGGTGTAACCACACTCCGCTGTAGGTGATGTAAAACCTCACGCAGCATAGCGTTTCCAGAACGCTGCGCGGAAAGACCTATTGTGACAAGAAACGGGGGCAATTGTCAGCCCACAACGTGTAGAAAGTCCCGGATCACAAATAAAAAAGGCACATCTGATGATGCGCCCTTGTACTTTGTCACATCCCCTGGGGGGATCACTCTTAGTTTACCGCGTCTTTCAGCGCTTTACCTGCACGGAAACCCGGCACTTTAGCAGCAGCGATGGTGATCTCTTTACCTGTTTGCGGGTTGCGACCAGTACGGGCAGCACGCTCTTTAACAGCAAAAGTACCAAAACCTACCAGTGCAACATCATCCCCTTCTTTCAGAGATTCAGTAACAGAAGCAATAATTGCATCTAACGCACGTCCAGCCGCAGCCTTAGAGATATCAGCCCCTGCAGCAATTTTGTCGATCAGTTGAGATTTATTCACTCTTCTCTTCCTCTTTATAATTTATATCGCACCTGAATCCTTCAAAGTGCGACCGCGCAGCAGTTATATCAGGCCTGCCATGCCCTTACAACACCCGTTAATGATGGCAAGCCTAATTCAGCATCTAAGTTAGCGATACAAAAAAAGGCTGGCAAGCCCGAAATGGCCTGCCAGCCCTGTTTTTATTAGCGCTCTTTGCGCGAGGTCACTATTTTGCGGTTACAACTTGTATTCCAGAGGGTTCATTTTGCAGCGCAAGCGCCAGAACTTCCTCAATACGTTTCACCGGGTGAATATCAAGATCGGCAATAACGTTGTCCGGAATCTCTTCCAGGTCACGTTTATTTTCGTCAGGAATTAACACGGTTTTGATCCCGCCACGGTGTGCAGCCAGCAGTTTTTCTTTCAAACCACCGATAGGCAGCACCTGACCACGCAGGGTGATCTCACCGGTCATTGCCACATCAGCGCGAACCGGGTTACCGGTCAGACAGGACACCAGGGCTGTACACATCGCAATACCAGCACTCGGACCGTCTTTCGGCGTCGCGCCTTCTGGTACGTGAACGTGGATATCGCGTTTCTCGTAAAAGTCCGGATTAATACCCAGTTTTTCCGCACGCGCACGCACCACAGTCAACGCAGCCTGAATGGACTCCTGCATGACTTCGCCCAGAGAACCCGTATAGGTGAGTTTCCCTTTACCCGGTACACAGGCCGTTTCGATGGTCAGCAGATCACCGCCCACTTCAGTCCACGCCAGACCCGTCACCTGACCCACGCGATTTTCGCTGTCCGCGCGACCATAGTCGAAGCGCTGTACGCCGAGGTAATCGTGCAGATTATCGCCATTGATCTCAATATGTTTCAGTGACTTATCCAGCAGTAACTGCTTAACGGCTTTACGGCACAATTTGGAGATTTCACGCTCCAGGCTACGCACGCCTGCTTCACGGGTGTAATAACGAATAATGCCAATAATGGCGCTATCGTCGACCGTCAGCTCGCCTTTTTTCAGTGCGTTACGTTCAATTTGCTTCGGCAGCAGGTGACGCTTCGCAATGTTCAGCTTCTCGTCTTCGGTATAACCGGACAGACGGATCACTTCCATACGATCCAGCAGAGGTGCCGGAATGTTCATGGAGTTAGAGGTCGCGACAAACATCACGTCACTGAGATCGTAGTCCACTTCCAGGTAGTGATCGCTGAACGCCACGTTCTGCTCAGGATCCAGCACCTCAAGCAGTGCGGAAGCAGGATCGCCACGCATGTCAGACGACATTTTGTCGATCTCATCAAGCAGGAACAGCGGGTTTTTAACCCCCACTTTCGCCATTTTCTGGATCAGTTTACCCGGCATAGAACCGATGTACGTACGACGGTGACCACGAATTTCAGCTTCATCACGCACGCCGCCCAGCGCCATACGGATGTATTTGCGACCGGTCGCTTTCGCAATAGACTGACCCAGAGAGGTTTTACCTACCCCCGGCGGTCCAACCAGACACAGGATTGGCCCCTTGATTTTGTTCACACGGCTCTGTACCGCGAGGTATTCAAGGATGCGGTCTTTCACTCGCTCCAGACCGTAATGATCGGTGTCGAGGATTTCTTGCGCCTGACGCAGATCTTTTTTGACCTTGCTACGCGCATTCCACGGTACCTGCACCATCCAGTCGATGTAACCGCGCACCACGGTCGCTTCTGCCGACATCGGAGACATCATTTTCAGCTTCTGCAATTCTGCTTCCGCTTTCTCTTTTGCCTCTTTCGGCATTTTCGCCGCGTCGATTTTGCGTTTCAGCGCTTCGTTTTCATCCGGCGCGTCGTCCATTTCGCCGAGTTCTTTCTGAATGGCTTTCATTTGCTCGTTCAGATAGTACTCGCGCTGGGATTTCTCCATCTGCTTTTTCACACGGTTGCGAATACGCTTCTCAACCTGCAGCAGATCGATTTCGGACTCCATCATCGCCATCAGATATTCCAGACGTTCGTTGACGTCGGACATTTCCAGCACAGATTGCTTGTCTGCCAGTTTAAGCGGCATGTGCGCAGCGATGGTGTCGGCCAGGCGGGCAGGATCGTCAATGCTATTGAGCGATGTCAGCACTTCTGGCGGAATTTTTTTGTTCAGCTTGATGTAGCCTTCGAACTGGCTAATCGCGGTGCGTACCAGCACTTCCTGCTCGCGCTCGTCAATGGCTGGCGACTCGAGGTACTCTGCCTTCGCAGAGAAATGCTCGCCATTGTCCGACAGGGCAGAAATACGCGCACGCTGTAACCCCTCGACCAGAACCTTTACGGTACCGTCAGGGAGTTTCAACATTTGCAAAATAGAGGCCACGGTCCCGACGGTGAAAAGATCGTTTACACCCGGCTCATCCGTTGATGCTTCTTTCTGGGCGACCAGCATGATTTTTTTATCATGGTCCATGGCCGCTTCCAGACAACGGATAGATTTTTCCCGCCCTACAAATAAGGGTATGACCATGTGCGGATAAACCACCACATCGCGCAACGGCAATACGGGGATTTCAATGCGTTCAGAACGCTCAGGATTCATAGAGCTCTCTCTTAGTTTAGTGTCCGCCAGGTAATCTGGTTATGTGACTGTGTTTCACACGACCATTAACATGTAAGCAGTATATGGGGATGTTTCCCACACATTCAACGGCGTGTTTACAGGAAAAATAAAAGGGGGGATAAAATCCCCCCTTTTTGATTAACTGATTGTATGAAATGGCTAATTATTCGCCAGATGCTTGCTGCGCTTCTGGCTTACCATAAATCAGCAACGGCTTGCTCTGGCCGCCGATGACGGACTCATCGATCACCACTTTTTCAACATCTTCCATTGAAGGCAGATCGTACATTGTGTCGAGCAGAGCGGCTTCTACGATAGAACGCAGACCACGCGCCCCCGTTTTACGCGCCATCGCTTTACGGGCAATAGCGTCCAGCGCTTCATCACGGAACTCTAAATCCACGCCTTCGAGATTAAACAGCGCCTGATACTGCTTGGTCAGCGCGTTTTTCGGCTCTTTCAGAATTTGGATCAGCGCTTCTTCGCTCAGTTCGTTCAGCGTTGCGACCACCGGCAAACGACCAATGAACTCAGGGATCAGACCGAATTTGATCAGATCTTCTGGCTCAACCTGCGACAGCAGTTCACCTTCGCTGGCTTTATCAGACTTCGCTTTCACCGTCGCGCCAAAACCAATGCCCGACCCGGTTTCTACGCGATGGGAGATAACTTTATCCAGCCCCGCAAACGCACCACCGCAGATAAACAGAATCTTAGAGGTATCAACCTGCAAGAATTCCTGCTGCGGATGTTTACGACCGCCCTGCGGCGGAACTGCGGCAACCGTCCCTTCGATCAGTTTCAACAGTGCCTGCTGTACGCCTTCACCGGAAACATCACGGGTAATAGACGGGTTGTCTGATTTACGGGAAATCTTGTCGATTTCATCGATGTAGACAATACCGCGCTGTGCTTTCTGCACGTCGTAGTCGCATTTCTGCAACAGCTTCTGAATGATGTTCTCAACATCCTCACCCACATAACCCGCTTCGGTCAGGGTGGTGGCGTCGGCCATGGTGAACGGTACGTCCAACAGGCGCGCCAGCGTTTCGGCCAGCAACGTTTTCCCGGAACCCGTTGGACCAATCAGCAGAATGTTACTTTTGCCCAACTCGATGCCATTGCTGGTATCGCCGTTGCGCAGACGTTTGTAATGGTTGTATACCGCGACCGCCAACACTTTTTTCGCCTGCTCCTGGCCGATAACATAATCGTCCAGGTGATTGCGAATTTCATGCGGCGTCGGCAGCGCACTACGCTCACGGTGCGGTGCCACTTCCTTAATCTCTTCGCGAATGATGTCATTACATAAATCAACACATTCGTCGCAGATATACACGGATGGACCGGCGATCAGCTTACGCACTTCATGCTGGCTTTTGCCGCAAAAAGAGCAGTACAACAATTTGCCCGAGCCATCTTTGCGTTTATCTGTCATGAGTCAAAACCTCTTCTTTGTTCTTTGTGCCGCACACGACGACGCAAATGCCATTCTCAGGCGCAAGTCGCTTGTCTGCGTTGTGCCGCCCTTAGATATTATAGCGGCACACTTGCGCCCTGGGCATCAATTACGATGGGTCAAAATCGAGTCGACTAATCCATACTCCACCGCTTCAGAAGCGGAGAGGAAGCGATCACGCTCAGTATCACGTTCAATCTGCTCAAGAGATTGACCCGTATGGTGCGCCATAAGTTCATTCATGCGCCCTTTCACTTTCAGAATTTCACGGGCATGAATTTCAATATCCGTCGCCTGGCCCTGGTAACCGCCCAGAGGCTGGTGGATCATGACGCGAGAATTCGGCAGGCAGAAACGTTTACCTTTTGCGCCTGCAGTCAGCAAGAATGCCCCCATTGAGGCCGCCTGGCCCATACAAATGGTGCTGACGTCCGGCTTGATGAACTGCATGGTGTCATAGATAGACATCCCTGCGGTAATCACCCCGCCAGGGGAGTTGATGTACAGATAGATATCTTTTTCCGGGTTTTCTGCTTCCAGGAACAGCATCTGCGCCACAATCAGGTTAGCCATGTGGTCTTCAACCTGGCCGGTCAGAAAAATGACACGTTCCTTGAGTAGACGAGAATAGATATCAAAAGAGCGCTCACCACGTGAAGTCTGTTCAATGACCATCGGCACCAGCGCCATATGGGGTGCAAAGTTATCTCGTTCGCCGCTGTATGACATTTCCGTCTCCTGGATAAAAAATGAAAAAACCTGCTGTACCGATTGTAACCTTATGGACGGATTATCAGCTAGTCCCTCTGTTATGGGTACGGCATCGCCATAATTCAAGCATAACAATCTTTTGTTGTAACGCTAACACTGAAACGCTGTTTTCGCACTCTTCCCATGCAAAATGCGTGACAAAAAAAAACCCGCCACCGGGCGGTGACGGGCTTTTGTGCGAATTTCGTGCTACTTAAGCAACGAATTACGCCTGCTGGTTCATCAGCTCGTTGAAGGAAGTGGCTTTTTCAGTCACTTTCGCTTTCGCCAGAACGGCTTCAACAGCTTGTTCTTCCAGAGCGACGTTACGCATGTTGTCCATCAGCTCTTTGTTTTTGCTGTAGAACTCAACAACTTCTGTCGGATCTTCGTAAGCGGAAGCCATCTCTTCGATCAGGCCTTTAACACGCTCTTCGTCAGCTTTCAGCTCGTTGGTACGAATCACTTCGCCCAGCAGCAGGCCAACAACAACGCGGCGCTTAGCCTGTTCTTCGAACAGTTCACGCGGCAGTTCCAGAGCTTGTTTCTCGTTGCCACCGAAACGCTGAGCAGCCTGACGACGCAGAACGTCGATTTCGCTGTCGATCAGTGCAGCAGGAACGTCGATGTCATTCGCTTTTACCAGACCTTCGATAGCCTGAGATTTAACACGGTTACGTACCGCTCCTTTCAGCTCGCGATCCATGTTTTTACGAACTTCAGCACGCAGACCTTCTACGGAACCATCTTCAACGCCGAAACGTTTGATGAATTCTGCAGTCAGTTCCGGCAGCTCACGCTCTTCAACTTTTTTCAGGTTGATAACGAATTTAGCCGCTTTACCTTTCAGGTTTTCAGCGTGGTATTCTTCCGGGAAGGTCACGTCGATGGTGAACTCTTCGCCCGCTTTGTGACCTTTGATACCGTCTTCGAAGCCCGGGATCATACGACCCTGGCCCATTGCCAGTACGAAGTCAGTCGCTTTGCCGCCTTCGAATTCTTCACCGTCTACAGAACCGGTGAAATCGACAGTAACACGGTCTTCTGCATCAACAGCGCCGTCTTTATCTTTCCAGGTCGCTTGCTGCTTACGCAGAGTATCCAGCATCACGTCAACGTCAGCGTCAGTCACTTCAACAACCGGTTTTTCAACTTCGATTGCGTCCAGACCTGTCAGCTCAACTTCCGGATAGACTTCAAATTCTACCGCGTAGGTGAAGTCTTCACCCAGCTTGTATTCGCCCGGAACATAGTTCGGAGCACCAGCCGGGTTGATTTTTTCTTTGATGATCGCGTCAACGAAGTGACGGCTCATCAGATCACCCAGAACGTCCTGGCGAACAGAAGCGCCATAACGCTGAGCAACAACATTCATCGGTACTTTGCCCTTACGGAAGCCGTCAATACGTACTTTCTTCGCAACGTTGACCAGCTCGCTTTTCACAGCGGTCTCGATGCTGTCAGCAGCGATTGTAATCGTTACACGGCGGCCAAGGCCTTGAGTGGTTTCAACTGAAACTTGCATCTTGTTACCTCAAAAAATCACAGTGCTCGGTCAACTCTACTCCGCAAGCACAGGTTGTTAGCTTAGCGGAACTGGGATGTTCTCTTAATCAATCACATTCCCTGTCGTCAGAATCATCCCGAAGACATTCCGAAAAATAAGACGCCGCATTATAGCGGCATCACTTTTATGAGTCGAGAACGGTTATCGCGCGTTGCTGCGGCTTTTTTCACAATTCCCGGCTAATTTTTGTCTGAATACTGTACTGCCCGTTCAAAATTCAGACAAAACAAAACGGCCCGCAGGCCGTTTTCACATAATCTGTAGCAACATACTGGAAAAGCGTCAGTTGTTGCAAATGCGTTTTTCTACGCGATGCTTCCCGCTCCACGACAAGGAGGCGACGCGAATATCGTATCCTGCAATCCTTCCCACTCCTTAATGGTGTAGGTATGCAGAGCCAGCGCATGTACGGTTGTGGAGAGTTCCGCCGTTAACGTACCGTAAATCATCCGATGACGATTAAGAAAACGTTCGCCAATGAAGCGATCGCTGACCAGCACAACTTTAAAATGGCTTTCAGAGCCTGCCGGAACATTGTGACGATAGCTTTCATCCACAACTTCAAGGAACACGGGTTGGAACGTTGTCCTTAATTTTTCTTCTATTTGCTCACGTATCATCATGAAATATCTCCTCCGACAACGCTGAGATGTCACCCATCCCTTTAAATACTAGCCGCTTTTACCGCTTCCATTACACTCTTACAACAAAAATTTAGCGTTCGTCTGATTTTCTCATTCAAACGTATGAAGTTTACTGACTTATCTGCCCAATCGAGGGCCAAAAACCGGGGTATTGTGCCCCGAGGGTCAGAAAACCGACAACGCAATGAATTTACATGCGTTGAGCTCTTCCCCTCGCCGTTGGCGATGTTATGATGGCGTGAATTTTTTCTATCACGCTTAATTTCTATTACGCTTAAGAGTCACTGAGAGTTCGAACATGTTAAAAAAAATCCTCTTTCCGTTAGTTGCTCTGGTTATGCTGGCAGGATGCGCAACACCGCCAACAACGATTGATGTCTCTCCCAAAATTTCCCTGCCACAGCAGGACCCGAGTCTGATGGGAGTTACCGTCAGCATTAACGGTGCCGATCAGCGTCCGGATCAGGCGCTGGCAAAAGTGACCCGCGACAACCAAATGGTTACCCTGACCGCGTCTCGCGATCTGCGTTTCTTGCTGCAAGAAGTTCTGGAAAAACAGATGACTGCGCGTGGCTACATGGTGGGACCGAACGGTCCGGTTAACCTGCAAATCATTGTTAGCCAACTGTACGCCGATGTGTCTCAGGGCAGCGTCCGCTACAACATCGCGACCAAAGCTGACATCGCTATCATCGCGACCGCAGCAAACGGGAACAAGATGACCAAAAACTACCGTGCCAGCTACTCTGTCGAAGGCGCACTGCAGGCCTCTAACAAAAATATCGCTGACGCGGTTAACAGCGTGCTGACCGACACCATCGCTGATATGTCTCAGGACACCAGCGTTCACGATTTCATTAAGCAGAACGCACGTTAATTTCTGCCCTCAGGCCCGGCATACGCCGGGCCCGTAGAAGCCCATGTCCAGTCACTATTTACGTATATTTCAGCAACCGCGTTCCGCTATCCTGTTGATTCTGGGGTTCGCTTCCGGTTTACCTCTCGCGCTGACGTCAGGCACACTTCAGGCCTGGATGACCGTTGAGAACATCGATCTTAAAACCATTGGTTTCTTTTCCTTAGTGGGACAGGCCTACGTTTTTAAGTTTCTCTGGTCGCCCATCATGGACCGCTACACACCGCCTTTTTTAGGTCGTCGTCGCGGCTGGCTGCTCACCACACAGTTTCTGTTGCTGATTTCAATTGCGGCAATGGGTTTTCTGGAACCCGGAACGCAATTGCGCTGGATGGCCGCGCTGGCGGTCGTTATCGCCTTCTGCTCGGCGTCGCAGGATATTGTTTTTGATGCCTGGAAGACCGATGTGTTACCCGCCGAGGAGCGTGGGACTGGCGCAGCGATCAGCGTGTTAGGTTATCGCCTGGGAATGTTGGTTTCCGGTGGACTGGCCCTCTGGATGGCAGACCGCTGGCTCGGCTGGCAAGGCATGTACTGGCTGATGGCGGCCTTACTGCTCCCCTGCATTATTGCCACACTGCTCGCCCCTGAACCCGCCGATAGCATCCCGGTACCCAAAACGCTGGAACAGGCGGTCGCGGCGCCATTGCGCGACTTTTTTGGTCGCAACAATGCCTGGCTGATTTTGCTGCTCATCGTGCTGTATAAACTGGGCGACGCCTTCGCCATGAGCCTGACCACCACCTTTTTGATTCGCGGCGTCGGTTTTGACGCTGGTGAAGTTGGCGTGGTAAATAAAACGCTGGGATTGCTGGCTACCATTGTCGGTGCGCTTTACGGCGGAGTATTGATGCAGCGTCTTTCGCTGTTCCGCGCGTTATTGATCTTCGGCATGCTTCAGGGCGCTTCAAACGCCGGGTATTGGTTACTGTCTGTCACCGATAAGCACATGTTCAGCATGGGCGCGGCCGTGTTTTTCGAAAACCTGTGCGGCGGTATGGGGACGGCGGCATTTGTCGCGCTGCTCATGACCCTGTGCAACAAATCATTTTCCGCTACTCAATTTGCCCTTCTCTCCGCGCTCTCTGCGGTAGGCCGCGTCTATGTCGGCCCCGTCGCGGGCTGGTTTGTAGAGGCCCACGGCTGGCCAACGTTCTATCTCTTTTCCGTCGTCGCCGCCGTTCCGGGGCTTCTGCTGCTTCTGGTTTGTCGTCAAACGCTGGAACACAGTTGGGAAAGCGAAAACTTTATTCCACGAACGGAATTTCGCAGAGCCTATAGTCTGGCCTTGCTCACGCTGACAACAGGCTGTTGCTTGCTGGTTGTGTGGCTGCTGTTGCTGACAATGAATGCTGCAGATTACACCAATTTCTCGTTCCTGCCTGCGATGCTGGAAACAGGCGTTGTGATCGCCGTGTGCGGCATTGTGTTCGGCGGATTGCTCGATTATCTGGCGCTACGGAAAACACGCTTGTTGTAAAGAATATGTTATTTGCCGTTGTAATAACATGCCGTAATTATAACGGTCAAATAACCACCAGTTGATAAAAATTATATTTGTTCTTTTGTGCTCAATAGAATTTGGAAATTATTGACAATTTCACCGCCCCCTATTTTCCTTACACGATTCAGCCGATGAGTATTTAATTTTCCGTTTTTTAATTGTCCAGTTATTGATAATGAATTGTTAATTAATTGTTTTATTTTCACATTGGTTATACCAATTGCCCTCCCTGACTCATCGGATCACCCACTTTCGTTATAACGTCATGTTGCAACAGGTTCTTAAAGTCAATTCAACACCCCGTGCAACATATGTGACACGTGCGGCAGAACCCGGTAACACAGATCCATTGATGTTTACAGTAATGTAACCTTCCCGTAAAATGCCCACACACTTTAAACGCCACCCGGTCCCGTGGAATTGAGGTCGTTAAATGAGACTCAGGAAATACAATAAAAGTTTGGGATGGTTGTCATTAATTGCAGGCACTGCATTACTCAGTGGCTGTAATTCTGCGCTGCTTGACCCTAAAGGACAGATTGGACTGGAACAACGTTCATTGATACTGACGGCATTTGGCCTGATGTTGATTGTCGTTATTCCCGCCATCTTGATGGCTGTTGGTTTCGCCTGGAAGTACCGTGCGAGCAATAAAGATGCGAAGTACAGCCCGAACTGGTCACACTCCAATAAAGTGGAAGCTGTGGTCTGGACGGTGCCTATCTTAATCATCATCTTCCTTGCCGTACTGACCTGGAAAACCACTCACGCTCTTGAGCCAAGCAAACCGCTGGCGCATGACGAGAAGCCGATTACCATTGAAGTGGTTTCCATGGACTGGAAATGGTTCTTCATCTACCCGGAACAAGGCATTGCAACCGTAAATGAAATCGCCTTCCCGGCGAACACTCCGGTTGAGTTCAAAGTGACCTCCAACTCCGTGATGAACTCCTTCTTTATCCCGCGTCTGGGTAGCCAGATCTATGCCATGGCCGGTATGCAAACGCGTTTGCATCTGATCGCCAACGAAGTCGGTACTTATGATGGTATCTCCGCAAGCTACAGCGGACCAGGCTTCTCCGGCATGAAGTTCAAGGCTATCGCAACAAAGGACCGCGCCGAATTCGATCAATGGGTTGCTAAAGCGAAACAGTCTTCGAACACCATGAATGACATGGCAGCGTTCGATAAAGTGGCTGCACCAAGCGAATACAACCAGGTGGAATATTTCTCCACTGTGAAACCGGATTTGTTTAAAGACGTTATTAACAAATTCATGGCTCACGGTAAGAGTATGGACATGACCCACCCTTCAGCCGAGCACAGCTCACATGAAGGAATGGAAGGCATGGACATGAGCCACGCGGAATCCGCCCATTCAGGGGGGTGAGGAAGATACGATGTTAGGAAAATTAACACTGGATGCAGTCCCGTTCCATGAACCTATCGTCATGGTTACGATCGCTGCCATTATCATCGGTGGGGCGGCCTTACTGGGCCTCATTACTTACTTCGGTAAGTGGACCTATCTGTGGAAAGAGTGGCTAACTTCGGTTGACCACAAACGCCTTGGCATCATGTATGTCATCGTCGCAATCGTCATGCTGCTGCGTGGCTTTGCGGATGCGGTCATGATGCGTAGTCAGCAGGCGCTGGCCTCGGCCGGGGAAGCAGGCTTCCTGCCACCTCACCACTACGACCAGATCTTCACGGCGCACGGCGTGATTATGATCTTCTTCGTGGCAATGCCATTTGTTATCGGTCTGATGAACCTGGTGGTTCCGCTGCAGATCGGCGCACGTGACGTTGCCTTCCCGTTCCTGAACAACCTGAGCTTCTGGTTCACCGTTGTCGGTGTCATTCTGGTTAACCTGTCTCTGGGCGTCGGTGAGTTCGCACAGACCGGTTGGCTGGCGTATCCGCCGCTTTCGGGAATAGAGTACAGTCCAAGTGTCGGGGTAGATTACTGGATCTGGAGTCTCCAGCTCTCCGGTATCGGTACGACGCTGACCGGTATCAACTTCTTCGTGACGATTCTGAAGATGCGTGCGCCGGGCATGACCATGTTCAAGATGCCGGTATTTACTTGGGCATCGCTGTGTGCGAACGTACTGATCATCGCCTCGTTCCCTATTCTGACAGTCACCATCGCGCTGCTGACCCTGGATCGCTATCTGGGCACCCATTTCTTTACCAACGATATGGGCGGCAACATGATGATGTACATCAACCTGATTTGGGCCTGGGGCCATCCGGAAGTGTACATTCTGATTCTGCCAGTGTTTGGGGTGTTCTCTGAAGTCGCAGCAACCTTCTCGCGTAAGCGCCTGTTTGGTTACACCTCACTGGTGTGGGCAACCGTGTGTATTACCGTGCTGTCGTTCATCGTCTGGCTGCACCACTTCTTCACCATGGGTGCGGGTGCGAACGTAAACGCCTTCTTCGGTATCACCACGATGATTATCGCCATCCCGACCGGGGTGAAGATTTTCAACTGGCTGTTCACCATGTACCAGGGACGTATCGTATTCCACTCCGCGATGCTGTGGACCATTGGTTTTATCGTCACCTTCTCTGTGGGTGGTATGACCGGTGTTCTGCTGGCGGTTCCGGGTGCCGACTTCGTTCTGCATAACAGCCTGTTCCTGATTGCCCACTTCCACAACGTTATCATCGGTGGTGTGGTCTTCGGTTGCTTCGCAGGTATGACTTACTGGTGGCCAAAAGCGTTTGGCTACACGTTGAACGAAACCTGGGGTAAACGCGCATTCTGGTGTTGGATCATCGGCTTCTTCGTCGCATTTATGCCGCTGTACGTGCTGGGCTTCATGGGGATGACCCGTCGCCTCAGCCAGCAGATTGATCCACAGTTCCACACCATGCTGATGATTGCCGCCTGCGGCGCCGCGCTGATTGCGCTGGGTATTCTGTGTCTGGTCATCCAGATCTACGTTTCTATTCGCGACCGCGACCAGAACCGTGACCTGACAGGCGATCCATGGGGTGGCCGTACGCTGGAGTGGGCAACCTCTTCCCCGCCTCCGTTCTATAACTTTGCCGTTGTGCCGCACGTTCACGAGCGTGATGCATTCTGGGAAATGAAAGAAAAAGGCGAAGCGTACAAACAGCCTACGCACTATGAAGAAATTCATATGCCGAAAAACAGCGGTGCGGGCATTGTCATTGCCGCCTTCGCGACCCTCTTCGGTTTCGCCATGATCTGGCATATCTGGTGGCTGGCGATTGCAAGCTTCGCAGGCATGATCATCAGCTGGATTGTGAAAAGCTTTGATGAGGACGTGGACTACTACGTACCAGTCCCGGAAGTCGAAAAACTGGAAAATCAGCATTTCGATGAGATTTCTAAGGCAGGGCTGAAAAATGGCAACTGATACTTTAGCGCACGCGACTGCCCACGCGCACGAACACGGGCACCACGACGCAGGCCAGACCAAAATCTTCGGATTTTGGATCTACCTGATGAGCGACTGCATTCTGTTCTCTATTCTGTTTGCAACCTATGCCGTTCTGGTGAACGGCACTGCAGGTGGCCCAACAGGTAAGGACATTTTTGAACTGCCGTTCGTTCTGGTAGAAACGTTCCTGCTGTTATTCAGCTCCATCACCTACGGCATGGCGGCGATCGCCATGTACAAAAACAACAAGAGCCAGGTCATCTCCTGGCTGATGCTGACCTGGTTGTTTGGCGCAGGCTTCATCGGGATGGAAATCTATGAATTCCATCACCTGGTTGTTGAAGGTATGGGTCCGGATCGCAGCGGCTTCCTGTCTGCGTTCTTCGCGCTGGTCGGTACGCACGGTCTGCACGTCACTTCCGGTCTTATCTGGATGGCGGTGCTGATGGTGCAAATCGCCCGTCGCGGCCTGACCAGCACTAACCGTACCCGCATCATGTGCCTGAGCCTGTTCTGGCACTTCCTGGATGTGGTGTGGATCTGTGTGTTCACTGTTGTTTATCTGATGGGGGCGATGTAATGAGTCATTCTACCGAACACAGCGGCGCGTCCCATGGCAGCGTAAAAACCTACATGACAGGGTTTATCCTGTCGATCATCCTGACGGTCATTCCGTTCTGGATGGTGATGACGGGTTCTGCCTCTCCAGCCGTAATTCTGGGGACGATTCTTGCGATGGCAGTGGTACAGATTCTGGTGCATCTGGTGTGCTTCCTGCACATGAACACCAAATCTGATGAAGGCTGGAACATGACGGCTTTCGTCTTTACCGTGTTGATCATCGCCATCCTGGTTGTGGGCTCCATCTGGATTATGTGGAACCTCAACTACAACATGATGATGCACTAAGAGCGGCGAGTATGATGTTTAAGCAATACCTGCAAGTAACGAAACCAGGCATCATCTTTGGCAACCTGATCTCGGTGATTGGGGGGTTCCTGCTGGCCTCAAAAGGCAGCATCGATTACCCCCTGTTTATCTACACGCTGATCGGTGTGTCACTGGTTGTGGCGTCGGGTTGTGTATTTAACAACTACATCGACAGGGATATCGACAGGAAGATGGAAAGGACCAAGAATCGGGTGCTGGTAAAAGGCCTGATCTCTCCTAACGTCTCGCTGGTGTACGCCACCCTGCTGGGTATTGCTGGCTTCATGCTGCTGTGGTTTGGCGCTAACCCTCTGGCCTGCTGGCTGGGGGTGATGGGCTTCGTGGTGTATGTTGGCGTCTATAGCCTGTACATGAAACGCCACTCCGTTTACGGCACGCTGATTGGCTCTCTCTCCGGCGCTGCGCCGCCGGTGATTGGCTACTGCGCCGTAACGGGTGAGTTCGACAGCGGCGCATTGATTCTGCTGGCGATCTTTAGCCTGTGGCAAATGCCGCACTCCTATGCCATCGCGATTTTCCGCTTTAAGGATTATCAGGCAGCCAATATCCCGGTTCTGCCGGTGGTCAAAGGTATTTCGGTCGCGAAAAACCACATCACGCTGTACATCGTGGCGTTTGCTATCGCCACCCTGATGCTGACCCTTGGCGGCTACGCAGGTTACAAATACCTGATCGTCGCAGCGGCAGTAAGCGTCTGGTGGCTCGGCATGGCGTTGCGCGGTTACAAAGTGGAAGATGATAAAGTCTGGGCGCGTAAGCTCTTCGGCTTCTCCATCATCGCCATTACCGCGCTCTCCGTGATGATGTCCGTTGACTTTATGGTGCCGAATTCGCAAAGCCTGCTGACCTACGTCTGGTAAGTCAAACATCGCTTAAAAAGGGCGCTCCGGCGCCCTTTTTTATTCACATCACAAATTAATTAGGCACGTAATATTTTCTCATTAACCGCGTATTTACCCCGCCGGCGTACCGCTTTACACTAGTCGCGAATTGTATACAGAGGTGGGAATGAACGATTACAAAATGACGCCAGGCGAGTTGCGCGCCACCTGGGGTTTAGGGACCGTATTTTCATTGCGCATGCTCGGCATGTTTATGGTTCTGCCTGTTCTGACCACTTACGGTATGGCGCTACAAGGTGCCAGCGAAGCCTTGATTGGACTTGCCATCGGCATTTACGGGCTGGCGCAAGCCGTTTTCCAGATCCCCTTCGGATTGCTCTCCGACCGTATTGGTCGCAAGCCGCTTATTGTCGGCGGCCTGGCGGTGTTTGTCGCTGGTAGCGTGATCGCCGCCCTCTCCCACTCTATTTGGGGGATCATTCTGGGGCGTGCGCTGCAGGGGTCTGGCGCCATCGCCGCCGCCGTCATGGCGCTGTTATCGGATTTGACCCGCGAGCAAAATCGCACCAAAGCGATGGCGTTTATCGGCGTCAGTTTTGGTATTACCTTCGCCATTGCGATGGTGCTCGGGCCGGTGATCACCCACGCCCTCGGGCTGAATGCCCTGTTCTGGATGATCGCGATACTGGCCACCCTCGGTATTATCTTGACTATCTGGGTGGTACCTAACAGCACTAACCATGTGCTGAACCGCGAATCCGGGATGGTAAAAGGCAGTTTCAGCAAGGTACTGGCCGAACCCAAACTGCTAAAGCTCAACTTCGGCATTATGTGCCTGCACATCCTGTTGATGTCTACCTTCGTTGCCCTCCCTGGTCAGCTCACCGCCGCAGGTTTTCCTGCTGCCGAGCACTGGAAGATTTACCTGGTCACCATGTTGATCTCTTTTGGTTCCGTGGTGCCCTTCATTATTTATGCCGAAGTAAAACGCAAGATGAAGCGGGTATTTCTGTGGTGCGTGGCGCTGATCCTGATAGCGGAAATTGTGCTGTGGGGAGCGGATGTCCATTTCTGGGGACTGATTGCCGGGGTTCAGCTTTTCTTCCTCGCCTTCAACCTGATGGAAGCCCTCCTTCCTTCGCTTATCAGCAAAGAGTCCCCCGCCGGTTATAAAGGAACCGCAATGGGCGTCTACTCCACCAGCCAGTTCCTGGGCGTGGCGATTGGTGGTTCGTTGGGCGGCTGGGTCGATGGGATGTTTGACGGTCAGGCAGTGTTTCTGGCAGGGGTCGTGCTGACGGCCGTGTGGCTGGCGGTTGCCAGTACCATGAAAGAACCGCCGTATGTCAGCAGCTTACGTGTCGAAATTCCAGCGGATGTTGCCGCTGATGACGCCCTCAAACAGCGCCTGATGGCAAAAGATGGGGTGAGTGAAGTGCTGATTGTGGCGAGCGAACATTCCGCCTACGTGAAGATCGACAGCAAAATCACCAATCGGTTTGAGGTTGAGCAAACCATCAAACCCGCGTAATTCTTCATTACGCCGGATGGCGGCTATCAGCCTAACCGGGCCTACACATTACGTTGATATTGTAGGCCTTAACGCTGTGCGCCATCCAGCATGACCACTTAGTCGCGGAAGTTTTTAAACTGGAACGGCTGCCCCAGATCGCCGCCGCGCACCAGCGCCATCACGGACTGCAGATCGTCACGCGCCTTACCGGTCACACGAATTTCCTCGCCCTGAATCTGCGCCTGCACTTTCAGCTTGCTGTCTTTAATCAGCTTGACGATTTTCTTCTGCACGGCGCTTTCAATGCCCTGTTTCAGCTTCGCTTCAACAAACCAGGTTTTACCGCTGTGGATGAACGTTTCCGGCACGTCCAGAGACGTCCCTTCAATGCCGCGTTTCAGCAGCTTGGCACGCAGAATATCCAGCAACTGATTGACCTGAAAATCAGATTCGCTCAGAACTTTGATTGTCTTATTCGCCTCATTCAGCTCAAAAGTGGCCTCAACGCCCCGAAAATCAAAGCGTGACTCAACTTCGCGGCTCGCATTATCGACTGCGTTACGCGCTTCCTGAAGATCAACTTCAGACACAATATCGAAAGATGGCATCTTTTCCTCTCCCTCTGTTTTTGATGCGAAGCATAATACCTGCAAAGTTCCTCGACAGACAGCGCTATACTATGTGGAAGAACGCCCGGTGCTGTTGCGGGTGAGGAGGATGAATGAAAATAACCGTATTGGGATGCGGAGCCTTAGGGCAACTTTGGCTTACAGCGCTGTGCAAACATGGACATGAAGTACAAGGCTGGCTGCGGGTACCGCAACCTTATTGCAGCGTGAACCTTATCGAGACCGATGGTTCGATTTTTAATGAATCCCTGACGGCGAACGACCCCGATTTTCTCGCGAATAGCGATCTGTTGCTGGTGACACTCAAAGCCTGGCAAGTCTCGGACGCCGTGAAAGGGCTTGCGGCAATTCTGCCGGTGACCACACCGATTCTGTTGATTCACAATGGAATGGGTACGATTGAAGAACTGCAAAGCATTTCTCAACCGCTGCTGATGGGCACCACCACCCACGCAGCAAGGCGCGATGGCAACATTATTATCCACGTAGCCAATGGGACAACGCGCATTGGTCCAGCGCGTGAACAGGATGGTGATTACAGTTACCTCGCCGATCTGCTGCAGAACGTGCTGCCCGATGTTGCCTGGCACAACAATATTCGTACCGAAATGTGGCGCAAACTGGCCGTGAACTGCGTGATAAATCCGCTCACCGCCCTGTGGAACTGCCCAAATGGCGAGCTACGGCAACATCCTGAACAAATCATGCTGATCTGTCAGGAGGTGGCGGCGGTTATCGAGCGTGAAGGGCACCATACCTCGGTGGATGATTTACGCTATTATGTTGAGCAAGTGATTGACAGTACGGCACAAAACATCTCATCCATGCTGCAGGATATTCGTGCTCTGCGCCATACCGAGATCGATTACATTACCGGCTACTTATTAAAACGCGCCCGCGCGCATGGTATTGCCGTTACGGAAAACGCCCGTCTGTTTGAAATGATAAAGCGAAAGGAAAGTGAGTATGAGCGCTCAAGCACTGGTATGTCTCGCCCCTGGTAGTGAAGAGACCGAAGCGGTTACCACTATCGATCTCCTGGTTCGTGGCGGTATTCAGGTCACTACGGCGAGCGTGGCCAGCGACGGCTCCCTGACCATCGTCTGTTCGCGTGGTGTGAAGCTGCTCGCGGACGCGCCTCTGGTGGAAGTGGCTGACGGCGATTTCGACATTATTGTGTTACCGGGCGGTATAAAAGGCGCCGAATGTTTTCGCGACA
Source organism: Citrobacter sp. GW821-FHT07H02 (assembly GCF_059418505.1). Lineage (NCBI taxonomy): Bacteria > Pseudomonadati > Pseudomonadota > Gammaproteobacteria > Enterobacterales > Enterobacteriaceae > Citrobacter > Citrobacter sp. GW821-FHT07H02. The sequence goes on along the minus strand of NZ_JBWKPZ010000001.1, from coordinate 67,384 downwards.
GCCCGTTGCTGGTTGAAACGGTCAAACAGTTCCATCGCTCCGGACGTATCGTCGCGGCAATCTGCGCGGCGGCGGCAACGGTACTGGTTCCGCACAATATCTTCCCGCTCGGTAATATGACCGGATTCCCCGCGCTGAAAGATAAAATCCCGGCTGAACAGTGGCAGGACAAACGTGTAGTTTGGGACCCGCGCGTTAACCTGTTGACCAGTCAGGGGCCAGGGACATCCATCGACTTTGGCCTGAAAATCATTGACCTGCTGGTCGGGCGCGAAAAGGCCCATCAGGTCGCGTCACAGTTAGTTATGGCGGCAGGCATTTATAACTACTACGAGTAATTTCAAGGCCACTCCAGCGGCCTGCTTAATCTTAATAAAGGAATAACAGATGAAGGGATGTCTGACCGGAGTGGCTTTATGGTTGTTTTCTGGCTGCGTGATGGCGACGCAGTTAGACATTAAGAACCTCAGCTTCAACTATCCTGAGAGCACGGAAATTCAGTATCGTCTCCCCTGGTTCACCTCAGCGGATAACCCACAAGCTGCAAAGCGCATCAACGATTTTATCTTCTCCCGTTTTCTGAACCAGTTGCCGGGTAACGATCCGCAGGCCACGTTGAATAAACTGGCAAAAAGCGGCATTGATGCCACCGCCAATCTGGACTACACCGTCGAATATCGTGACAACAAAATACTGACATTAAACCTTTTTGTGGAAGGCTGCGGCGCCTATTGCGAATCTTATAATGTTCCACTGAGCTTCGATTTAGCGAGTGGCGCGAATATCACCCTCGACGATCTGTTTTCCCCGGCCACCATTGCCCAGTTAAACACCCGCGTCAGAAAAGATATTCGCTCCCAGATAACCACCTTTGTTGATAAGCATAAGTCCGAGTCGGCAGAGCAAATCAAAGCGGAAAAAGGAGAGGATTTTAATTACGAAGAGTTCTATGCCTCATGCGCGACGTATGAGGGCGGGCTGTACTATGTTGATAATTTCTCGCTTCAGAAAGGCGATCTCGTCTTCATTAATGGACGTTGCAGCAACCATGCAAGCCGCGCGATGGATGAGCTCGGTGATTTCACGACGAAAATCGCCGCCGCAACGTTACACGACCAACTGACCCCCTACGGGAAGTCACTGACTTCCGGTAACAGTGAAAAACCCCTCTCCCCTGCCCCCTCGCTTAACGGCAAGTTAGTCTACGGCACGTTGGGAAAAAGTATGCGCATCGTGATGAATATCACCTGTAATGAAGCATCGGCCAGCGGAGCCTATTTTTATGAAAAATACGGCTCACCTATCGAACTTACCGGTAAATGCGGTACGGAGAATGCTCAGCACTATGAGCTGAGAACGAGTATTTCTGCTGAAACCGAAGAGAAGATCACTCTGGATTTAAACAATGGCGTCTATCTGGGCGTCTGGGAATCGAACGGGAAAACGCTCCCCATTCGCTTTGAATAACAGTGTCAGATTGCCGGATGACGGCGTAGTACTTCGTCATCCGGCCTGCAAAAATACTGGGTTCGAAGAGGGAGAAACATACCCGCTTAGAACCATGGCGCTCCGCTCATGACATTACTGTAAAACAGCATTCTTCCCGCCAGTTCGCCCGTCACAATAACGGCCCCCCACGCGTAAGCGCTTACCCCAACATTCACGCGAGAAATGCCCCATACGGCAACACCGATACTGGCGAATAGCTGCCACCAGAACAGAGGACTTGCAGCATCAGCGCCCGGAACCTGAAAACGGATCCACAGCGCGCCTGCGCTTAACAGAATTCCGATGAAGATTCCCGCTCTGCATAAGATCGGCGTTGGGTTATGCCAATAGCCAAACGCCACCGCCACACTCATAAACCCAAGCAGAATAGCCGTTGCCAAAAAACTGACAGGTGTAGCAACCGAAGACCAAAGCGGATGCAGCCCCATCTGATGGTAAACCTGCGACGTCACCAGAATAGATATCAGCCCCACAAGCGCAGTGATTCCCCCCAGAAGGACAACGGCATGATGTTCAGGCTTAAGCCAGCACAGCACTAGCCAGCAGAACATCACGCCATTCAACGCAATAAACATCACCACTTCCCGACTGAGCCAGGAATTCCCTAACCCGAAAAGCGAGCGATAAGCGCCTTCAGGCGATCCCAGGTGCACCAGCGAGGCAAACGATCCCAGCACCGTAATAACCCAGAACCATGATGCCAGCGTGCGGTATTGCATCGCGCTGAATTTTTTTGTGCCGAAATGCTGACACAGCGTTAACGCCAGTACGCCGCCAATTCCCCACTGTGCAAAGACGGTGAAGAAAACCAATGGCAATTCATAATGTTCCATTTCGCTCTCCTCAATCCCTGGGGGGAATAATGACAATGTTGGGCTGACTGATCGTGTGATCGGGGAGGTTGTAGCGTTTTTCCAGTATCGCCCACTGCGTCGTATGTTCCTTACGCAATTCCGTTATCTCACCAAAACGTAATACACCTGCCGGACAGGACTCCACGCAACGTGGCTGTAACCCCTCATCAAGGCGTTCGGCGCACAGGTTGCATTTACTGGTTTTGCCTTCTTCAGGATCGTAAACCGGCGCGCTCCACGGGCAGGCCATAATGCACATCCGACAGCCAATGCAGCGCTCGTGATCCTGTATCACGATGCCATCAGCCCGCTTCGTATACGTTCCCGCTGGGCACACTTTCATACACTGCGGGTCATCGCAGTGGTTACACGACATGCTAATAAACGCCTGGGTGTTGGGTTCATCCGTATGACGTTCGCGAACCCGACGCCATAACACCCCAAGAGGGGTCATATTTTCCGATTTGCAGGCCATGCTACAGGTTTTGCAGCCATAGCAATTCTGCATATCAATAAGAAATCCATATTGTTTCATCGCGATTATGCCTCCCTTCTCACATCCACCAGCGTACTGTTGCAACAGTGTCCATTCCCCAACACTTCCACCTGATCGTTAGTGACATGACTGCTGCTTCCGCCCTGTTGCTCCCACCAACCGTTATCCAGACTCACCACCCCGCGTTTGATATGTGTGGTCACGTCGGCAATCGCCCGATGTTGTCCGCGATGATTGAACACCACGACCCACTCTCCTGCCTGGATCTGACGCTGGCGGGCGTCTTCAGGGTGAATCATCACGTTCGGTCGGTTACGCTGAACTTCGAGGATCCATTCGTTCATGCCGTGACTGGAGTGCACGCTACGTGCCAGTTTGCGCTGCACCGCCATTAACGGATACTGACTTGCCAGTTCAGGCGAACCTTTTACCGACTCTTTCACCTGCTTCCAGGTCACCACCGGAAGAAAATCCTTTTTGGCCCACTCCTCTATGTAGAGGTGCGCTTTGCCGGTCGACGTGCGGAACTGCCCGTCTTTAAACGGGATCCACTCTTCCTCAACAGGACATACCGGCCCTTTTTTCAGCATGTCACGGGTAATGCCCGAGCCTTTAAGGCAGGTATCGATGTAGTGTTCAATGGGCTGGTTAAAGACCTCACCAAAGCCAAAGCGCTCGGCCAGGCGAGCAAAAATCCAGTAATCAGGTTTTGCTTCTCCCGGTGGTTCCACCGCTTTTTCCATCAGTTGCACATAGTGGCTGCGTACCCCCGCCATTAAGCTGACATCTTCAAAAATGGTAGTGACGGGAAGCACCAGATCGGCATACAGCGCAGACGAACTCATGAGATTGTCTGCTACCACCACAAACGGCACTTTTTTAAAGGCTTCTCTGACCTGATTGGTATTCGGCAGTTGTGTCATGGCCCCCAGCGTCATGTTCCACCAGAACTTAATCGCGTGCGGTTTTTCGTTAACGACCCAGTCACCGATTTTGGGAATAGGAATGGAGGGGATTTTGGCGGCATTGGGTGCCGGAGGGACGATGGGCGAAAATTTTGCCATCTGTCTGACGCCACCGGCATCGCAAACCCCCGCCCCGGCTTTGCCGATATTGCCGGTGATCAGCGCGAGGTAAAACTGGCTGGCCGCAACGTAAGTGCCAAACTCGGTTCTTTGCGCGCCGGACATGTTCTGGACAATCATCGCCGGTTGCGTTGACGCGTAATCCCGCGCCAGGCGTAATACCGTCTGCGCGGGTACATCAGTTTCTTCCTCTACCTTCTGCGCCGTCCAGGGCTTCGCCTGTGCCCATACGTTATCAAGCACAGTAGTAAAATCACTGCTGGCGGGCAATTCATCAGTCAGCAATGCAGGCATGACGCCGGGCGCATCGTGGCGTTTCAGGGTCTGGGTCAGCGTATCAAACACCAGATAGCTGTCTGCGTCCTTAGGGTCGGCACGCATCAATTGCTGCTGTTTATCGACCAGGTAAACCGCTCCGGTATGCGCACGCAGGAAGCCAGCGTCATAGCGTTTCTCCTGCATGATGATGTTGATCATCCCTAATGCCAGCGCGATATCTGTACCAGGCACAATCGGCACCCACTCGTCAGCTTTCGCCGCCGTTTCGTTAAATCGCGGATCGATCACCACCAGTCGCGCACCGTTGCGTTGCGCCTGTGAGTAATGTTTAAAATAGGCGTGCATGGTGACTGCCGGATTGTTTCCCCAGCACAAGATGTAACGGCTGTCCGCTATCGTGTCGCGGGTATCGGCATAACGCAGACCCACCATCGGCATCATCGCGGCGGTGACCGCTGCGCAACATAACGAGCCGGCCGTTTTTGTACTGCCGCCGAGATAATCGAAGAAGGCTTTGCCCATATCATTCTTGATAGAGTCCATGTTCCCGGAGGCGGCTGTGAGCAGTAAACCTTTATTACCATCGGTGGCAATTGTCTCCCTGATTTTCTTTTCAATCAGATCCAGCGCGGCGTCCCAGCTGATCGGCTTAAATTTACCCTCGCCTTTTTCCCCCGTACGCAGCAGCGGTTGCGTTAAGCGTAACGGGTGGTAGACCCATTTCGTCCGGCTAATTCCCCGCAAACAGCACTTCACATTGAAGCCTTTCGTCGCTTCAATTTTCATTAAGCGGTCTTTCCAGACATACGCCGTCAGGTTGCAGTGCAAACATTCCATCGCACAGGTCGACTGAAACGTCTGGTAATCCGTTTGCTTAAGGCGAACCCGGGCCAACGGTGAACCGTTGGCCTGGCGCAGCGTCAGAAACGTTGGCACCAGTGACGATAACCCCACTACGCCAAACCCTTTTAGCAGGGTTCTTCTTTTTAATCGGGTATTGCTCAATGCATCCATGTCCTTGCCTCCACAAAAGTTCACCATTAGTTAATCCAGGTACACCATTGATTAACTTGATACAGGTCAACGTCTCACCATTTAGGCGTAGCGCGCTTTTTAAATTGCGAAGGCAGTAAGGATTTCAGCCGCGATGGTATACTCGCGGAGGATCAAAAAAGAGAACGCATATGGCTGAAACATCGCAAGGGGTAAATTCGGTTGATATCGCCGTCAACATTCTGACGTTTGTTGCCAGTCAAAACGGCCAGGCGCGGGCAATCGATATCGCCACCGGATGCAGTCTGTCCAAGAGTCGTTTACATAAGTATCTGGTTTCGCTCTGTCGAACGGGTATGCTGGGGCAAAACGAAAAAGGACTCTATTGCCTGGGGTCAACCCTTCTTCAGATGGCGGGAGAACCGGCAGCAACACGCGATCCGGTGAGTGAGCTTAATACGCTGCTGATCGCTTTTCGCGATACCTTCAACCATTCAACCGGTGTCGTCATCGCGACCGACGTCGGATTAGTGCTTAAGCACTACAATCGCAGTTTCCGTAACGTGGATATCGATTTTCTGCCCAATACGCCCGTTCCGCTTGATGCCAGTTCAGCAGGGCAAGTGTTCATGAGTTACTCCCACTATCAACCGCAGAATCAGGCGCAAGCGCAACTCATTGAACAGATACAGTCTCAGGGCTATGCGGTGCGCCACAATCCAACGCAAGGGATCCCTGGCGCACAGTCGATTGCCTGTCCGCTACGGAATAAAAATGGAGAGCTGGTTGCGATTGCGGTGACGATGGGATTTTTCAGTACAGAAACCATCCCGCAGATTGCCGACCAGTTGGTGAGAAGCGTCGCGGCGCTTCATTTGCAGGATTAAACTTACCCCGGCGCAGATGGCCGGGGTAAACAACGATTACGGGCGATAGACCTTCACGTTCTCGAAGCCTTGCTCGCGCAGATACAGCGCCTGCAAACGACTCATCACACCGCGTTCACACCACAGCAGCCAGGTTTTACTCTGGTCGAGATCGCCGAATTTAGTGCTCAGTTTGTAGAATGGCAGAGACACCACATCCACACCTTCAACTTTCAGCGGCTTGTCATCCTGCTCATCAATGGAGCGAATATCCAGAATCACATCGTTAGGGCTAAAACCGCTGACGGTCTCAACTTCCACAACGTCTTGCTGGGTCTGCTGCGCAATGTCGCGAATATCGACATTGTTCGCTTCTTCGACCACTTTATCGAGGATGCTAAAGTCGAAATTCTCTTCTTCCGCTTCAATCTTCGCTTTGATCGCTTTCACCGTCGGGCTTTTCGAGATCACACCGCAGTATTCCGGCATGGTCCGCGCAAAGTCTTCCGTACCAATCTGGCGCGCCAGGTTGATGATGTGCTCTTTATCGTAAGAGATCAGCGGGCGCAGGATCAGCGTGTCGGAGACGTTATCAATCAAACGCAGGTTGGTCAGCGTCTGGCTGGACACCTGGCCCAGCGCTTCGCCGGTTACCAGCGCCTGTACGCCATAACGTTCCGCCACTTTCGACGCCGCACGCACCATCATGCGTTTGAGTACCACGCCCATCTGGCCATCATCCACTTTTTCGAGGATTTCGCCGACCACCGGTTCAAAGTTGATTGCGACAAAACGCACGCGGTGCGAACTGCCGAAGCGGTTCCACAGATAGTGCGCAACCTGACGCACGCCGATTTCATGTGCCGCGCCGCCGAGGTTAAAGAAGCAGTAATGCACGCGGCAGCCGCGACGCATCAGCATGTAGCTGGAAACGCCGGAGTCAAACCCGCCAGAAATCAGCGACAGAACATCTTCCTGGGTACCGATCGGGTAGCCGCCGATACCCTCGTAACGCCCTTTGATCAACAGCAGGCGATCGTCTTCCACCTCCAGATGTACGGTCACATCCGGGTGGGTCAGCTTCACACGCGCGGACTCAATGTGCTGATTCAAACCGCCGCCGACATAACGTTCGACTTCAATAGAGCTGAAGGGGTGCTTACCACGACGCTTGACGCGGACGCAGAAGGTTTTACCTTCCAGTTGGTCGCGATACTGGACCAGCGCCTTCTCGAAGATATCGTGCATGTCGGTGAACGGCACGTCTTCTACTTCAAGAATATGGTGGATACCCGGAATGCGGGTCAGCGCGTCGCGAATCGCCAGACGCTGGTTTTCATCTTTGGCGCGAACCTCAATATTGTCCCAGTGGCGGACAACGGCGAGCGTCTCGTCATAGTGCTTTAAAACGTTACGGATGTTTCCGGTCAAAATTTTTATAAAGCGCAAACGCACAGATTGGCTTTTGATGGTGATTTCCGGGAACAATTTAATGATAAACTTCATGGCGGCAATGGTTCGTTGGCAAGTCTAAAGGACTTGTTATGGGAAAAATACAGCAGCCCACACCTGCGGCTGCATCCAGGGGCGCAAGTATACCACCATCGCGCGCCTCCTGTGCACATTGCACGTTATTTGATAATTGCCCTGAGTCCGTTACCATGGTGGGGCTGAAAATATTGAGAGTCAGACATTCATTATGCCGAAGAAAAACGAGGCGCCCGCCAGCTTTGAAACAGCGCTGAGCGAGCTGGAACAGATTGTTACCCGTCTGGAAAGTGGCGACCTGCCGCTGGAAGAGGCGCTGAACGAATTCGAACGTGGCGTGCAACTGGCACGTCAGGGGCAGGCCAAGCTGCAACAAGCTGAACAGCGTGTGCAGATCCTGCTGACTGATAATGAAGACGCCTCACCCACGCCTTTTACACCGGACAATGAGTAAGTAAATGGATTTTACGCAGCAGTTACAGGCTTGCGTTGAGCAAGCAAACCAGGCGTTGAGTCGTTTTATCGCACCACTGCCCTTTCAGAACACTCCCGTGGTTGAAACCATGCAGTATGGCGCACTATTAGGTGGTAAGCGCCTGCGCCCGTTCCTGGTTTACGCCACCGGTCAGATGTTTGGCGTCAGCATCACTACGCTTGATGCCCCGGCAGCCGCCGTTGAGTGCATACATGCATATTCATTGATCCATGATGATTTACCGGCGATGGACGACGATGATCTGCGTCGCGGTCTGCCGACCTGTCATGTAAAATTTGGTGAAGCCAACGCGATCCTCGCGGGAGATGCCCTGCAAACCCTGGCGTTCTCCATTATCAGCGACGCGCCGATGCCGGAAGTCGCCGATCGCGACCGTATCGCCATGATCTCAGAACTGGCGAACGCGAGCGGTATCGCGGGCATGTGCGGCGGCCAGGCATTGGATCTTGATGCCGAAGGAAAACAGGTCCCGCTGGAAGCGCTGGAACGAATCCATCGCCATAAAACTGGCGCTCTCATTCGCGCCGCGGTTCGTCTCGGCGCTCTAAGTGCCGGAGAAAACGGACGAAATGCCCTGCCGATACTCGATAAATACGCAGAAAGTATCGGCTTAGCCTTCCAGGTTCAGGATGACATTCTGGATGTGGTGGGCGATACTGCAACGTTGGGTAAACGTCAGGGGGCTGATCAGCAACTTGGCAAAAGTACCTATCCTGCACTTTTGGGCCTTGAGCAAGCCCGGAATAAAGCCCAGGATCTGATTGATGACGCGCGCCAGTCTTTACGTCAGCTGGCCGCATTATCACTCGATACTTCGGCACTGGAAGCGCTAGCGGACTACATAATCCAGCGTGATAAATAATTGACTACCCTGAGCAATGAATTGCCGTGGACACACGGCAATTTGGGTAAACAAACGATGAGTCTCTGATGAGTTTTGATATAGCCAAATACCCTACCCTGGCACTGGTCGATTCCACCCAGGAGTTACGTCTGCTCCCGAAAGAGAGCCTGTCGAAACTCTGCGACGAGCTGCGCCGCTATTTACTCGACAGCGTAAGCCGTTCGAGTGGACACTTCGCCTCCGGGCTGGGCACGGTGGAACTGACCGTGGCATTGCACTATGTCTACCATACCCCGTTTGACCAGTTGATCTGGGACGTGGGGCATCAGGCTTATCCGCACAAAATTCTCACCGGCCGCCGCGATAAAATCGGCACCATTCGCCAGAAAGGCGGTTTACACCCCTTCCCGTGGCGTGAAGAGAGCGAGTACGACGTATTGAGCGTCGGCCACTCTTCTACCTCCATCAGCGCCGGAATTGGTATTGCCGTTGCCGCTGAAAAAGAAGGTAAAGACCGCCGTACCGTCTGTGTGATTGGCGACGGTGCCATCACCGCAGGGATGGCGTTTGAAGCAATGAACCATGCGGGCGATATCAAGCCGGACATGCTGGTCATTTTGAACGACAACGAAATGTCGATCTCCGAGAATGTCGGCGCGCTGAACAATCATCTGGCGCAGCTGCTTTCCGGCAAGTTGTACTCTTCTCTGCGTGAAGGCGGGAAGAAAGTCTTCTCCGGCGTACCGCCGATTAAAGAGTTGCTCAAGCGCACCGAAGAACATATCAAAGGCATGGTCGTCCCCGGCACGCTGTTTGAGGAGCTGGGCTTTAACTACATCGGGCCGGTCGATGGTCACGACGTCGTCGGACTCATCACCACGCTGAAGAACATGCGCGACCTGAAAGGACCGCAGTTCCTGCACATCATGACCAAGAAAGGTCGTGGTTACGAACCCGCAGAAAAAGACCCGATTACCTTCCACGCCGTTCCTAAATTTGATCCCTCCAGCGGTTGTCTGCCCAAAAGCAGCGGCGGCCTGCCGAGTTACTCGAAAATCTTCGGTGACTGGTTATGTGAAACGGCGGCCAAAGACAACAAACTGATGGCCATCACGCCGGCGATGCGTGAAGGTTCCGGGATGGTGGAGTTCTCGCGTAAATTCCCTGATCGCTATTTCGACGTGGCGATTGCTGAACAACACGCGGTGACCTTTGCAGCCGGTCTGGCGATTGGCGGTTATAAGCCGGTGGTGGCGATTTACTCTACCTTCCTGCAACGCGCCTACGATCAGGTGCTGCACGATGTCGCGATTCAAAAACTGCCGGTCCTGTTTGCTATCGACCGGGCGGGGATTGTGGGTGCTGACGGACAAACACATCAGGGGGCGTTCGATCTCTCCTTCCTGCGCTGCATTCCGGAAATGGTCATCATGACGCCAAGCGACGAAAACGAATGTCGCCAGATGCTCTTCACCGGCTATCACTACAGCGAGGGTCCAGCCGCCGTACGCTACCCACGCGGTAATGCGGTAGGCGTTGAACTGACGCCGCTGGAAAAATTGCCGATAGGCAAAGGGATCGTCAGACGCCACGGTGAAAAACTGGCGATTCTGAATTTCGGTACGCTGATGCCTGAAGCGGCCAAAGTGGCACAGTCACTCAATGCGACCTTAGTCGATATGCGTTTTGTAAAACCGTTAGATGAAACGTTGATTCTGGAAATGGCGGCTCGCCACGAGGCGATGGTCACCCTTGAAGAGAACGCCATCATGGGCGGCGCAGGCAGCGGTGTCAACGAAGTGCTGATGGCGCATCGTAAACCCGTGCCGGTGCTTAACCTCGGTTTACCAGACCATTTCATCCCACAAGGGACCCAGGACGAAGCCCGCGCAGAACTGGGACTCAACGCTGAAGGTATTGAAGCCAGAATCAAGGCCTGGCTGGCGTAACTCCCCTCCTCACTCCTGCTATGCTTGAACGATGAACAGCAAAGCAGGAGTGGTATCATGCAATACAATACGTTAGGAAAAACGGACCTCCGGGTCTCTCGCCTCTGCCTGGGCTGCATGACGTTCGGTGAACCGGATCGCGGCAATCACGCCTGGACGCTGCCGGAAGAAAGCAGTCGCCCCATCATTCAACGCGCACTGGCTGGCGGCATTAATTTCTTCGATACCGCCAACAGTTATTCCGACGGGAGCAGCGAAGAAATTGTCGGGCGCGCCCTGCGGGATTTTGCCCGTCGCGAAGACTTTGTGGTCGCGACCAAAGTCTTTTATCCCGTCGGCGACCTGCCGGAAGGATTATCCCGGGCGCAAATCCTGCGTTCAATTGATGACAGCCTCACCCGCCTTGGCATGGACTATGTCGATATTCTGCAAATTCACCGCTGGGACTACAACACGCCCATTGAAGAGACGCTGGAAGCCCTGAACGACGTGGTAAAGTCCGGCAAGGCACGCTACATCGGCGCCTCTTCCATGTACGCGGCGCAATTTGCTCAGGCACTGGCGCTGCAAAAACAGCACGGCTGGGCGCAGTTCGTCAGCATGCAGGATCACTACAACCTTATCTATCGTGAAGAAGAGCGCGAAATGCTGCCGCTGTGTTACCAGGAAGGCGTGGCGGTGATCCCCTGGAGTCCGTTGGCGCGCGGACGCCTGACGCGGCCCTGGGGTGAAACCACCGCCCGTCTGGTCTCCGATGAAGTGGGGAAAAATCTGTATAGCGAAAGTGACGAAAACGATGCGCAGATTGCCGCACGACTGGCAGGCGTCAGTGAAGAGCTTGGCGCGACGCGTGCCCAGGTCGCACTGGCCTGGCTGCTGAGTAAACGCGGCGTCGCTGCGCCGATTATTGGCACATCGCGCGAAGAACAGCTCGATGAACTGCTAAATGCCGTGGACTTAACGCTGCAACCAGAACAGATTGCCGAACTGGAAACACCGTACAAACCGCATCCGGTGGTGGAGTTTAAGTAATGTGATAATGCCCGGTGGCGCTACGCTTACCGGGCCTACACTGGCGTCGTGCAAATCCGTAGGCCGGGCCATCCGGCAATATGCGCGTTTAAATCAACCCAATCGGCCAGTGATGTCCGATGAAATACAGTATCCCGGCGGAAATCACGCCCGCGACGATATCATCGACCATAATCCCCATTCCGCCATGAACGTTGCGGTCAAACCAGCGGATCGGCCAGGGCTTCCACATATCAAGAATACGGAAAATCACAAACCCGGCGGCCACCCACTGCCAGGCCGTGGTGGGTAATGCCATCAGGGTTATCCACATCCCGATAAACTCGTCCCACACAATGCTACCGTGATCGTGCACGCCCATATCTTTCGCCGTCTGATGGCAAAGATATACACCGATGCAGATCCCCAGCATCACCACCAGAGAATAGAGTTGCCAGGGTAAAAATGTCATCAGATACCAAAACGGGATCGCCGCCAGCGACCCCATGGTACCTGGCACGACAGGGCTAAGCCCGCTGCCAAATCCTGTCGCCAATAAATGCCACGGATTACATAGCGTTAACCGACTTTTCGCGACATCTTTATGGCGTGGCAAAATGGTCATATCCTTTCCAGTCAAAGGTGACAGGATTCCCGTCACGCACAAAATTCATGCCTTCCACATCTGCGCTCATTTGCCCAATGCAGGTAAACGGAACGCCAAGCTGACCAATAGCCACATCCAGCGCGCCGCGGTTAATTTCCGGGACGGTAAAGCATAACTCATAGTCTTCACCGCCGGAGAGCGCCCAACGCAGAGCCTGATCTGGCGCCACATGGCGGGAGAGCGCATCGGAGTACGGTAACGCGTCCACTTCAATGCGAGCGCCACAACCACTGGCCGTGACGATATGCCCTAAATCCGAGATCAGTCCATCGGAGAGATCAATAGCCGCGCTCGCCAGATCGCGCAGCGCCTGGCCAATCAAAATACGCGGCGTGGGGCGTAAATGGCGCTTCAACAGATACTCTGCATCTTTCGCCTCTGCGACCTGTATTCGATTCTGTAAAATCGCCAGCCCTGCGGCGCTGTCGCCTGGCGTTCCGGTAACGTAGATCCAGTCGCCCGGCTTCGCACCAGAGCGTTTTAAGGCACGCCCGACGGGGACATAGCCATGGATACCCAGCGTCATCGACAACGGTCCACGTGTGGTGTCGCCGCCGATCAACTGCATACCGTAATAATTGAGTTGTTCAAACAGACTGTCACTGAACGCGGCAAGCCAGGCTTCATTCACTTCGGGGAGCGTCAATGCCAGCGTCAACCAGGCGGGGTCGGCCCCCATCGCAGCCAGATCGCTTAGGTTTACCGCCAGCGCCTTATAGGCCAGATCGGCAGGATCAATATCAGGAAGGAAGTGGTTACCCGCCACCAGCGTATCGGTGCTGATCGCCAGGGTCTGTTTTTCAGGGATATTCAGGAGAGCGCAATCGTCACCAATGCCGGTCTCGACATCGAGGCGAGAGCTTCTTACACGATCAAAATAACGGGCAATCAGGGAGAACTCGCCGCATGCCATACGTTATGCCTCAGCAGGAAAAAAGAAAAGGCCGCCAGGCAAGCGGAAACATCCCGCTCTTCTGACGGCCTGCAGATTACTTTTTGTTGGGGCGAATCACAGGTGCTGCTTTATCCAGTACGCCGTTGACGAACTTGTGGCTATCTTCGGCACCGAAGGTTTTCGCCAGTTCGATAGCTTCGTTAATGGCCACTTTGTATGGCACATCCTGACGTTTGGACAGTTCAAACAGCGCAATACGCAGCACCGCTTTTTCTACCTGACCCAGCTCTTCCAGCAGACGGGACAGGTACGGCTTCATCAGACCGTCGAGATACGCGCTATTAGTCGCCACTCCCGACAGCAGTTCACGGAAGTACAGGACGTCAACGTCTTTGACGTCTTGTTCCGCCAGGAACTGGTATTCAACATCAGCGATGTCGTTCTGGGACAACTGCCAGGAGTAGAGCGCCTGGACGGCACACTCACGGGCGCGGCGACGAGCAGCAGGTTTCACGGATTTCCCCTTACAAAAATCAGGCCTTAATGGCTTTCAATACATTAATCATTTCAAGCGCGGTCAGTGCAGCTTCAGCGCCCTTATTACCGGCTTTAGTGCCAGCACGTTCAATAGCTTGTTCAATACTTTCAGTGGTGAGAACACCAAAGGCTACCGGGATTCCGCTTTCCTGAGCGACATGCGCCAGGCCATTGCTTGCCCCGCCAGCGACATATTCGAAGTGTGCAGTACCGCCACGGATAACCGTACCCAGCGCAATCACCGCGTCATATTTACCGGTTTTTGCCAGTGCGCCAGCCGCCAGCGGCAGCTCATACGCGCCCGGAACCCAAACGACAGTAATGTTTTCATCTTTTACCTGGCCAATACGCTTCAGGGCGTCAATCGCACCTTCGAGCAGGCTGTCATTGATAAAGTTGTTGAAACGCGCAATGGTGATGGCGACGCGAGCGTCCGGGGTAGCAACGTTAGCTTCAATAATGTTCATACTCTTCCTTCGGGTTCATTTGTGGCCCCGCAGGGGGGCGGATTTTATCATAATATTTTGTGCGCTGCTTCCCTTTCGAACCGGGAGATCATGCGCCCACTAAATGCAGGCAAATATCCGGACCTACATGGCGTATCTCATTGAATTTAAAATGGGGGGCCTGACTTAATTTCTCAAGCCCCGGCAGTACACATAATCCCCGGGCGTCGCTTCCTAACAGTTTAGGCGCAACATAGACGATAAGCTCATCCACTAATCCGGCTTGTAACAATGCCCCCGCCAGCGTCGGTCCCGCTTCAACCCAGAGACTGTTAATCTGCTGTTTGCCAAGCTGCATCATCAGCAGGACAAGGTCAAGATGGCCGTTGTGCTCCGGGGTAATGATTGACTTCACGCCTTCCGGCCAGTGGCGATCGTCGCTGTGCGTACGGGCAAACCAGGTTTCACCCGGCTGCTGCACAATGCGATGTTCGGGTGTGACACGGTTTTGACTGTCGATAACAATGCGCACCGGCTGGCGCAGATTTTCCTGCGGATAAAGCGCCTGCGTATCCGCGTCCAGTTCATCCCAGCGCACCGTTAATGCCGGATCGTCAGCCAGTACCGTCGCACTGCTGGTCAGAATGGCATGGCTTTGCGCGCGCAGACGCTGCACGTCACGCCGCGCCTGTGGCGAGGTGATCCACTGGCTTTCGCCGCTGGCCATCGCCGTGCGGCCATCGAGCGAGGCGCCAAGCTTCAGCTGAATATACGGAAATCCCGTACGCATCCGCTTGAGAAAGCCTTTATTCAACGCTTCCACGTCGCTCATCATCAGCCCGTGGCTTACGTCAATGCCTGCCTGTTGCAGACGATACAGTCCGCGCCCGGCCACCTGCGGGTTGGGGTCCTGCATAGCTGCGACGACGCGGGTGACACCTGCCGCCACTAACGCATCACAGCACGGCGGCGTACGGCCATGATGGCTGCACGGTTCCAGCGTGACATACGCGGTGGCACCTTTGGCTTTATCACCCGCCATGCGCAGCGCATGGACTTCAGCATGAGGTTCACCGGCGCGATGATGATAGCCTTCACCGACTATCTCGCCCTCTTTGACAATCACGCAACCGACGTTCGGGTTGGGGTGCGTGGTGAACCGCCCGCGCGCAGCAAGTTTCAGCGCTCGCGCCATGTAAAACTCATCCAGCATGGCTTAGTCCTGTAGGCGAGCGATCTCTTCGCCGAATTCTTTGATATCTTCAAAACTGCGGTACACGGAGGCAAAACGGATATAGGCAACTTTATCGAGTTTTTTCAGTTGCTCCATCACCAGATTGCCGATCATCTTACTGGGAACTTCACGCTCCCCGGTGGCGCGCAGTTGCGATTTAATGTGATTTAACGCCATTTCTACATCGTCGGCGCTGACCGGGCGTTTTTCCAACGCTCTGAGCATACCGCTACGCAGCTTCTCTTCGTTGAAAGGTTCACGCACATCGTTACTTTTTATCACGCGCGGCATCACAAGCTCCGCGACTTCAAACGTCGTGAAACGTTCATTACAGACCAGACACTGCCGACGGCGGCGTACTGAAGAGCCCTCGCCGACCAGACGAGAGTCAATAACCTTAGTGTCTACGGCGAAACAGAATGGGCAATGCATACGGCGTCCTGTACCTCAGTGGTTAACGAAATCTATTTTACCCTGAACTGACGTGACAACAAAGGCAGAGCGCTTTTGAGACAAAGGATCTATGCCTTTGCTCACGTAGAGACCTACCATTAGGTTATCCCGACAATGAAGGAAATAATCTACATGACAAGACGTTACCTAAGAATTCTCCTGGTGGGAAGCCTCTTTAGTCTCAGCGCCTGTGTGCAACAGAGCGAAGTACGCCAGATGCATCACAGCGTCAGTACGTTGAGTGCAGAAATGACCCAGTTGAACCAGGAAACCATAAAAATAACGCAGCAAAACACGTTGAATGCGAAATCGTCCAGCGGCGTTTACCTGTTACCGGGCTCCAAAACGCCAGCCCGTCTGAACAGCCAGATTGGGACACTGCGCATGTCGCTTATCAATATTGCCCCTAATGCCGACGGTACGCGTCTGACGCTGCGTATTCAGGGTGAGTCCAACGATCCATTACCGGCATTCAGCGGTACGGTGGAATACGGACAACTCCAGGGAACGACGGAAAATTATCAGGAGGTGAATGTGCATAATCAATTGATTAACGCCCCTGCCAGTCTTCTGGCACCCAGCGACATTGATATTCCGTTACAGTTAAAGGGATTGACTCCGGACCAGCCAGGGTTCATTCGCATCCACGACATCCAGCCTGTGACGCAATAAACGCCCACGCGGAACGTTTTGTTCGTTCCGCAACATATCTCCGCTCAGTTTTGTTATTCCCCTTACATCCCCCTCACTTTTAGTGAAAATTGACTACATTCATTAGAGTCAGTACATTCTCATCGCTTAAAGTACGCAAACGTGAACGCAATCGATTACGTGAATGATAGAACTGTGAAACAAGACAGATTTTTGTGAGCAAGGGTTTTTATAATAGGTTCCGCAGAAACACGAAATATTTAGAAACGCAATTTGCGCCTTTTTCACTCCCGCAAGGGATTTTTAAACAGTGGCATACATATGAAAAAAACATTACTCGCAGCCGGTGCAGTGCTGGCGCTCTCGTCGTCTTTCACCGTTAATGCAGCTGAAAACGACAAACCGGAATATCTTTCTGACTGGTGGCACCAGAGCGTAAACGTGGTCGGTAGCTACCATACGCGTTTCGGACCGCAGATCCGTAACGATACCTATCTGGAATATGAAGCTTTCGCGAAAAAAGACTGGTTTGACTTCTACGGCTACGCGGATGCCCCGGTATTCTTCGGTGGTAACACCGATGCGAAAGGTATCTGGAACCACGGTTCCCCGCTGTTTATGGAAATCGAACCGCGTTTTTCTATCGACAAACTGACCAATACCGACCTGAGCTTTGGTCCGTTTAAAGAGTGGTACTTCGCGAACAACTACATCTACGACATGGGTCGTAACAAAGATGGCCGCCAGAGCACCTGGTACATGGGTCTGGGTACCGACATCGACACTGGTCTGCCAATGAGCCTGTCCATGAACGTCTATGCGAAATACCAGTGGCAGAACTACGGCGCAGCGAACGAAAACGAGTGGGATGGCTACCGCTTCAAAGTGAAATATTTCGTGCCTATTACCGATCTGTGGGGCGGCAACCTGAGCTATATCGGCTTCACTAACTTCGACTGGGGTTCAGATCTGGGCGACGACGATTTCTCCGATCTTAACGGCAACAAAGCGCGTACCAACAACTCTATCGCCTCCAGCCACATTCTGGCGCTGAACTACGATCACTGGCACTACTCAGTCGTAGCCCGTTACTGGCATAACGGTGGTCAGTGGAGCGATGACGCAGAGCTGAACTTCGGTAAAGGCGACTTTAACGTACGCTCTACCGGTTGGGGTGGATACCTGGTCGTAGGTTATAACTTCTAATCATGTAGGCCCGGTAAGCAAAGCGCCACCGGGCATAAAAGCACCGAACGAAAATAGCGTCGGTGCTTTTTTTATTTCTTCTTATCCATCATCGCTTTTAGATCAGCGAACGGATTGTATTTTGCTTCCCCGACATCCTTCTGCGCATCTTCCCCGGCAATGACCGTGGAACCATACAGATCGGCCTCAGTGTATTTTGAATGCTCGTGATCGTGGCAGTAGAGGCAAAGCAGTTCCCAGTTACTGCCATCTTCCGGATTATTGGTGTGATCGTGATCCATATGATGCACCGTCAATTCACGCAGGTTCGAGTAGACAAACTCGCGTGAGCAACGCCCACAGACCCAGGGGAAGAGTTTCAGCGCTTTTTCACGATAGCCGCTTTCCAGCCGCGCATAATTTTTAGGGATTATCGCCATGATGATGAAGTACCAGGGTTAACTATAAGGTCATGTGCAGTTTCCCGCGAAGCTGACTTTTTATCAATCCCGGAGAGAGGACTATTTACGGCCTTTCTTCACATTGCACTTTACGCAAGAAATCACTCAACGAGCGGTTAGCGTCTTCACGGAAACGTCGGTCAAGCGGGGTAATCTGCAGGCAACGGTCAACGCGAAAACAGCGGTAATCTTCACGCCGCTCACACCAGGCAATCAACAGCCAGTGTTCTGCCCAGAAGAACATCCCGAGCGGCTGCACGTCCCGCCAGCTGAGATGTCCGGCTTCATCGCGATAATGCAACGCCAGTACCTGCTGCGCCGAAACCGCCTGGTGAATGAGATCAAAGGCACTGCGGGAATGCGGCTGCGTACCAAAGTCTGGCGCAAATATCCTCGTCTGTTCTGCCCGACGGCGGCTCTCTTCCGGCAATATCGCCAGCACTTTCTCCTGCGCGGACTCCAGTTCCCGCGAAAGGGAATCCCCTCCCCATGTTTTCAGCAAACGAATGGCCACCATCAAGGCTTCTGATTCGCGGTGCGTTAACATAAGCGGAGGCAGATCAAAGCCCGCAATTAAGCGATACCCGATCCCCGCTTCGCCTTCCACTGGTACACCGGATAATGAAAGGTCGCGGATATCGCGATAGATTGTCCGCTCGGAAACCTCGAGCCGTTCGGCCAACAGCGCCGCCGTTGTCAGCCGCCTGCCACGCAGGATTTGCACAATCTGAAACAAGCGGTCGGCGCGTCGGGTCATTTTCACTCTCTGTGTTAGCGATGATTACACGGGTTGGTGCAGGCCAACACGATTGCCTTCACTGTCGGTAAACAGCGCAATAGTGCCGATATTCTGCCCCAGGTCGAGCGGCCCAAAGACGCACTCGCCGCCAGCGGTAGTGACGCGTTCAAGTGATGCCGCCAGATCTGCCGTATGCAGATAAATAATAGCGCCCTGCGTCGATGGCGTAATCCCATCAAATTTTGCCAGTGCGCCCCCGGTTGCCGGTTCGTCATAGGGGAAAACGGCCAGATCGGCACTGTCCATTTTTTCACGGCGTAGCGACATCTGCATCACCGGCTCATAGAACGCAATGGCGCGCTCCATATCCGCAACCGGAATTTCAAACCAATTAATAATGCTTTTCATGGTTCCTCCTGCCTGTTTGGGTGAGTTCAGGAGAGATCATAAAGCAGGGCTACTGACAGCATACTGTCAGTAGTGATCACCGTTTTTACATTCCGTCGTTCCCCTCAGCGACACCGCCGCCCCTGTCACATCACATCGTTGATTAAAGTTTTGTAAATGTGAATCAGTTGCATTTCCACATAATTGTCACTGCTACTGATTATCATTTATTGTATGCGCGCCTGAAGAACAGGCTCCTGTTCGGATCACGATTAGTTCCAATTACTCCGGGATAAAAACGATGAATGCTCTGCCCAGCATCAGACTGCACCGAATCACTCTTGCATCCGCTCTGGCTCTCTGTTTCAGCGCACCCGCGCTGGCCGAGGAGACGTTAACCCTCTACACCACGCGTGAGCCTGGCCTGATTCAGCCATTACTCGATAGCTGGACACAATCCAGCGGCGTCAAAGTGAGCACGGTTTATATTAAAGACGGCATGCTCGAGCGCGTGAAAGCGGAAGGTAAAAATTCCCCTGCTGACCTGCTGATGACCGTCGATGCCGGTAATCTCATCGATTTAGTCGAAGCGGGCGTGACGCAGCCGGTACAGTCAGACGCGCTGAAGGCGGCTATTCCAGCCAATTTACGCGGTGAAGATAATCAGTGGTTCGCGCTGTCTATGCGCGCCCGTGTGCTCTATGCGGATAAATCCCTGCCCATTGATAACTGGCATTACGAACAGCTTTCCAGCCCGGAATACAAAGGCAAAGTGTGTATCCGTTCCGGGCAGCATCCTTATAACACGGCGCTGATTGCCGCCATGATTGCCCACCACGGTGAAGCGAAAACCGAAGAGTGGCTGCGTGGCGTGAAGGCGAACCTGGCGCGTAAAGCCACCGGCGGCGACCGTGACGTCGCCCGGGATATTCTCGGCGGCATTTGTGATATCGGCCTGGCGAACTCCTATTACGTTGGCCACATGAAAAATGCGAAAGAAGGCAGTGATGCCCGCCGTTGGGGTGACGCTATTAAAGTCGTTAAGCCGACCTTTGAGCAAGGCGGCACGCATGTGAATATCAGTGGCGCCGCAGTGGCCCGCTACGCGCCGAATAAAGCAGAAGCCATAAAACTGATGGAATACCTGGTGTCTGCGCCAGCCCAGCAGCTTTACGCCAAAGCAAACTTTGAATATCCGGTGTTGAAAGGCGTCACGCTTGATCCTGTTATCAGCGCGACCATTGGTGAGATTGACGTCGACAAAGTTCCGTTAACTGAAATTGTGAAATACCGTAAACAAGCAAGCCTCCTGGTTGATAAAGTTGGATTCGATCAATAAGTCACTTCATCTGACGACGTTACGCGGCCTGGTTTCCGGGCCGCAGTCGTTATTAACGCCGCTGCATCTTGGCGCGCTGTGTATTGCGCTGGGCGTACTCACCCCTATCGTGGCGCTCATCTGGCAGGCAACACAGGCTGACTTCTCCCATTGGGATAATCTCATTACCTTTGTGCTGCCCTCCGTTCTGAAAAATACCGTGCTGTTACTGGCGGGGGTAGCGGTGATGGTGGGCGTCATTGGCGTCGGCAGCGCATGGGCGGTCACGGCATGGGACTTCCCCGGGCGAAAAATCCTCAGTTGGGCGCTGCTGCTGCCGCTGGCAATGCCGACCTATATTGTGGCATTTGCCTGGCTCGATTTAATGCATCCCATCGGCCCGCTGCAAACATTCATCCGTTTTCTATTGGGGTTTGACAGCCCGAGACAGTTCCGTCTGCCTGATTTGCGCTCACTACCAGGCGCCATTATTCTGCTCGGTTTAGTGCTGTACCCTTACGTCTACCTGACGACGCGGGCAATGTTTATTAGCCAGCCTGCGCACCTGCTGGAGGCTGCCCGCACGTTGGGCTGCGGCGCTGCCGGTACCTTCTTCCGCGTTGCGCTGCCGCTGGCACGCCCGGCGTTGGCGGTCGGTATCAGTCTGGCGCTGCTGGAAACGCTGAACGACATTGGCGCGTCGGAATTTCTCGGCGTGCAAACCTTGACCGTCACCGTGTACACCACCTGGATTTCTCGCTCTGATTTGGCATCCGCTGCGCAAATCGCCTGCATGATGCTGATGTTTATTTTCTGCATTCTGACGCTGGAATTTTATGGCCGCAGGAAACAGGGGTTTAGCAGCCGCAGCCTGCGGGAAATTCAACCCACACGCGTACACGGCTGGCGCGGATGGCTTCTCGGCGCGATCATTGCGCTGCCGGTGATTCTCGGGTTTCTGGCTCCGGTCCTGTTTTTGGTCTGGGAAAGCCTAAAACGATTAGGTGAAGAGAATCCGCTTTCCGCCTCGTTACTTTCGGCATTGCAAAACACGCTGACGCTGGCGGCGGGAACCACCCTGGTGGTCGTGTGCGTCAGTTTGCTGGTGGCGTGGAGTGCGCGCCATAGTGCTGCTGACAACGCGATGCCGGGATTTCGTCGCGGCGTCATGCGCCTGGCCTCCCTGGGCTACGCGGTTCCGGGCACGATTCTGGCGATTGGTTTTCTGACGCCAGCGATGGCGGTCGACAAATGGCTGGCGGATTTACTGGAAATTCGCGGATTGCCGTTGATGTCTGCGGGCATATTACTGGTTATCTGCTGTGCCATGCGCTTTCAGGCGATTGCCATTGGCGCACTGGATTCCGGGCTCGGTCGGATCCCCCCTTCCCTTGAGCAAGCCTCGCGTTTGTTAGGGGAGAATGGCGCAGGAACGTTTGCCCGGGTTCACTTCCCGTTATTGCGCCCGGCGTTGGTGAGTAGCGCATTGTTAGTCTTTGCCGATGCGATGAAAGAGCTGCCAACGACGCTGCTTTTACGTCCGGTCAACTTCGAGACGCTGGCAACGTTGCTTTATGCAGAAGCCGCTCGCGGAACCTATGAGGAAGGGGCTATTGCCGCCTTAATGATTGTTCTTGCAGGCACACTGCCGGTTATTTTGCTGGTGCGTCATCAACTGACTCGCCGCCACTAAAGGAACGACAATGTCAGAAATTGCATTACGCCTGGAGGATGTGCATGTTGCCTACGGCAACAGCCAGCAATCGGTGCTGAACGGGTTTTCAATGTCCTTGCGTAAAGGTGAACTTGCCTGTTTGCTGGGAGCCTCCGGCTGCGGAAAAACCACCGTGCTACGCGCTGTTGCCGGGTTTGAACGGCTGCGAAGCGGAGAGATTTATGTTTCACAACGACGTGTCGCCGGACCGGGCATACATCTGCCACCAGAGAAACGTCATGTCGGCATGGTATTTCAGGAATATGCGTTATTCCCCCATCTGACGGCACAACAAAACGTGGCGTTTGGTTTACGCCGGATGCCGCGTGAGGCGCAACAGGACAGAGTGACGGAACTGCTAAGAATGGTGGAATTGCACAGCCATGCCGGTCGCTATCCTCATGAGCTTTCCGGCGGACAACAGCAACGTATCGCATTAGCCCGTGCGCTGGCGCCGCATCCGGACATCCTGCTGCTGGATGAACCCTTTTCCAGCCTGGATAAAAAAACACGCGAGCGCCTCGGCACAGAGGTTCGGGATATTTTGCGGGACGCGGGGCAAACTGCACTCCTGGTGACGCACAGTGAGCACGAAGCGCAGTTAATGGCTGACCATATTGGCTATGTCCAGATGGGTCAATATCAAAAGAACAGAGACGCACAGTTCAACTGACAGAAAATAGCCCTTTCCTCCTGATGGCATAAAAACGCCATCACGCGCATGCAGTAACATCGCCCCCGAGAGCAATGGGTTTTACTTCCGCAAACTCAAACAGATAAGCAAAAAATCCCGGTCATTTGACCGGGATTTCTATGACAGACATGAATGTCTGCTTAAGGCAGAATTGACGGCTGATCCGCCCCTTCTTTCTCGACTTTCTGCTGCAGCATGTGCTCGCGTTTCATCCCCAGCTTCAGCGCCAGCGCTGATGCAACATAGATGGATGAAGCCGTACCGATGGACACACCAATCAGCATGGTCAGTGAGAAGCCTTCCAGTACCGGACCACCGAACAGGAACAGCATCAGGATAACCATCAAGGTTGTCCCGGAGGTGATCAACGTACGGTGCAGCGTTTGGGTCAACGACACGTTAAAGATTTCGTACGGCGTACCGCGACGGATCTTACGGAAGTTTTCACGAATACGGTCCGAGACCACGATGCTGTCGTTCAGCGAGTAGCCGATAACCGACATCAGCGACGCCACGATGGTCAAATCAATCTCAATATGGAAGAGAGAGAGAATGCCCATAGTGATCACCACGTCGTGCGCAAGAGCGATAACCACCCCCGCCGCCAGACGCCACTCGAAGCGGAAACCAACGTAGACCAGGATGGAGATCAGAGCCGCCAGCAGCGCCATCGCCCCGCTCTGCGCCAGGTCTGCCCCGACGCTCGGCCCAACAAACTCAATGCGCTTGATTGCCGCGCTCTGATCGGTGGACTGGTTAATGACCTCCAGCACTTTGCTGCCCAACACCTGGCTGCCGCTCTCGGTTTTCACCGGAGGCATGCGCACCATGATGTCGTGGCTGCTACCAAAGTTCTGCACCTGTGGTTCGACGAAGCCCGCTTTTTCAAGCGACGCTCGCATCTGATCCATATCCACTGGTTTTTCCAGCGTGATCTCAATAACCGTACCACCGGTGAAATCCAGCCCCCAGTTAAAGCCGCGCACGCCCATAATCACAATGGCCGCGATCAGCAAAATACCAGAGATGCCGAAAGCCCAGTAGTCCCAGCGCATAAAGTCCCAGACTTTACGGCCATGGTTCAATTGTTCAACAGTATATTCCTGTGCCACAACGCACTCCTCAGATTGACAGCTTGTTGATGCGTTTGCCGCCATACAACAGGTTTACGATGGCACGCGTACCGACAATTGCGGTAAACATCGACGTTGCTACACCAATACCGGTGGTGATAGCGAAGCCTTTGATTGCGCCAGTGCCGACTGCATACAGGATCAGGACTTTAATCAACGTAGTGATGTTCGCATCAAAGATGGAACTGAATGCACCCGCATAACCTTCGTTGATCGCCTGTTGCACTGAACGCCCGTTGCTCAACTCTTCTTTGATACGTTCGTTGATCAGTACGTTGGCGTCGACCGCCACCGCAAGGGTTAGCACGATACCTGCAATACCCGGCATACTCAGCGTGGCCCCTGGCAGCAGCGACATGACGCCGACGATCAGTACCAGGTTAGCAATCAGCGCGCTGGTCGCGATCAGACCAAATTTCTTGTAGAAGAAGATCATGAACAGAATAGAAACCGCCAGACCTGCCAGACACGCTTCCAGACCCTGTTCGATGTTCTGCATACCCAGCGTTGGGCCGATGGTACGTTCTTCAACAATCTGAATCGGCGCAATCAGCGCACCGGCACGCAGCAACAGAGAGAGCTGACGCGCTTCGTTCGGGTTGTCGATGCCGGTAATACGGAAGCTGTTGCCCAGGCGAGACTGGATGTTGGCGATGTTGATCACCTCTTCCTGCTTCACCAGTACTGAACGACCGTTAGCATCTTTCTTACCGCTGTCTTTGTACTCCACAAACAGGGTCGCCATCGGTTTACCGATATTGTCCTTGGTGAAGTTAGACATGATGTTGCCACCCGCGCTGTCCAGCGAGATGTTAACCTGCGGCTGGTTGTATTCGTCCTGGCTGGAAGTGGAGTCAGTGATATGGTCACCGGTCAGGATCACACGTTTGTACAGCACAATGGGCTGACCTTCGCGGGTCTGTTTCACTTCGGAATCGCCCGGTACACGCCCAGAAGCGGCAGCAGATTGATCCACATTAGAGTTGACCAGACGGAACTCCAGGGTCGCGGTGGCGCCCAGAATTTCTTTCGCACGCGCAGTATCCTGAATACCCGGCAGCTCAACGACGATGCGGTCTGCACCCTGACGTTGTACGACAGGCTCAGCAACACCCAGTTGGTTAACACGGTTACGCAGGATATTGATGTTCTGCTGCACCGCATATTCGCGGGCTTCGCTCAGGCGAGCATCGGTCATTACCGCACGCAGTACATTGCTACCCTGGCTTGTGATCACCAGATCGCGATGGCGGGGCGTCAGATAAGCGATCGCCTCATCGCGGGCCTTGTCATCACGGAACGTGATGCTCAGACCGTATTTGTCTTCTTTGCGTACAGTCGTATAAGGAATGCCTTTATCGCGCAGTTCGCTGCGCAGGCTATCGATATTTTGCTCCTGCAGCTTACCCAGTGCGGTGTCCATATCCACTTCCATCAGGAAGTGAACGCCGCCACGCAGGTCAAGACCGAGTTTCATCGGTTCTGCGTGAATAGCGGCCAGCCAACGCGGGGTCGCTGGAGCAAGGTTTAGCGCCACGACATATTTATCACCCAGCACGCCCACCAGCGCTTCACGTGCGCGCAGTTGGATGTCGGTGGAGTCGAAGCGCGCAAGAATAGCGCCCTCTTCCAGTGCCACAGACTTAGCAGTAATTTTTTCTTCTTGTAACGTTTTCTGGACCTGGATCAGCGTTTGCTCACTGGCGGCGACACCGCGCGCGCCAGTGATTTGAACAGCCGGATCCTCACCATACAGGTTGGGAAGTGCGTAAAGCAGGCCGACGACAATCACGACGACCAGCATAATGTACTTCCACAAAGGATAACGGTTTAACACGGCAGTTCCCTTTGGGAAAACAATAAATTACAGCGCCTTCATGGTGCCTTTCGGCAGAACGGCAGCTACGAAGTCACGTTTGATAACCACTTCAGTGGTGTCGTTCAGCGCGATAACAATGTAGCCAGACTCAGCTACTTTGGTCACACGACCCACCAGGCCACCATTAGTCAGTACTTCATCGCCTTTCGCAATGGAGCTCATCAGATTTTTGTGTTCTTTGGTACGCTTCTGCTGTGGGCGAAGGATCATGAAGTAGAAAATCAGACCAAACACCACCAGCATCAGAATCAGAGACATCGGGCTGCTCTGCGCCGGAGCACCTGTTGCCGCTACCGCATCAGAAATAAAAAAGCTCATTCAAATTCCCTCATTATTAAAATTAATCAACGTTCAAAGGTGGAACAGGTCGACCCTGGCGTTGGTAAAAATCGGTCACGAAGCTCTCTAATTTACCCTCTTCAATAGCCTTACGTAAACCCGCCATCAAACGCTGGTAGTAACGAAGGTTATGAATGGTATTGAGTCGCGCGCCCAATATTTCGTTGCAACGGTCAAGATGATGCAAGTAAGCGCGCGAATAATGGCGACAGGTATAGCAATCACACTCGGCATCGAGTGGGCTGGTGTCGCTTTTATGCTTCGCATTACGAATTTTCACCACGCCGTCAGTCACGAACAAGTGACCGTTACGGGCGTTTCGCGTTGGCATCACGCAGTCAAACATATCGATACCACGACGCACGCCTTCAACCAGATCTTCTGGTTTGCCGACGCCCATCAGGTAACGCGGTTTATCCGTAGGGATTTGCGGGCAAACATGCTCCAGAATACGGTGCATATCTTCCTTTGGCTCACCCACAGCCAGACCGCCGACAGCGTAGCCATCAAAGCCGATATCTACCAGACCTTTGACGGAGATATCACGTAAATCTTCGTAAACGCTACCCTGAATGATGCCAAAAAGCGCATTTTTATTTCCAAGGCCGTCAAAACGGTCACGGCTGCGCTTCGCCCAACGCAAAGACATCTCCATGGAGCGTTTAGCATAGTCCCAGTCCGCCGGATAGGGAGTACATTCGTCGAAAATCATCACGATATCGGAACCGAGATCGTATTGAATCTCCATGGACTTTTCAGGATCAAGGAAAATCGGATCGCCGTTGATCGGATTGCGGAAGTGAACGCCTTGTTCGGTTATCTTGCGAATATCCCCCAGACTGAACACCTGGAAACCGCCGGAATCGGTGAGAATCGGGCCTTTCCACTGCATGAAATCGTGCAGGTCGCCATGCAGTTTCATGATCTCCTGACCCGGGCGCAGCCACAGGTGGAAGGTGTTGCCGAGAATAATCTGCGCGCCAGTGGCTTCAACTTCTTCCGGCGTCATCCCTTTGACGGTGCCGTAAGTGCCAACAGGCATAAAAGCAGGCGTTTCCACTACGCCACGATCAAACACCAGGCGGCCACGGCGAGCGCGTCCGTCGGTGGTATCAAGTTCAAATTTCATTTTTTCTCCAGCGTCAGAAAAACAGTCCGACGTTTTCATACGGTGTCGTGGAGTCAGTCCCCGACACGCTCATTCAAAGCCTGCGGATTGTACGTGATAAACATGGCATCACCGTAACTAAAAAAACGATATTTTTGTTCTACTGCGGACTTGTATGCATTCATGGTGTGCTGATAACCGGCAAACGCCGACACCAGCATAATCAGTGTCGATTCAGGCAGATGGAAGTTAGTCACCAGCGCATCAATCACTTTATATTGATAACCTGGGTAAATAAAAATCTGCGTATCGCCGAAGAACGGTTCGATCAGGCCGTTTTTTGCGGCCTGCGCCGCGCTTTCCAGCGAACGCACGGAAGTCGTACCTACCGCAATCACCCGGTTGCCGCGCGCTTTCGCGGCCAGCACCGCATCCACAACGTCTTGCGGCACTTCGGCGTATTCGGAGTGCATGATGTGGTCTTCAATGGTGTCCACACGCACAGGCTGGAACGTCCCGGCGCCGACATGCAGCGTGACGAACGCCATCTCGATGCCTTTGTCACGCAGTTTGGCGAGCAAAGGATCGTCAAAATGCAGACCTGCGGTTGGCGCCGCAACGGCGCCAGGTTTTTCACCGTAAACCGTCTGATACAGCTCACGGTCGGCGTCTTCATCCGGACGGTCGATGTACGGCGGCAACGGCATATGGCCGATGGCATTGAGGATATCCAGAACCGGACGTTCGTCGTTAAATTCGACTTCAAACAGCGCGTCATGACGCGCGGTCATGGTGGCCTTGATGCTCTCATCATCGCCCAGCAGCAATTCAGCGCCTGGCTTCGGCGCTTTAGACGCGCGAATATGCGCCAGAATACGTTTGTCATCCAGCATACGCTCAACCAGCACTTCAATCTTGCCGCCGCTGGCCTTACGGCCGAACAGACGCGCCGGGATCACGCGAGTGTTGTTAAAGACCAGCAGATCGCCAGGGTTGAGCTTATCGAGTAAATCGGTGAAAGTACCGTGCGTCAGCGCGCCCGTCGGCCCGTCTAATGACAGTAAGCGGCAACTACTGCGCTCAGGCATCGGATAGTGGGCAATCAGGGACTCGGGTAATTCAAAGGAAAAATCGGCAACGCGCATGACACTGACTCTGACTAAAATAAGAGGCGGGTAGTCTAGTGCCGGGGCGTTCTCCCTGCAACCTTTACCCCTCTGGATAAACATTAAACCATGAATTTTCTTGCTCACTTACACCTGGCGTACCTCGCCGAAAGCTCACTTTCCGGCAATCTGCTGGCCGATTTTGTGCGGGGGAATCCGCAAGCGAACTATGCGCCCGATGTGGTGGACGGTATTTTTATGCATCGTCGCATCGACGTGCTCACCGATAATCTGACGGAAGTGAAAGAGGCAAAAGAGTGGTTTCGCCCCGAAACCCGTCGCGTCGCGCCCATTACGCTCGATGTGATGTGGGATCACTTCCTGTCGCGTCACTGGGCGCAACTCTCCCCGGACTTCCCATTACAGGCCTTTGTGCGTTACGCCCATGCTCAGGTTGAGATTATTCTGCCGGAATCGCCGCCACGCTTTGTGAATCTGAATAACTACCTGTGGTCAGAAAAGTGGCTGGAGCGCTACAGTGATATGGATTTCATACAGGATGTCCTGAACGGCATGGCCAGTCGTCGCCCTCGTCTTGATGCCCTTCGCGACTCCTGGTACGACCTGGATACCCACTACGATGCCCTGGAAGCGCGTTTCTGGCAGTTTTATCCGCGCATGATGGTGCTGGCGAAAAATAAACAACTTTAATTTACACGTCATCCTTCAAACTGCCTCTGCGTTGGCTGCGTCTGCTCACCCCAGTCACTTACTGGTGTAAGCTCCTGGGGGTTCTCAGACTTGCCACCTTGATTCAACTTGAATGATTTTGTGTATAGAAGCCAGATTGATAGGTAAAAGCTCACTGAACGATTGTCAGCGCCTCTTTGTCTTATTGCCGAACACTCTCTATACTGGCCCGCGTTGCGTTCCAAAAAAACCTTAACTTTGCAGGAGAATTATATGGTACTGGTTACTCGTCAGGCTCCGGATTTCACAGCAGCTGCGGTACTGGGTAGCGGTGAGATTGTTGAAAACTTCAACTTCAAACAGCACACCAACGGTAAAACGACCGTTCTGTTCTTCTGGCCGATGGATTTCACCTTCGTTTGCCCGTCAGAACTGATCGCGTTCGACAAACGTTATGAAGAATTCCAGAAGCGCGGCGTTGAAGTGGTTGGCGTTTCTTTTGACTCTGAATTTGTCCACAACGCATGGCGTAACACCCCTGTCGACAAAGGCGGCATCGGTGCAGTGAAATACGCAATGGTTGCTGACATCAAACGCGAAATCCAGAAAGCCTACGGCATCGAGCACCCGGAAGCGGGCGTGGCGCTGCGTGGTTCTTTCCTGATCGACGCGAACGGCGTTGTTCGCCACCAGGTTGTTAACGACCTGCCGCTGGGTCGTAACATCGACGAAATGCTGCGTATGGTTGACGCGCTGCAGTTCCACGAAGAGCACGGTGATGTTTGCCCGGCTCAGTGGGAAAAAGGGAAAGAAGGTATGAACGCCTCTCCGGATGGCGTTGCAAAATACCTGACCGAAAACGTCTCCAGCCTGTAATTGGCATGAATTAAGAAAAGGCTCGCCACGGCGAGCCTTTTTTATTGTGTTACGCCGCGCCGCCCTTCTTCACCTCACGCCAGATTCGCCACGCCATTGTCAGCAGTACCGCCACGCCAAGAATTAACGCTCCCCAGACCAGCAATGTTTTCCACAAACGCTGTTGTTCAGCCGCTGAGGTGGCCGTTAACCGTGCTTCTCCCCCCAGAACCACGCGGGTATGCGGGAAAACCCTCGGCAGAGCGTCAATCTTCTGCCTTTCACGCAATGCTTTCGGGATCAGCATATCCATGCTGACATCCGCCTTGACTGCCGCCCCGTTTCCCCACGCCAGCATGTAAGGACTCGTCCCCTGGGCATTGAAAATCACCTGATAACTGTCGCGAACGCCTCTCACCACCGGGAGTGTCTCCGGCAATTTGGCATTCAGGGTGGTCATGCGAACCGCCTCTACCAACGCACCAGAGAGGGGAATACTGTCAGAAAACTGCCCATCCAGCCAAAAGAGCACCGTCTTGCTCAACGGTCGCCATGCCTCTTTTTCGCTGCTGCGCCACTCCAGCTCGACAGGTAAGATCCCTTT
The DNA here is from genome assembly GCF_059418505.1 of Citrobacter sp. GW821-FHT07H02. Taxonomy (NCBI): domain Bacteria; kingdom Pseudomonadati; phylum Pseudomonadota; class Gammaproteobacteria; order Enterobacterales; family Enterobacteriaceae; genus Citrobacter; species Citrobacter sp. GW821-FHT07H02. The sequence continues at coordinate 36,419 of NZ_JBWKPZ010000001.1, read as the reverse complement.
ATTGTCCAGAATGATGTCCAGCGCCGTCAGCGATTGGGGATGATCCCATCGCCAGATAGCCTCGGTAGGCGAAACTTTACTGCCACGGGCATTCAGCAAGACGCGCTCGGCGGCAGGCGGGTTTGTGTCGGTGAGTGCGCTCACGCCATTCAGAATCAACGTCGGGCTTTGCGGATCCAGGATAACCAGCAGATAAGCGATGCTATCCGTTGACAGCGTGATGTCTGCACGGAGGGTGTCGATTTTCAGTCGATCATCGCCACGTTTCAAATCCATAAGCTGCGAGGCATCCTGAATCTCATCCCAACGATGTAAGTCACGGCTGTAATACACCGAGGCTTTTCCCTGCCAGTTTTCTGCGGGATCGCGCCAGTCCAGGCGCAACCGGGAAACCTGCAGGGATTCCACCCCATTTTCCGGCAGCGTCAGCAGAAAACTTTGCCCAATCTCTTTGGCATCTTCGCTCTCAAAATGGATTTCCAGCCCGCTTTTCGAACGCAGCAGCACCGTCTGCGTACCGCTATCGTCATTCGGTTTCATCGGGACAGGTGAGGCATCAAACGCAAAGAGTCGAAGCGGAACGGCTTTTGGCTCCGTGGCCTGCGATTTCTGCACCTCAAGCACGAAAGGCACCACGTCGCCCTGGCGGTTAAACACGCGCACATCACGTAAATCCGGCCAGACGCTGGTGGCATAGACCTCCATTGGGAGCGAGACGCGATACCAGGGCGATTCCCCGTGTGTCTCCAGCGTCATCCCCACCGCGTAATCCTGCGGCGTCTCCGGTGCCTCGTCACGGCTGAACACCGGAAACGTCATCCCCAACAGGACACTCCATAACACACCTTTCATCCCGTTCATTTTTCGTCTCCTGCCCTGGGCGGTAACGGTGAGAAGTACCCCACGATTAAAACCAGAATCGCCACGCCAATAAAGGCGACGGCGCGCGCTAACCCGCCGCCGTTCGCACTGTCCACCAGCATCAGTTTAATGATAACGATGCCCAGAAAGGCCGCGCCACAAAACCATTCCCGTCGCGAACCACGTCGCGTAGCGCGGATCATGACAATTAACGCCGTGAGCATCCAAAACAGGGCAAAACAGGTCTGGATCAAGCGCGAATGCCATAACGCATCACTGCTCCACGCAACATCGCCATACCACGACAGCGCGCGCATCAGCGCCCCATTCAGCCACCAAAATGCCAGCGCTGCCAGCGCAACCCGCCCCCATGAACGGTGCGCCGCTAACGGCGCAGGTAATACGCGAAGAGAGAAACGAACAAGAATATACAGCCCCAACAACGCGAAGGCCGCCCCCTCTTCAAGCGGGTTAATCCCAGGAATGTAACGCTGATGGAGAACCACGCCATCTTCCAGATTCGCCAACAGCAGATACAACAGCAAAATAACGGCCAGCGGTGCTAGTGCGATAGCGCCATACAGAACAGGCCAGGTCGCGAACGGCCACAGTTTGCGGCGAAGCGCCGTATGTACCAGCAGAATGACGATCCCGCCTGCCGCCATCATCAGACCGCTGCGCCAGGCGTCCATTCCCCACGGCAATGCCTGCGTAAACCAGAATAACTCCATAGCGAACGCCAGTAAGATCATCCAGAACAGAGAAAGATGCAGCGCCTGCGAGAGGCGTGACAACAAACGTGGGCCATCGCGATACAGCATGAACACCGCGCAAGGCAATGCCACGCACCACACCAGATTTTGCCAGCCAGCGGCAAAAATCTGCTTTAAATCTATTTGATACATCAGCAGCAACAGCATGGCGGGCCACTGCAGCCACTGGCTGTACCCCAGCTCTCGCCATGCGAATCGCCCGCTCAGATAACGCCACAGCATGCCAGAAACAGTCATCAGCGCCAGCGCGCCAAACCATTCAGAACCTGAGTCTTCAAGCGCCAGTTGTGATGCGCCCACAATGGCGACGATCCAGAATGCCACGCCCCCCGCCAGCAGCGCCCAACTGATCTGCACCTTTTCACTGCGCCACAGCCACGCCCCTGCCAGCCAACACAGACTCAGCACAGAAAAGATCATCATCACCGACAGCGGCGCGGCATTTTCTGCCAGTGCCCAGCCCCCGCTGACCACCGCCAGCAGCATCAGTGCGGTACCGCTGTAGCTCATCCGTCGCTGCTGTTGCTGAATGCCCAGCCACAGCACGCCCAGTCCTTCAAGCGCCCATGCCATCGCCGTCCAGCGTGCGGAAAGCGCCAGCGGGATGGCCAGCGTGGCAAATGCCCCGCCAAGCGCCAGCGCCGCCAGGGCCAGTGGCCGTCCCATCGACGGAAAACGGCGTAATGCCAGCCACGCCAGCACCATGTAGAAACCGCCAAATCCCAGCGCACTGAGAGCCGGGCCATATTCCAGATGCTCAGTCATGGCGTACTGCATACCAAATCCAATCACCGGAGGCGCAAACACCAGCACGCCGTCAATAATACGCTTGCTCTTCTCCTGCGCCCGCAGCGAAAGCGCCACGCTCAACACGCCAAAAATGAGGATGTTGGCGATCAGGAAAAGCTGGCAATTGAGCCAGTACTCAGGCCGGTAATCACTCAGCCCCCACAGCCCACCGACTCCGAAGGTAAACAGCAGCCCCAACAGATTGAGCTCACGCCAGTGCTGCCAGATGCTGATGGCGAGAATGCCGAGCGAAAGCAGGAGGTAAAACGAGAACAACGCGACATAGTTGCCGCTCCCGGTGGAAAGCAGCAGCGGGGCAAGATAGCCGCCGATACTTGCCAGCATCGCCAGGCTCAGCGCTTTTTGCAAAATCGCGAGCCCCACGCTTGCCGCGCAGATGAGCACCAGCAGTGCAAACGCCAGCGTGAGCGGCAACATTTGCCACAGCCGGAATGCGCCAAAGACGGTCAAATAAAGCGCGCCGGTTGCCCCCCCTTGCAGAATTAAGGCATAGACGGGCTGTTTGTGCCGCAAGCGCCAGCCCACTGCGAGCAACACCACGGCAAACAGCGCCGCCGCCACAAGGCGCAGCTCAAGGGGAAATAGGGAATGTTCAACCGTATAGCGCAGCAGGAATGATAAACCGAAGAAGAGCAGCAAGATCCCCAGTTTGGCCAGCGGATTTCCCTGCATAAACCAGCGCGCCAGTGAAGAGAAAACGCCGCCAAACGCAGAGGGTTTCGCCGGTTTCACAGGCGGCGCGTCGACGTTTTCAGGCATGACGATGGAGAGTTGAGGACGTTCAACCCCTGACGCGGCGGCGGTCACCACGTCCTCCGATATCGGTTCTTCGGGGATAACAGGCTCAGGTGTCGCCTGTTGAACGGGCGCAGTGCCCGCGCCACGCTGTTCAAGTTCTTCAACCCGTCGGCGCAGAATGGAAAGTTCATATCGGAGCACGGACGTCCGATTCAGCGCGACAATCGCCAGTATCGGCACCACCAGTCCAAAAAAAAGAGCAATGCAGCCAAGGATTACAAAATCATCCATGTTTCCACCTTCACTGTGCAAGGAGCGCGTAGATTGGCACACAATGTTGCATTTGTGCCATCCCTGTAAGCTAAATGAAAACAATTCTAGAAAAGATCGGCGGGTTTTGCCGGATGAACGTGAGCGTCATCCGGCATGTCGAACATTAAAATGCGAAGCAGGAACAGCCGAGCGCACCCCAGAAGGCCTGGTCATCCGACACCGGGATCCCCGACCGACCGGGTCTGGCGTCGCTTTGGTATAGCCAACCGCTTTCAAGGCCGCCCGGTTGAGCAGCGCGCGATCGTAAAGATGCAGCACAAACACCGGTGTATCCGGTGCCGCGTCGTTCAGCTCTTCCAGCGTCGGCATGCGGCGTTCCGCGAACTGAAACTCACTCCAGCCCCCCACCACGCGGACCCATTGCGGTGATGGCGTTCGATCCGCCTGATCTTTTAACATACGCAGCGCGTCCGCCAATGACGGCACGCCTTCCCAGCGTAATTCCAGATTGTAATTGAGGCCGCCGCGAATTAAATGCAGGTGGGAGTCGTTTAAACCGGGGATCACCGTGTGACCTTTTAGATCAACAATTTGTGTCCCGTCAGCGGCAAAGCTCATGATCCTGTCATGAGTACCGGTCGCCAGAATTTTTCCATCTTTGATCGCCACGGCTTCCGCCTTCGGGCATTGTCGGTCAAGGGTATGGATTTTTCCGTGCGTCAGAATAAGTGTGGCAGTTTGAGACATAACAATCTCCTGAAAAACCGATCAGGCTTTTTTCAGCCATCCGGCAAACAGACGGGTTACGATGGGCATCCAGAGCCAGACCACCAGCGCAACCACACAGGCATCATTAATCAGATGCAATAGCATTGACCCCTTCAGTGCGGGAAGGATCATGCCGGTTATCCACGGCACCAGATTGGTGCTGGGAAAAATAACCAGCAGGGTTATCAGAAACTGTTTCCAGCGCAGCGGCTGACGGACGTGGGGCGCTGGCGGCGTAAACCAGAACGCCGCTTCGGTGCGGACTTCCGTTTTATCACCTTCCGCCAGCAGCGGGACTATTTCTTCCACCAGTACCCGACGCGTATCCGACTGGGTCCAGTTGTAGAGATGCTCCAGGGTGTCGAAACGAATAATGATGTTCCACAGAGTTTGTCCGTCAGCGGGACGAATAACGTTCGCCCCCAGATGCCCGGGAAACTCCGCCGCCACCGGCATAATTTTCCCCAGCCATTGCTCATAGCGCTCCGCCTGGTTGGGCTGCAATGTATGCGTAATGACCAGCGTCACGTGTTTATTTTGTTGCGCCATGGAAGGTTCCTTGCACAAGGAGAATGGCGGGATTGCCCCGCCATTGGCATCACGCTTTGCGTTCAGGCGCGCCATGCACCAGGGTGTAGGCGTAATCCACCCCCATACCGTAGGCGCCGCTGTGTTCGCGCACCAGATCCATGACGGCGTCATAGGTTTCTTTACGGGACCAGTCGCGCTGGTATTCCAGTAACACCTGCTGCCAGGTTACGGGAACCGCGCCTGCCTGCACCATGCGGTCAATCGAACGTTCATGCGCGTCAACAGAAGTACCGCCGGAGGTGTCAGTGACCACATACACTTCGTAACCCGCTTCCAGCGCCATCAACGCCGGGAATGTCAGACACACTTCGGTCCACAACGCAGAGATAATCAATTTTTTACGACCGGTCGCTTCTACCGCTTTTACAAACGCCGCATCTTCCCATGAATTCATTGAGGTACGTTCAATGGGTTTCACATCAGGATGCACCGCCAGTAATTCCGGCCAGATATAACCACTAAAACTTTTCGTTTCAACAGAAGTATAAATGACCGGAACTTTAAATATTTTCCCGGCTTTCGCTAACGCAACGGTATTATTTTTCAGGGTTTGACGATCAATATTTGCCACGCCAAATGACATTTGCGGCTGATGGTCAATAAAAATAAGCGTAGAATTGTCAGGATTAATGAGTTCCCGAATAGACATATCACACCTTCTTAATCAATGAGTTAAAAGGTGACGGTCTGTATCTTCCGTCAGTAGTAAGATCCTGAATCAGAAAGCTTGTTGAGTATAGCGGGAAATTTCTAATGAGTTATTAAAGAAAACTTACCATTCGGTGACGATAATAATTTTGTATTAAGTAAAGTCGCAGTCATCATCAAAAAATTTACAGATTCCACTCTAAAATATTCACTGGCTTTGTTTTTCTCTATTCGGTACAACTGAGTTGTTTAATTTTCAGGATATTTTCAGCCCATGCGAATCAATCTGGATGTTTTGCTTATCCTCGACGCTCTCGACAAGCACGGCTCATTTGCCGCCGCAGCCGAATCACTCTTTAAAACCCCGGCGGCACTCAGCTACATGATTCAGAAGCTGGAAAACGATCTGAATATTGAGCTACTCGACCGCTCCGGTCACCGGGCGAAATTTACCGACACCGGACGGATGATGCTGGAAAAGGGACGGTTACTGCTCAGTGCGGCAAAAGATCTGGAAAAGCAGGCTGTTCAGTTAAGTTCTGGCTGGGAAAAAGAGCTGGCTATCGCACTCGACGATTCGTTTCCTTTTGAGGCGTTGCTCCCGCTCATCGAGGCGTTCGACGCGCTCAACAAGCAAACGCGCCTCAATTTTACCCATCATACGCTGGCGGGCTCCTGGGAGGAGCTGACGCATAATGGCGCGGATATTATTCTCGGCGCCATCAATGAGCCGCCCACCTCTGCCGCATGGTCGTACAAAATGCTTGGCACGCTGGATAATGTGTTTGTCGTCGCCCCTTCGCACCCACTGGCAAGCGCGTCGGATGCGTTGACCAATGAGCAACTTTGCCTGCATCGGGCGGCGGTGATCAGCGACAGCGCCCGCTATTGTCAGCCGCTACAATCTAATTTGATGGATGAACAGGCGCAAATTCGTGTCGACAGTTTTAGCAGTAAAGTCACGCTGTTACGTGCGGGCATCGGCTGCGGATTCCTTCCCCGGCATATCGCCAGACCGTGGCTGGCCTGTGGTGAGCTGGTGGAAAAATCCGTGATTTCATTTCGCGAAAAAGACGTGGCCTACATGGCATGGCGCAATCACAGCGACGGTCTTGCACAGCGCTGGTGGCGTGAAGCGTTACTCACCAGCACTGAAATCGCAAATCTGTATCAGTGACTGACCCACACAGAAGCAGAAATGGCCGGCAGAGTGAGAATATCCTCCGCAAGCTGACCTTTCCCTTCATGGCATTGCCATGAAGTCACATTGAGCAGCGGCGAATCGGCTAACACCACTTCGCAGGCCTCGCCCCGGTTAATCGCCACCAGCACCCGCTGCTGATGTAATACCCGGACAAAGACCACCACATTCTCTTCGGCATAAATGACCTGACAGCCGCCATGACGTAGCGCCTGGCTGCGATGGCGCAGTTTCGCCAGCCGTTGATACAATGCCAGTAATTCACCATCCTGTTTTTCTGCCTGCCACGGGAAGGGTTTACGGCAGAACGGATCGTTATTGCCATCCAGCCCCACTTCATCACCGTAATAGATACAGGGGACGCCAGGCCAGGTAAATAACCAGACCACCGCCAACGGTAAGCGCGCCACGTCTTTACCTAACAGGGACTTAAAGCGGGCGGTATCGTGGCTGTCCAGCTGATTAAACATACGCAGCTGCTGTTGGTGTGACAGACTGGCGCGATAGTTGTCCATCCAGGCCATACAGGTCTGGGCATCAATATGCTGCGGATCGTAAGAGATATCGGTATTGGCGAGGAATCCCCAGAGCGGAAAGGTAAAACCGCGATAGTTCATCGCCGCATCTTCGGCATCGACCTGTAACCACTGGCGCGCATCGCCAAAGTGCTCGCCAACGATATAGGCCTCTGGCTGCGTCTCTTTTGCCGCCTGCGTAATACCGGCAACATGCTGAAGATTATTACGTGCGCCGCCGCCTTCACCCAGCATATGCACCACATCCAGACGCCAGCCGTCCATATTCCACGGCGCTTTGAGCCAGTGCCGAACGATGCTGTCCTCGCCCCGGTAAATTTCATTCACCAGCGTTTCGGACTGGAAATCCAGCTTTGGCAAGCTCGGATACCCCAGCCAGCCCTGCGCCACGCCGTCATCAGAGAAGTGATACCAGTCGCGCCACGGCGACTCCGGATTGTGACAGGCACCGCCGGTTCCCCGATTATGCCTGTCAAACCAGGCATGCGAGTCGCCGCTGTGGTTAAACACGCCATCCAGTACCAGCCGCATGCCGTGGCGCTGCGTATTATGCCGCAGGCGCAGCAACGCCTGATCGCCGCCAAACTGCGGATCAACATGACGATAATCTTCGGTGTCGTATTTATGCACGCTCGGTGCGGTAAAGACAGGATTCAGGTACAGCGCCGTCACGCCCAGCTTTTTCAGGTACGGCAGCTTTTCACTAATGCCGTCCAGATCGCCGCCATAGAACGTGGATCCCCCCGCCTGCGCGGTGATCGGCGCGTCCCAGTCACGCAGCACGATATCCTGCCCGGCAGCATGATGATAATAGACATTGTCCTGATCCGCGCTGCGCGGCTGACTGCGGGCGAAGCGATCGGGGAATATCTGATAAAAAATCTGATCGGCGACCCACTGAGGGCCGTTATCGGGAGCGTCTATCGCGAACTGTTCCAGCCGTGCGGGCGGGAAGCGGCTAAAGCCTTGCGGGGTAAACCAGCACTGGCGATCGTGCCAGAGCAGTTTGAAACTGTAGCGTCGACGGGGTTGTCCGCCAGAGAGATCAATCGCCGCGCGCCAGGCCGTGACGCCGGGCTGTGGCTGTGTGCGAAGCGGGTGCATGACCAGCGAAATTTCTTCGTTATCATTCTCTGCGCGTAGCGTCACACGTTGAGGAGGATTTTCCCCGCGCAACCATAACGTAATGGCCAGCTTATCTTTGTTTTGCTTAACAAATGGGGCAACCGGAAGGTGCCAGGCGTTCAACATCACGTATCCCCTTTGATGAAAATGAGGTCACCTTGCCATAGCGCAATGCAGGATAACTCATCATCTTACTGTTTATTGGGGGAGGAGCCAGGGGGAGGAGATTTCGCCGGACGGCGCTACGCGTATCCGGCCTACCTGCTCACAAGTAGACCGGATACGGCAAAGCCGCCACCGGGCAAAAATTACTGCGCTTGTGCCAACTGACGGTCGTAACGACGTTTAAACATCCAGCCAACCAGCAGCAGCGCAATCCACGCGAAACCGACGTACAGCGAGATACGCGTCTCCGGATGATAGCCGATAAGCGCGATGATAAAGACCAGGAAGATCAGTCCCACAACGGTCGTTGCCACGCCGCCAGGCACTTTAAACTTCAGCGCTTTGATCTCTTCCGGCGACAGACGACGACGGAAAGCAATCTGCGACAGCAGGATCATAATCCACACCCACACCGTGGCAAAGGTCGCCAGCGACGCAATCACCAGGAAGACGTTCTCCGGCATAATGTAGTTCAGCCAGGCCGCAAACAGCAACGCAATCGTCATCACCAGGACGGTGACCCAGGGAATACCGCGACGCGAGGTTTTCGCGAACACTTTCGGCGCACTCCCCTGCTCCGCCATACCGTGCAGCATACGCCCCACGCCAAACACGTCAGAGTTGATGGCGGAAAGCGACGCCGTCAACACCACGAAATTGAGGATACTGGCCGCAAAAGCGATGCCCAGATGCTGGAACGTCAGCACAAACGGACTACCGTTGGTACCCACCTGATTCCACGGATAAATAGACATAATGACGAACAGCGTACCGACATAGAACACCAGAATACGCATCGGCACAGAGTTGATAGCACGCGGAATCGACTTCTCCGGGTCTTTCGCTTCCCCGGCGGTGATACCAATAATCTCAATCCCGCCGTAGGCAAACATCACCATTTGCAGTGACATCACCATGCCCAGCCAACCGTTGCTAAAGAAGCCGCCATTACTCCACAGGTTATGGATCCCGGTCGGTTGCCCCCCGTTGCCAATACCCCAGATAATGATGCCGAAACCGGCAGCAATCATGACAATGATGGTGGCAACTTTAAAGAACGAGAACCAGAACTCCAGTTCGCCGAACACCTTCACGCTCATCAGGTTGACGGCGCAGATAATCAGCACCACGCTGAGAACCCAAATCCAGTGCGGGACGGCAGGGAACCAGACGCCCATATAGATGCCAAATGCCGTCACATCCGCGATGGCCACAATCAGAATTTCAAAACAGTAGGTCCAGCCGGTAATGTAGCCGGCGAGAGGACCAAGGTTCTCTTGCGCATAGCGTGAAAACGAGCTGGCGGAAGGGTTATGCACGGACATCTCGCCCAGCGCGCGCATAATAATATATGCGGCGACCCCGCCAATAATGTAGGCCAGCAGCACACTGGGACCGGCCATCTTGATGGCATCTGCCGAGCCATAAAATAATCCGGTGCCAATTGCTGAACCCAATGCCATAAAGCGAATATGCCGGGTGCTTAGCCCACGCTTTAGCTTGTTATTACTTTCCATTGATTCCTAACCCATCAACACAATAAAAAAACCACGGGGCCATCAAAAATAGCCCCGTGGTTAAAACATACTGTCAGTGAATTTAGTGAGCGCTTGAAGTCACTTGTCGACCCGAAACGCGATCCCAGATAATCGCCAGGACCACCATCACGACTGTTGGCATCAACCACGCCAGCCCTTGTTCCGCCATTGGTAAACGCTGGGTCCAGGCCGGTAATACGTCGCCAATTGCCGATGCTTTAATGCCGTCAAGGATACCAAAAATCAGGCTGATAAACATCGCAGGTGCAATGACGCGGGAAGAATTATGCCACCATGAGCGGGTAAAACTTAATACAACCAGTGCGATACATGGCGGATAAATCGCCGTCAGCACCGGAATAGAGACCTGAATCAAGTGGCTGAGGCCCAGATTCGATACCACCATCGAGAAGCCGCCGAGGATGAACACCAGCGTACGATAAGACAGTGGAACGTATTGTGCGAAGAACTCAGCGCACGCACAGGTCAGGCCAACCGCCGTCACCAGACAGGCGAGGAAAATCAGCCCCGCCAGCATCAGGCTACCCGCACCACCGAAGGTGTGCTGCACGTAAGCATGCAGGATTGCCGCGCCATTTGCAGACTGGTCAACCAGAATCGCACTGTCTGACCCCAGGCGGAACAACGCGAGATACAGCAGGGTTAACCCTACGCCCGCCATCAGACCCGCCCACACGGTGTAACGCGTCAGTAAACGCGCTTCCGTCACGCCACGAGAACGCGCTGCGTTGACAATGACGATACCAAAGACTATCGCGCCCATCGTATCCATGGTCAGGTAGCCGTTCACAAAACCATTCGAGAACGCGGATTTTTGGTAGGCCTCCATCGCATCGCTGATCGGACCCGCTGGCCAGACAATCGCGGCAACAGAAAGCACCGTCAGTGCAATGATCTTCAACGGCGCCAGGAAGTTACCTACGGTATCCAGCAATTTACCCGGATAGAGCGACACCAGAATCACAATGGCAAAGTAGACCACGCTGTAGATAAACAGCGGCAGAGGGGAGTTACCGGTCAGCGGCGCAATCCCTACTTCAAAGGAGACGGTTGCCGTACGCGGCGTAGCGAACAGCGGACCTACGGCCAGATAACAGACGGTGGCCAGCAGAAGTCCTGCTACTTTACCAATTGGCGCACTCAGGCTGTCTACGCCACCACCGACTTTTGCCAGCGCCACAACCGTAAGAACCGGCAGTCCAACCGCGGTGATAAGAAAGCCGAGCGCTGCAGTCCAGACGTGTTCGCCTGCCTGCAGACCTACCATAGGAGGAAAAATAATGTTGCCTGCGCCAACGAACAGCGCAAATGTCATAAAGCCCAAGGCGATAATATCGCGCGATTTTAACTGATGGGTCATAAAATTTTACTGCCTGTGGATGTGGTGTTGAAAACGTTAAATTTTCTGCTTTTCCCTGGGGGACAATACAGCGGAATTTTTAATCAATTCCAGCGGGATATGCTCCCGACCTGGCGCGGCGAAGAATAGTTTTTCGATTTACCGCATTAATGCAGTCTGTATGACAGCATCTGAGGCGCAATTTAAACGCTTATAACGTTTTAAAGCAAGATGGGATCCCAAAACCAGAACAATATATCAAGATGAATATACGGCTTAGAACAAAACACCATCCATAAGAAAAAGTCATGGCTAATCATGCGAACAAAAAAGCATCAGACGTTGAAAAATTCAGCAGGTGAATCTTTACCGCAAAGAAAAAAAGCCAGCATTCGCTGGCTTATGGAAAGATAATCTTACATTGCAACATTAAGCATTATTTTTGGCAATTAAACGTTCCGGCAGAACAAAACTAAACCGCGTGCCTTTCCCCACGGTGCTGTCGATAATCAATCGACTGTCGTGATGATTTAATGCGTGCTTAACAATCGCCAGCCCCAAACCGCTGCCGCCAGTTTGCCTGGATCGCGCCTTATCGACCCGGTAAAAACGTTCGGTCAGGCGCGGAATATGCTCAGGCGCAATGCCTGGACCATCATCCTCCACGCTGAACTCCACGCCCTGCGCGGCGAGCTGCCAGCGCACGGTGATATGCGTCCCCGCCGGGGTGTGATTCACCGCGTTATAAACCAGATTCGAGATCGCACTACGCAACTGATCATCATTGCCCAGCACGCAAAGCTGACTGTCAACCTCAAACGTGAAGCTGTGCTGCTGCTGACTTAACGTTTGCGCCTCGCGTTCAACAACACGCAGCATCATCGGTACGTCCACGCGTTCGTTGAGCAGCAGTACAGGCGCGGCCTCAATTTTCGACAGCGTCAGTAACTGTTTCACCAGCCCTTCCATGCGGTGTGTTTGCTCACGCATCGTATGCAGCGCTTTTTCCCGCGTGGCCCCCTCCAGAGATTGCTCCTGCATCATCTCCAGATAGCCCTGCAACACGGTGAGCGGTGTACGCAGCTCATGACTGACGTTGGCGAAAAAGTTTCGCCGCGCCCCTTCGAGCTGGTGCATTTGCGTCACATCACGCGCCACCATCAACAACTGCTTGTCGGTGTAGGGCATCACCCGAATCTCCAGATGCCGTCCGGTGTTTAACACCAAATTGATCGGTCGGGTGAAATCGCGGTTTTTCAGATACTGCGTAAATTCCGGATAACGCAGCAGGTTGAGAATGTTTTGCCCATTATCATCAGGCCAGCGTAATCCCAGTACCTGTTGCGCCAGACCGTTACACCAAAAGATGCCCCCGTCTTCTGTGGTCAACACCACCGCATCAGGGAGCGATTCCGCCCCGCTGCGAAAACGTTTAATGAGATTCCCCAGTTCACGGCGGCGTTTCTTGTTACGTAACTGCATTTGATGCAGGCCGTAAAGCAGCGGTTCCCAGCTTCCGCTTCCTGGCGGCGGGGTCATACTTCTGTCGACCCACAACCACCAGGAGAGACGTAATAAATTCCAGAAATGCCAGATGAGCAGTCCCGTTACCGACGCCAGTAAAAACCAGGGCAGATAACCAAAAAATACACTAAGGATGAAGGCCGGGAGGCAGCAAAGTATCAGCTCCAGCACCAGCCTTTTCCATGACAGCCGTTCCAGCACGCGTCACACTCCATTCACGATTTGAAAGCCTTGCCAGCCTGATAGGCGGCAAGGCGTCAGAAGCGGGTCGAAAAGCGATACCCTGTCCCACGTACGGTTTGTACCATGCGGTCATGACCGCTCTGTTCCAGCGCTTTACGCAGGCGGCGAATATGGACGTCGACCGTACGGTCCTCCACATACACGTTGGTGCCCCAGACGTGGTTTAGCAGTTGCTCTCGACTGTAGACGCGCTCAGGATGCGTCATAAAAAAGTGCAGCAATTTGAATTCGGTAGGTCCCATATCAAGCGGGCTTTCCCCGGTCATCACCCGGTGCGATGTCGGGTCGAGGCTCAGTCCTTGCATCTCAATCACCTCTTCGACCGCCATCGGTGAAATGCGGCGCATGACCGCTTTGATCCGCGCGACCAGCTCCTTGGGCGAGAACGGTTTTGTGACATAGTCGTCCGCCCCCGTTTCCAGTCCACGCACGCGGTCTTCCTCTTCCCCTCTGGCCGTTAGCATAACGACGGGGATTTCGCGGGTCATCGCCTCACGTTTGAGATGTTTAATGAACTGAAGGCCGGAGCCGCCCGGCAACATCCAGTCCAGCAGGATCAGATCCGGCCAGGGTTCATTCAGTTGGTTCACTGCACTGTCATAATCTTCGGCCTCGACTGGCTGAAAGCCATTTTGCTCGAGCACGAAGCAGACCATTTCGCGAATTGGAGCTTCATCTTCTACGACCAGAATACGTCTCGCCATGATTTGCCCTGTTATAGAGTTGCTAGTCATCATTATCAATGCGGCGCCATTATGCGTCAGATTTATGACAGTTTTATGAAAAAAAGCGTCAATCCCCACGCCAGATTGTTGATTTATGACACCCCATAAACAAGATATTAACCTCTCTGAAAGGTTATAATCCCGTTCACGCTTTTTCGCCATGGAACTGTTATGCGCATCCTACACACCTCTGACTGGCATCTCGGCCAAAACTTCTACAGTAAAAGCCGCGCCGACGAGCACCAGGCCTTTCTTGACTGGCTGCTGGAAACGGCGCAATCCCGGCAGGTGGATGCGATCATTGTTGCAGGTGATATTTTTGATACGGGCTCGCCGCCAAGCTATGCCCGCGAGCTGTACAACCGTTTTGTCGTCAATTTGCAGCAAACAGGCTGTCATCTGGTGGTATTGGCCGGAAACCATGATTCTGTCGCCACGCTCAACGAGTCACGCGAGATTCTGGCGTTTCTGAACACCACAGTGGTCGCCAGCGCCGGGCACGCGCCGCACTATCTTCCCCGTCGCGACGGTACGCCAGGCGCGGTGCTGTGTCCGATTCCGTTTTTACGTCCGCGTGACATCATCACCAGTCAGGCCGGTCTCAGCGGTCGCGAAAAACAGCAGCATCTGCTCACCGCCATCACCGACTATTATCAGCAGCACTATCAGCAGGCCTGCGAACTGCGCGGCGAACAACCGCTGCCGATTATCGCCACCGGACATTTGACGACCGTCGGCGCCAGTAAAAGTGACGCGGTTCGTGACATCTACATTGGCACCCTGGATGCGTTTCCGGCGCAAAATTTCCCCCCCGCCGATTACATCGCGCTGGGGCACATTCACCGGGCGCAGGTGATTGGCGGGACGGAGCATATTCGCTACTGCGGTTCTCCCATTGCGCTGAGCTTTGATGAGTGCGGAAAAAGCAAATGCGTTCATCTGGTGAGCTTCGAAGACGGAAAACTGCATTCTATAGAGAGCCTCACCGTTCCGGTCACCCAGCCGCTGGCGGTGCTGAAAGGCGATTTAGCGGCCATTACCGAACAACTGGCGTCGTTTAAGAACGCGGCGCAGCACCCGCCCACGTGGCTGGATATCGAAATCACCACCGACGAATACCTGCACGATATGCAGCGAAAAATTCAGGCGTTAACTGACGACCTCCCAGTAGAGGTTTTGCTGGTGCGGCGCAGTCGGGAACAACGTGAGCGAAGCATGGCGAATGAGCGGCGCGAAACCCTGAGCGAACTGAGCGTGGAAGAGGTTTTTGAGCGTCGTCTGGCGCTGGAAGAGCTGGAGGTTCCCCAGCGTGAACGCCTTAACCAACTGTTCAGCACCACCTTACACTCTCTCGCCGGGGAACATGACGCATGAAAATCATCAGCCTGCGCCTGAAAAACCTGAACTCCCTGAAAGGGGAATGGAAAATCGATTTTACGGCGGAGCCGTTCGCCAGCAACGGACTGTTCGCCATTACCGGCCCGACCGGTGCCGGGAAAACCACGCTGCTGGATGCCATTTGCCTCGCGCTGTATCACGAAACGCCGCGCCTGAGCACCCTCTCGCAGTCACAAAACGATCTGATGACCCGCGACACCGCAGAATGTCTGGCGGAAGTCGAATTTGAGGTCAAAGGCGAAGCCTACCGCGCGTTCTGGAGCCAAAACCGCGCCCGCAATCAGCCAGACGGTAATTTGCAGACGCCTCGCGTGGAGCTGGCGCGCTGCGCAGACGGAAAAATTCTCGCCGATAAGGTCAAAGACAAGCTGGAGATGACCGCCGCGCTGACCGGGCTGGATTACGGTCGCTTTACCCGCTCTATGCTGTTGTCGCAGGGGCAGTTTGCCGCGTTTCTCAACGCCAAACCCAAAGAGCGCGCTGAACTGCTGGAAGAGCTGACCGGCACCGAAATTTATGGCCAGATTTCGGCAATGGTCTTTGAGAAACACAAAACGGCCCGCACCGAGCTGGAAAAACTGCAGGCGCAGGCCAGCGGCGTCGCCCTGCTCGCCCCGGAGCAACTGCAGGCGCTCACGGAATGTTTGCAGGTACTTACTGACGAAGAAAAACAGTCCCTCACGCGCCAACAAACGCAGCAGCACCACCTGCAATGGCTGACACGCCAGAGTGAGTTGCAGACGGAAGTCACTCGTCGCCAGCAGGCGCTACGCTCGGCGCAAGAGGCGCAGGCAAACGCGCAGCCGCAGTTAGCCGCGCTGAACCTGGCGCAACCGGCGCGACAACTACGCCCCTTGTGGGAGCGTATTGAAGAACAAGCCGCTACCGTTACCCGCACACGTAAGCAGATTCAAGAAGTGAACACTCGCTTACAGAGTTCATTATCCTTGCGCAATCGCCTTCGCTCCCATGCCCAGCGCCAGTCTTCTGAACTGCACGCCACACAGCAGACGCTAACGGCATGGCTCACCGAACACGATCGTTTTCGTTTATGGGGCAGTGAACTGGCCGGGTGGCGCGCGCTGTTTGCACAGCAGTCCGGCGACAGAACGCAGTTGCTCAAATGGCAACAGCAGCAGGAAAGCGACACCCGTAAGCTTGACGCGCTCCCGGCGCAAACGCTGGATTTGTCCGCCGATGACGTGACGCAAGCACTCGCACAGCATGCTGAGCTTCGCCCGTTGCGCCAGCGCCTCGCCTCGCTCCACGGACAGATCGCGCCAAAACAGAAACGGCTGGCACAGCTACAGGCCGCGATTCAACACAGCCAGCAGGAACAGGCTCAGCGTACTACCACGCTTGAGGAAAAGCGGCAGCGTTATAAAGAGAAAAATCAGCAATTCCTTGATGTAAAAACGATTTGCGAGCAGGAAGCGCGAATTAAAGACCTCGAGAGCCAGCGCGCGTTATTGCAATCCGGTCAGCCGTGCCCGCTGTGTGGCTCCACCGAACACCCTGCCGTAGAGGTCTATCAGGCTCTCGAACCCGGGGTGAATCAGGCACGGCGCGACTCGCTGGAAAAAGAGGTCAAAACGCTGGCAGAAGAAGGCGCCACGCTGCGCGGGCAACTCGACACCCTCACGCAGCAATTACAGCGTGACGAAAGCGAAGCGCAGGCACTGTTAAAGGAAGAGCAAGCACTTACTCAGGAATGGCAAACGCTGTGCGCCGGGCTGCAAATTTCGTTGCAGCCGCAGGACGATATTTCGCCCTGGCTGACCGCGCAGGATGACTACGAGCACCAGTTGCATCAACTGAGTCAACGTCACGTTCTGATGGCGCAAATCGCGGCAGACACGCAGCAGGTGATGCAGTTTGAACAGCAGATCTCGCAACGCCACGCGTCGCTGTTAGCCGAAGTGACACGCTACGCGCTGTCACTGCCTGGCGAAGGTGAGGAAGAGTCCTGGCTCAGCGCAAGAACGCAGGAAGCGCAAACGTGGCAACGCCATCAGACGGAACTGACCGAGCTGCAAACGCGAATTGCCCAATTAACTCCGCTGCTGGATACGCTGCCGGCGACCGATATCGCCGTTGACGATAACGCCCCTCTGCCTCTGGAAAACTGGCGACAGGTCCATGACGAGTGCGTTTCGTTACAGAGTCAATGGCAAACGCTGCAGCAGCAGGAAGCGCAGGAAACACAGCGAGCCGCAGACGCTCAGGCCCATTTCAACACCGCGTTGCAGGCCAGTGTCTTCGATGACCAGGCCGCGTTCCTCGCCGCCTTGTTGGATGATGAAACCGTTAACCGTCTTGAGCAACTCCGGCAGTCACTGGAAAACCAGTTACAGCAGGCGCAGACATTAGCTGCACAGGCCGCCCAGACGTTCGCGGATCACCAGCAGCAACCTCCCGACGCGCTGGATCTCACCCTCACAGTGGAACAGATCCAACAGGCACTGGCGCAGGTCAACGCCCAGTTGCGGGAAAACGCCACCCGCCAGGGCGAAATCCGCCAGCAGCTTAAGCAGGATGCCGACAATCGTCAGCAGCAGCAGTCACTGATGCTGGAGATAGAAAAAGCCGCGCAGCAGGTGGAAGACTGGGGCTATCTCAATTCGCTCATCGGCTCTAAAGAGGGCGATAAATTCCGTAAATTTGCCCAGGGACTCACGCTGGATAATCTGGTCTGGCTGGCGAACAATCAGCTGACGCGCCTGCACGGGCGCTATTTACTGCAACGTAAAGCCAGTGAAGCGCTGGAGCTGGAAGTGGTCGATACCTGGCAAGCCGATGCCGTGCGCGACACCCGCACGCTTTCCGGCGGCGAGAGTTTCCTCGTGAGCCTGGCGCTGGCGTTGGCGTTGTCGGATCTGGTCAGCCACAAAACGCGAATCGACTCCCTGTTCCTGGATGAAGGATTTGGCACCCTGGACAGCGAAACGCTGGACACTGCGCTGGATGCGCTGGATGCGCTGAACGCAACAGGTAAAACCATCGGGGTGATAAGCCATGTCGAAGCAATGAAAGAACGGATCCCCGTGCAGATCAAAGTGAAGAAGATCAATGGACTGGGCTATAGCAAGCTGGACAGGATGTTTGCGGTGGAATAACCCGTATGTTGCCGGAGGCGTATCAGCGCCATCCGGCAACGCGTTAAACTATCACGTTTGCGGCCACAGCCAGGCCGCCCCGCGCACGCCGCTGGAATCACCATGTAGCGCTTTACGAATCGGCGTCTCGCACTCGCCGCCAAAAACAAACGGTTTGATTAACGACGGCACCGTTTGGTACAGCCTGTCGACATTACTCATCCCGCCGCCCAGAACAATAACGTCCGGGTCCAGGATGTTCACCACATGCGCTAACGATTTCGCCAGCCGCAACTCATAGCGACTCAGCGCCAGTTCCGCGGTTGCGTTCTGTTCTTCCGCCAGGCGAATAATTTCGCTGCCTTTCAGCGGGTTGCCGCTCAAACGATGGTAATCCGTGGCAAAACCGGTTCCGGAGATGAACGTTTCAATGCAACCTTGTTTACCGCAATAACAGGGGACTTCCGCGCGATAGCGAAGCTCGTCTTCATCCATCCACGGCAGCGGATTATGCCCCCACTCGCCCGCCGTGCCATTTCCGCCAATGTGCGCACGGCCGTTCAGCGCCACGCCAGAACCACATCCGGTGCCGATAATCACGGCAAAAACCGCGTGTGCGCCCGCCGCCGCGCCGTCCACGGCTTCAGACACCGCCAGGCAGTTGGCGTCATTCGCCAGCCGGACTTCACGGTTAAGGCGCGTACTCAGATCTTTATCGAACGGTTGACCGTTAAGCCAGGTAGAGTTGGCGTTTTTCACCACCCCAGTGTAGGGAGATATGGACCCCGGAATCCCCATTCCCACCGTTCCCGTTTGGCCGGTCGCCTGTTCAGCCATTTCCACTAAGCTGGCAATGGTCTCAATGGTTTGTCGATAATCGTCGCGCGGCGTGGGCAGACGATGGCGAAACAACTGTTCCCCCGCGTCGCCGAGCGCAATCACCTCTGTTTTGGTCCCACCCAAATCAATACCTATACGCACACGACGTTCCTCATTTTATGAAATATCAACAGAGTAGAAGCGAGCTTCCTGATTGGCAATGCAAGCCCGTCGACAATTCGTTATTATACCCGCTGCATTTAACGACAAGGCCGTGGAAATTATCATGCTGTGGTTCAAAAATTTAATGGTTTACCGTCTTAGCCGCGACGTTTCTTTGCGTGCTGAGGAGATGGAAAAACAGCTATCCTCGATGACGTTTACCCCTTGCGGTAGCCAGGATATGGCAAAAATGGGCTGGGTACCGCCGATGGGATCGCACAGCGATGCATTAACGCATACCGCCAATGGCCAAATTATTATTTGCGCGCGCAAAGAAGAGAAGATCCTGCCTGCGCCGGTTATCAAACAGGCGCTGGAAGCGAAAATCGCCAAACTGGAAGCCGAACAGGGTCGCAAGCTGAAGAAGACCGAAAAAGATTCGCTGAAAGATGAAGTGCTGCACTCCCTTCTGCCGCGCGCCTTTAGCCGTTTTAACCAGACAATGATGTGGATAGACACGGTGAATGACCTGATCATGGTCGACTGCGCAAGCGCCAAAAAAGCGGAAGATACGCTGGCGCTGCTGCGTAAGTGCCTGGGCTCCTTGCCGGTGGTCCCGCTGACGCTGGAAAACCCTATCGAATTAACACTCACCGAGTGGGTGCGTTCCGGTACGGTTGCTCAGGGATTCCAGTTGCTGGATGAAGCCGAACTGAAAGCCATGCTCGAAGATGGCGGCGTGATCCGCGCGAAGAAGCAGGATCTGGTCAGCACCGAAATCGCCAATCATATTGAAGCGGGTAAAGTGGTCACCAAACTGGCGCTTGACTGGCAGCAACGGATCCAGTTTTTGATGTGCGACGACGGCTCGATCAAACGCCTGAAATTCTGCGATGAGCTGCGCGATCAAAACGAAGATATCGACAGGGAAGATTTTGCCCAACGTTTTGATGCTGACTTTATCCTGATGACCGGCGAACTGGCCGCTCTGATTAAGAGTCTGGTAGAAGGGCTGGGTGGTGAAGCGCAACGCTAGTTGCGCGGTATTCCCTCTCCCGATGGAGAGGGAATCGCATTACAGATAGCGGCAAAGATAAGAGGTCGGCTCTGCCACTTGCAGATGGAATTCGCTATTGCCGGGAACGTTAAACACCTCGCCTGCAGCAAACACATTCCACTGGGTCTCACCCGGTAGCAAAACATTCAACGCCCCGCTGACCACGGTCATTTCTTCCGGTGCTGCGGTACTGAAGGTATATTCACCTTCCGCCATGACGCCAACACTGGCGCGGCCAGTACTGCTGCTGGTAAAACCGATTGATTTCACTTTACCGGAAAAGTACTCATTGCTTTGTAGCATAAACGGGCCCTGTTTCATGATTAAGTTAATTCTCAATATAGGGGCCTGACCTTCAGCCTGTCACGCAAAATTAAACAAGTAATTCCGACGCCAATCGCGCAATCAAGACATTAGAAAGTAAAACCGGAACATCCAGCGCCTTTTGCAGTAAATCACGATGACGCTGGTTAAACCCCAGGCAATCGAGCATGACAACATCAGCGCCCTGTTCCAGCAACGCCTTCCCCGCATCAATCAATTGCTGTTCAGAACCGTGGATAGGGTTCGCCAGCGAAAAGACCGGTGGCGTCTGTAATACCTGCCATTTTTGGGTCTGGGCGTCCAGTAACGCCTCAACCGGAACAATCACCCCTACCTGATGCCCTTCGACGATCGAGGCCACCAGCGGCGGGATAATACGCGAGGGTTCCAGCAAAATTGTATTACGGGTCGACATGTTGTTGATCGACGAGGTGCTCATTAACAGGATCACGTCGTAGCCCTGGTTATCCAGCACTTCAACCACACTTTGTAGATCCCGTTCCACTTTCTGGCGGGATACATGAGCAAGTTGATTATCACTGAGTAGCGTCAGCAGGGGGTCATCACCGGGTGCTACGGCATAATCCGCCATCACCTCCTCACGCGACATTTTTCCCAGCAGACTATGATGAGCGATATGCTGCTCATCGATATACTCGGTTAGGAGAGGTAAGACTTCACTCATTGGCACGACGCCAATAGTGAGAATAGCCAACGACGCACTCATTTTTATGCTCCGCCTTCTTATACTTCGTCGTTAATTCCCGGTAAATATACGAACACTTACCTGCGCTACAAATGCCCAAAAGCGTAGCAGCAGTTACGCGACGTATTGTGTAAAGATTCCAATTAATTCCAGTACTGTATTGTTATCGTTTAATTTTCAGTTTTAGCTGAACGCTACAGAGTGTGATAAATGTGATCCAGGCACACTCAGAGTCCTTTCTGAGTCGTGATGGCATCAGGTTTTATCAGGGTCTTCATAGCGTTTTTTGGCATCCAGTGCGTCTTCTTCGCTGGCGTGTTCGCTTATCAAAGAGTCTGGTTTGGGATAATCGGCCCGAAGCTGGTAGCGGAGCGCCGTCTGGCCTGGCATCCCTTTTTCAAGGGTGACAATCCAAGCTTTTCGCGGATAGAGGGGACTGTTCGGCATGGTTCCTCCTTTTTAACAACGGGATGAACTTTAAGTATAGACGCCACCCTGTCGACGGAGTTGCGCTTGCGACAGTGCCGCGAGAATTTCGCCCACCACCTGGTCCGGATTTTTCGTCGCATCAACAATGTAATGCGCCGCTTCACGGTATAGCGCGTCGCGTTGTTCAAGCACTTCCCGCACCTCTTCGCCCAACGGTTTACCCGTTAAGGTGGGGCGCAGCCCCTCTTCCGGCGCCGCTTCCAGGCGATCAACCAATACCGACACCGGAGCGCATAAATAGAAAACAATGCCGTTATTACGCATGTAATGACGGTTGTATTCGGTAAGAATAATCCCGCCACCGGTCGCCACAACCGTTGACGGTGCGGTAACCGCCTCAAGCGCCGTCGTTTCCCTGGCACGAAAACCGTCCCACCCTTCTCTCTCGACCATCTCCGCTACGGTCATTTGCACATGCGACTGCAACCACTGGTCGGTATCAACAAACTGGTAATCGGTCGCCTGAGCAAGCGTCATACCGGTAGTTGTCTTACCACAGCCTCGTGGGCCAACAAGAAAAAGAGGTTGCGTCATAGCGGGCGTTCCCAGGAGAGCCGCAAACATGCGGGATCGGATATCGTTAAAGTAATAATCATACCACCAAACTAGTACATCGTTAAGTGTAAATAAATCATTCCAAAAAGAATGTGGTATACCGTACGTCCTTACTATAACAAGAAATCGCAGGTAGTTAAGTGTAAAGATAAAATTGCAGTTAACGCGCCCTGCGCTGAACTTCCAGCCACCACTTATCCAGTTCAGCAGCGAAATGTTGGCGATCGCGTGGAGAAAGACTATCCGGACCGCCGGTCTGGATCCCACTGGCACGTAACGTGTCCATAAAATCACGCATCGTCAGACGTTCACGGATGGTTGATTCACTATACCGCTCTCCGCGCGGGTTTAACGCCGCAGCCCCTTTTTCCAGGACTTCGGAAGCCAACGGAATGTCTGCTGTGATAACCAGATCGCCGGGTTCACACTGGCGTACGATCTCATTATCCGCCACATCAAAACCGGCAGGTACGCGCATCGTGCGGACAAATCGTGATGGCGGAACACGCAAATTCTGGTTGGCGACCAGGATCAACGGCATCTGCATCCGCTCAGAGGCTCGGTATAAAATTTCTTTGATTACATTCGGACACGCATCGGCATCCACCCATATTGTCATAACCGCTCCTTACTGATGTGCATTTCCACATTGTCTCGTGCTTTTGCCTTCCGTCAAAGTGCTGTTTCTCCTTCTGCACATTCTCATTCCGCGTTAAGCTACGCTTTACTCATCAAAACAATGAATATCACCCAGGGGGAGTGACACGATGGAGAAGAAAATCGGTTTTATCGGTTGTGGCAACATGGGAAAAGCGATTCTTGGCGGCCTGATTGCGAGCGGTCAGGTTCTCCCGGGGCAAATCTGGGTCTATACCCCCTCCCCCGACAAGGTTGCCGCCCTGCATGAGCAGTACGGCATTAACGCGGCGCAGACCGCACAAGAAGTGGCGCAGGTTGCTGATATCGTCTTTGGCGCCGTAAAGCCCGCCATTATGATTAAAGTGCTGAGTGAAATCACCTCCAGCCTGAGCAAAGACTCGCTGGTCGTCTCGATTGCCGCGGGGGTCACCCTTGACCAGCTCGCACGGGCGCTGGGACACGATCGTAAAATTATTCGCGCGATGCCAAACACGCCATCGCTGGTCAATGCCGGTATGACCTCCGTGACGCCGAATGCCCTGGTCACCCCGGAAGACACCGCCGATGTGCTGAATATTTTCCGTTGCTTCGGCGAAGCAGAGATCATCGCAGAACCGATGATCCATCCGGTTGTTGGCGTCAGCGGCTCTTCGCCAGCCTATGTTTTTATGTTTATTGAAGCGATGGCGGATGCCGCTGTACTGGGAGGGATGCCGCGCACTCAGGCATATAAATTCGCGGCGCAGGCCGTTATGGGATCGGCGAAAATGGTTCTGGAAACCGGTAAACATCCTGGAGAGTTAAAAGACATGGTGTGTTCACCGGGAGGCACCACCATCGAAGCGGTTCGGATCCTTGAAGAACGAGGCTTTCGCGCGGCCGTAATCGAAGCTATGGCGAAGTGTATGGAAAAGTCGGAGAGTCTCAGTAAATCCTGAGGATATCGCTGGACGTCAGGCCGCCACTTCGGTGCGGTTACGTCCGGCGTTCTTTGCTTTGTAAAGCGCGATATCTGCGGATTTCAACCATTCACGATAGTGTCCGAGTTGTGAGGTCAATGGCGCAATCCCCACGCTAATACGTAACGTTACCTGCGGTGCGCAAGGTAAACGCAATGCGCTTAGCCTTTCGTGTACCCGCGTCATCGCGGCAATGGCGTTTTCCGCAGGGGTTCCGCACATGATGACCGCAAACTCATCGCCACCAAAGCGACCAATAACATCGCTGCCGCGCAGGGTCATCTGCAGTTGTCGCGTCAGAGCAACAATCGCTTCATCGCCGACATCGTGACCCCAGGTGTCATTGATGCTCTTAAAGTGGTCGATATCGATGATCAGCAGCGTGGCATCACGGTTATAGCGGCGACAATTATCGAATTCGTTGCGTAATAAAATTTCCCAATGACGCCGATTATAGACGCCCGTCATGCCATCCCGTGTACTCATCACCTGCAACCGGCGCTTATGCTCCGCCAGTTTCGTCGCCGTCTGGTAACTGACCCAGGCAAACAATAACGGGTACATCACAATCACAGGCAGGCAGAGCCACCATTCCAGCTGCGCGCTGGCAAAAGCCACAGTGATACCGGTTAGCTGCAATGTCACCAGGCTAGAAACAATCATTAGTACGATCCCGGCGACAAACAGCCGCACACCGCCAGCCCCCATCAGATTCATACACATCATCATCAGTAATGCCGTCGAGGGGAGGATATTGACGCCCATCACGCCGACCCAAACCCCCGCAAGAATCGCGTCAGCTTTTAAGTTGTATATTTCACGGCTTAAAGGATCGATGGCTTTGCTTGCCAGTTGCCATGCCAGATGCGGCCAGACAAAAGCCCAACCCACCAAAAATAGCCACCACCCGCCCGCGACAGACTGATCAACCAGTGCGGCAGATATGGGGAAGAACATCCATCCCAGTCCTACTGCTCGCGGCAGCCGGACTCGCCGGGCGAAGCGTAACCCGGAACGCTGGTGGTCATTGGGAGGCGGTATGGCGGGCTCTCCACCCGGTGCTACCGTTTTTTTGTAAAAGCTTTCATCATTCATAATTTTTGGGAACATTCTGAAACAATTTTCCCAAATTATAGAGACGAAGCTAGCGGAGAAAGTATGATATTTCGGGTGAGCGATTTTCTCCTCTCACCCGTTAGCACTACAGCTTAGCGTAGGGCACTAGGCCGCTTTTTTCAGGCAGGCACTCATAAACTTGTTGCGATCGTCCCCTTTCAGAGATTGTTCTGTCGCCTGGACATTACACTCACGCATTTTCTGCTGCTGGGGAGTCAGACTTTTCTCACCTGGCGCAGACGTGCTGTTCTTCAGGCAATCACTCATATAGGTTTTACGGGCATCCCCTTTCAGTGCTTCTGCTGTCGCCTGCTGGTTGCAGGTCGTCATACGCTGTTGTTGCGGCGTTAAGGTTTTCTCGGCAGCGCCGACGGTCGTTAAAAACACCAAACCAAAAAGCAGGGCAACCAGTAATGTTATTTTCATAGCACCATCCTTTTGTGGGTATTCACACACCTAATCCTTCAGGAAACTCGAATTATTTAACCTCTATAATCTGAAGGATTTCGTGCCATTAAGTCTGGCTGCTTACGACGAAATTACCACCCGACGGTAAAAAAATTACCGTCGGGTGCCGTTTACTTCAGGCCCAGGGCTGCTTTCATGGTGTAAAACAGATCGGTTTGGTCCGTCAGCCCCACCACATTGGCGGCATGTGGTCCGTAGGCGGCAATACGCAACTGGCTGCCGGTATGTTCCTGAGATTCTTCTTCTGAGTTTCCGTAACTTATCACCATCACCGCGCCGTCTTTGGTGTTCAGCGCCTGCGTCAGGCCTGGCGCTTTCGTATCCGGTGCAACAATCTGGCTGGCGTGAGCATGGTCGGCGGTCACCACCACCAGCGTGTTGCCATCCTTCTTCGCAAATTCCAGCGCACGCTGCACGGCTTCATCGAGATCGACCGTCTCGCCAATCTGTCCACACGGGTTAGCCGCATGATCCTGTTTGTCGATAGAGGCCCCTTCAACTTGCAGGAAGAACCCCTTCTCATTTTTGCTCAGCAGTTCGATCGCTTTGTCGGTCATCTGCGCCAGCGTTGGCACGCTGCCGTTACGCTTCACATTTGGCGTACAGGTCACTGCCGGTTTATCAATATTGCCATGGTATGACGCTTTCGGACCTTCCCAGCGCACGGGCATGTTGCCATCGGAGAATAAGCCCAGTAGCGGTTTATCCTGATTGGCTTCGCGAACATCGGCCAGCGTCGCGGCATCACTGACGAGCTGGTAACCGCGTGCCTGCGCCTGTTCACGCAGCGTTTTTCCCTGCCATTCGCCTGCCTTCGCCGTTTCAGTAAAGGTTTTTGCGCCGCCGCCAAGCGTGACATCCGCGCGTGCATTCAGTAATTGTTCAGTGATGGAGCCTTTGCCGCCCTTTTCCAGGGCATTTGTCGGGCATTTTTCGCTGGTGATGTCAGGGCCGTAGCATTTTCGGGAGGTCACATGTGCCACCAGCGCCGCCGGTGTCGCATCCTGTAATTCCGCCGTTGAGACATTCCCGGTTGCCAGTCCCGCCGCTTTTGCCATTTCCAGAAGGGTCGTGTGATCTTTTTCGTGGATATCGACGCCCAGCGCGCCGTTATAGGTTTTTACGCCCGTCGTCCAGGCCGTAGCGGAGGCCGCAGAGTCCGTCACATAATCGGGTTTGCCGGTTTTTTTATCCAGCGCATAGTGGGTGTACTGCCCTGTCAGAGGTAACGCATCAATGCCTTTAAAAAAACCACCCGCCCCTTCGGCATAATTTCGCGCGGCGGTTATTTCCGAGTCCCCCATACCATCGCCAATCAGCAATATGATATTTTTAGCGGGTTTATTACTGAGTGAATCCCGCAGAGCAGCGGTTTGATCGGCCGCTAAACGGCGCGCACCGCCTGGGGTCGTAATATCCCCCTGGGCCGCACGATTCTCCAGCACGGCCACGGATGAAGACCCGGCATACGTGACGGGGATAAAAAACAGAGAGACCAGGGCAATAGCAATAGCGCTTTGTTTCACTTTATTTTCTCCATGTATAAATACATAAAATATGCTCTTAATAATTCAAATTGCAGTAGATGAAATTTGATGTATGACAAGCATAAAAACAAAGCGACTATAGGTATCTGATATGACAGCAATATGACAGTTATTGACCCTGAATACAATCAGCTACGAGGATGCCTCAATAACTTCTTTACGTACTGGCGCAGCAATTCCGTATCGTTATCCGGAACGCTGGCATCCGGCTTTACGCCGTCAAGTGCGCCCTCTATCTGGTGAATCAGCCTTTGCTGCTCAACCTGCGCCATATTACGTAGCATTGCGGTGACAATAATCTCTAACGCCTCTACCTGAGCCACCAGTTCTTTCGACTCTTCTTCTTTTTGGGCGAGTTTAAGCAACAACTCTGAAATGAGGTTTTTCATAAACGTATTTCCTTATCCGAAGTAGGCAGACGGTATCATTATGATTCATCACTGCCTAGAGGATGAAAGTAGTATTTTTATGATTAAGGAAAGACTTTGTGTTAATAATCACATTGAATTAATCATCGAAACGTTTCTCAGGCCAGAATAATTTCATAATAAGAAAGCCTGAAACTCAATAGTCACGCAGCACCATAATATAAAGTTATGATAAACCCGCCTGATTTCACTTAAGTTGAAGAACAATAATAAGTGTTGATGTTGACAGGCATTATTGTCGAGGCTGTTAAGGCACGAACAGCGCGGAACAATCTGTGCGTCTAAAGATGAACTGTGACGTCCTCTTTGGGTCGACCTGAAGAGAGCAAAAGTGGAATCCAGCGCGCTGATGCCTACCACTGACATTTTATCTCCCCGTTCATCAGATTTGTGAAGCACATCACGCAAAGCCATGTAATTAGCAGGGAATTGTGCTTTGACCCGTGTTTGGCAGCGTTTGTGTCTCTGGCCTGTTCGAAACAATATGGCAGAAGCACGCGAAACCCTCGTTTTGTCGTGGTAATGTATACGCTTTGCGTTTCATGGAATGGGTTTTTAAGATGGCGAAATTGCGGGTAGGGATCGTATTTGGTGGTAAATCAGCGGAACATGAAGTGTCTTTGCAATCGGCAAAAAATATTGTCGATGCCATCGACAAGACCCGCTTTGATGTTGTGCTGTTAGGTATTGATAAACAAGGACAATGGCACGTTAGCGATGCCAGTGACTATCTGCTGAACGTAGACGACCCCGCTCATATTGCGCTGCGTCCTTCAGCCACAAGCGTGGCGCAGGTGCCCGGCAAACAGGAGCACCAGCTCATCGACGCGCAGAACGGCCAACCGCTGCAAACGGTTGATGTGATTTTCCCTATCGTTCATGGAACGCTGGGAGAAGACGGCTCGCTACAGGGCATGCTTCGTGTGGCAAATTTACCGTTCGTCGGTTCTGATGTGCTCGGCTCTGCGGCCTGTATGGACAAAGAAGTCACTAAGCGCCTGCTGCGCGATGCCGGGTTGAATATTGCCCCCTTTATGACGCTCACTCGCACCAACCGCAATACGGTTAGTTTTGCAGAGGTAGAAGCGCGTCTCGGCCTGCCGCTATTTGTTAAACCGGCGAACCAGGGCTCCTCGGTTGGCGTCAGCAAAGTCACCAACGAAGCGCAGTATCACCAGGCCGTGGCACTGGCGTTTGAATTTGATCATAAAGTGGTGGTTGAGCAAGGCATCAATGGTCGCGAGATCGAATGTGCCGTTCTCGGTAACGATCATCCGCAAGCCAGTACCTGCGGCGAGATTGTCCTGAACAGCGATTTTTACGCCTACGACACCAAGTACATTGACGATAACGGCGCTAAAGTGGTGATCCCTGCGGCGATCACCTCAGAAGTGAACGAAAAGATCCGTGAGATCGCCGTTCAGGCGTATCAAACACTGGGCTGTGCAGGTATGGCGCGCGTCGATGTTTTCTTAACACCAGACAATGAAGTGGTGATCAACGAGATCAACACGCTGCCTGGGTTTACCAATATCAGCATGTATCCGAAACTGTGGCAGGCAAGCGGTTTGGGTTATACCGATTTGATCAGCCGTTTGATCGAGCTGGCGCTGGAACGCCACGCGGCTAACAATGCGCTGAAAACCAGTATGTAAACGAAGAGTCGTCATGCGTCGAACAGCATCTCTGCCACCCGACGTTTTGACGCAAATAAAGCCCGATAACTGCACGTTATCGGGTATCTTCCGCTTCATCTTCCACGCGGCGGCGAATAATCAGCCCAGCGAGCCAAAAACTAATCACCCATGTGACCAGCCCTACCGCATAGGTTTGCCACCCTTTGGCTTCAAAACCCAATAACCCCACCACCCCATTCAGAATGAAGATAAGCCCAATGGCAAAAGCATAGTAGTGCCAGTCACGGCGAATTTTTACAGGCAAGTTCATGACAGCTCCGGGGACAGGGCGTAAAAGAACATCCTCGCACATTTACGCCTGACGGTCTGTGGCAGACGCGGAATTTCTGAAATGTTACACAACTTAACGCAAAGATCGTATTTTGTGACAACGAACAGAAATCTGCAATCCAGGAGTAATCCCTGGGCGAAATTACCATCATTCTGATATTGACAAATCTGATGACCTGCCAGAATTACTGCGAGCCACTGGTATGACGCCAGAGTAGCAGAATTCCCCCGGAGGTCTTTATGGCTGATTTCACTCTCTCAAAATCCTTGTTTGGCGGGAAGAAGCGGGATACTACCTCCACTTCCGGTAACATCGCTTACGCCGTATTTGTGCTGTTTTGCTTTTGGGCAGGGGCGCAGATTTTAAATCTGCTGGTTCACGCGCCGGGCGTCTATGAACATTTAATGCAGGTTCAGGAAACCGGACGACCTCGTGTTGAGATCGGCTTAGGCGTCGGCACCCTTTTTGGTCTGGTGCCGTTCCTCGCGGGATGCTTGATTTTCGGTGTGATTGCCGCGTTCCTACGCTGGCGCCAGCGTCATCAATAACCCCGGAATCAACAGACTCCGGGACTTATCCGGCCGGAGAATTCATACAGCGAGCCCGACGTTCGTCTACCCGTTTTGCAAACCATGCGGTGGTCAGATTACGCGTGATCTTCGGGCTTTCCAGTTGAATCCCCGGCAACATCTCTCTCGGTAGCGCTTTGCCTGCTTTGGTTTCTGCCAGCGTATACACCTTCTCGTACAGCGCCGTCTTTTCGAATGCCAGACTGTCACCTTTCTCCAGTTGACGACGAATTTCGCTCTCACTCATTCCCAGTGTGTTTGCCAGTTTGCGTATCGCCAGCTCCGTTTTGCCCGGTTCTTTGCTGTCATAACGGATCAGATCGCCATCAAGGGCCAGTTTCACACCGCTGGCTTTGGCCACCGCATTCTGGAAAGCCGCATTACGACTGGCGTACCAACCGGCATTAAAATCGGCGAAACGGAAAATGGGCGCAGTGTAATTCGCGGGATAATTCAGCAGATGGTACGTACCAAACCACAATCCGCCCCGACGGGAGAAGACCTCCTGGCGCACCGTGCCTTCCATTTTCCACGGATAGCCTTTGGTATGCTGCTCGGCAAACGCGATGCTAACCTGCATTGGGCCGCCCGTGTGAACCGGATTAAGCGAACCGAACAGCGTCTGCCCCATGGGCACCATATTAATAAAATCATCAAAAATGGCGCTGAGCTGTTTCTCCGTTTTCACCGAATCCAGACGTTCGCTGTAGCTCTTCCCTGTCGGGGAGTTGATTTTCAACGCCGTATGGACCAGGAAAACAGGGATGTGCATACGCTCGGCACGTTTGTCGATCTCCTGCCAGGCAATCTTACTCAGGCCTGGCACGGCGGGGTCAGCCTGATAATTTGACTCTTGCTGCGCCACCGCCAGCACCGAACAGACATTTTCGACCGTCGGCGCCAGCCCCTGACTCTCAAAAGTCTTTGCCAGATCCTTCGCCCAGGCATCCCGGTCTTTCACACTTGCCGGCATTTTCTGGCGCACCACGCTTGCCACATCCACGGGCTTTTCACCCTTTTTTAAGGGCTGCGGGGGTTGGGTACTACAACCTGCCAACACCAGCACAGCCAGTAATGATAAGGGGTAAAGACGGGATACCGCCGGCATAACGTTTCCTTTTGTTAGCTAAATGTGTTGGTCACTTCCTGAATTTCTTGTCCATCCAGTTCACGTTCAAAGCTGCGTAAACGTTTATAGATAGACATCAGCTCAACCAGCGTGGTCCAGGAATTGATCAGATACTGGAAGGAGCCGCGCACCTGACCAAAAACGTTGGTGATTTGCGTCATCAGACCCAACGTAATGGTACCCGCAACAATCGACGGAAACAGCAGGAACAGACCGAAAACATTATCCACTTGCAAATAGAGAATGCGGGCAATGTTGAAGTACATATAGTGGAAATAGAGACGGAAATAGTTCTGGCGCACCGCACTGAACAATTCCCGTATGGTAGGCGGCGTAGCGCGACTGCCGTCATCTTCGCCGTAAACCAGTTCTTTACGGTAAGCTGCTTCAACGCGCTGGTTTTTAAATTCCAGCCCCGGCAGTTTGATCCCCACCACGGCCAGTAATCCTGTACCCATCAGCGACCAGACGATCGCGGCAATCACCAGACCGTAAGGAATGTGCCCGACCACCGGCAGTTCCGGCACATGCGCGGAAAGCGTGACCAGCACCGGCAAAAAGGCGATCAACGTCATGATCGCATTAATGAAACTCACGCCCATATCTTCGAGGGTTGACGCAAAACGCATGGTGTCTTCCTGCACACGCTGTGCGGCGCCTTCAATGTGACGCAGGTGCTGCCAGTGCGCCATGTAATGTTCGTTCATGGCAGTACGCCAGCGGAACACATAGTGGCTCACAAAGAAATTATTCATCACGCCAATGACCACAGCGATCAGCGCAATACCAAGAAATACGCCCACTTCATGATAGAACTGCCCGATGGTCACTTTATGCGGCGAACTTAATGCCGTCTGGATCAAGTCATAGAATGGGGCATACCAGGCGTTGACGGCGACCCCCACTTCAACCAGAAACCAGGTGACGAAGATAATCAACGACGTGCCAAGAATTGACCAGTACTGCCAGCGGTGCGGGCTATAGATAAACCAGAACAGTGCAAACAGCCCCACGCAAATAATGTAGTAAGCGTAAAAAACCAGGTAGTCCAGCGACCAGAATCGTGCGGCGCTGATGGGAATATTACCGGACGCGCCTGTGATATGCGCAACCCAGGCTCCCCCACCCGCTTGCCAGAAGATGACAGCAACCAACGCCCAAATAAATGCCGAGATAAAAAACGGCCCTGGCTTGGGGAAAAAAGACTTAAACATGATGCTCTCCTGCTAACTTCTTATCGTTATGACGACTGCTGTTTATTTTTGCGCCACACACGGCGGTAATGCAGATCTTCGCCCACGAAAAACGAGACGGAACCGACCATTGTGACCAGGATCATGGCGCTTAGTTCGCTTTCCAGACTTCAGGAATTGTTTCGACGGGTTTCACAAAAACGAAATTCTTCGGCGTCCCGAGGTTACCACAAGCGTGGGATCACAAAAGCGAACTTTCACTCTCAAGAAAAAAAGCCCCATTTACTCGCCGTTACGTTTTTCCCACTATCATTGCTCTATTTAGCGCTTTGCAGGCGCCGCTGAGTAGTATATACAACAAATCGTTCAGGTCGCGTCGAGGCGGTCTGAAAGAAGAAGTGTGTAAACTCGCATTGTTCTCTTCAATTAACTTATGGACACCACCGTTGAAACGTAGTCTGCTTTTTTCTGCCGCGCTGTGTGCGGCGTCATTGACACCTGTCCACGCGGCCCAACCTGGCCTCGATCCGGTTTTTGCTTCCGATATCGTCGATCGTTACGCCGAACATATTTATTACGGCAGCGGCGCCACGGGAATGGCGCTGGTTGTGATAGATGGAAATCAACGTGTGTTCCGTAGTTTTGGTGAAACACGACCAGGAAATAACGTCCATCCGCAGTTAGATTCGGTCATTCGTATTGCGTCACTCACCAAATTGATGACCAGTGAAATGCTGGTGAAATTGCTCGATCAGGGTACGGTGAATCTGCACGATCCGTTGAGTAAGTATGCGCCCCCTGGCGCACGCGTTCCGACATATCAGGGAGCGCCGATTACGCTGGTGAATCTGGCGACCCATACCAGTGCATTGCCGCGTGAACAACCCGGCGGTGCGGCGCATCGTCCGGTGTTTGTCTGGCCAACCCGTGAACAGCGCTGGAGCTATCTCTCTACCGCAACATTAAAAGCAGCGCCGGGTTCACAGGCCTCATATTCTAATCTGGCGTTCGACCTGCTGGCCGACGCGCTGGCAACGGCCTCAGGCAAGCCTTATACCCAGATTTTTGAAGAGCAGATCACCCGTCCGCTCGGGATGAAAGATACGACGTTTACCCCCTCGCCCGATCAGTGCAAACGCCTGATGGTCGCAGAGAAAGGCGCCAGCCCCTGTAATAACACGTTAGCGGCCGTTGGCAGCGGCGGCGTGTACTCAACGCCAGGGGATATGATGCGCTGGATGCAGCAGTATCTCTCCTCTGATTTTTATCACCGCAGCAACCAGGCTGACCGCATGCAGACACTCATCTATCAGCGTGCGCAGTTGAGGAAAGTGATTGGCATGGACGTCCCTGGCAGAGCTGATGCTCTGGGGCTGGGTTGGGTTTACATGGCACCGAAGAATGGGCGTCCGGGGATCATTCAGAAAACAGGCGGCGGTGGCGGTTTTATTACCTATATGGCCATGATCCCACAACAGAACGTTGGTGCGTTTGTCGTGGTGACACGTTCTCCGCTGACCCGGTTTACCAGTATGAGCGACGGTCTCAACGATCTGGTCACGGAATTGAGCGGCAATAAACCCCGGGTGGTTCCTGCATCCTGAGTTAGTACTCTGAAGGCAAACGGGTGATACCAACCAGTTTGCCTTTATTCATTACGATGTAACCGCCCTTACGCAAAGCAGCAAGCACTTCGGCAACAACAGAGCGTGAAATTCGCGTTCTCTGGTGAATATAATTCATAACACCAATACGAAAACGCAGCTCATCATCCCACTCATTCATTGAGATCAATGTGGCCCGGATTTGTTCGTAGGAGTTATGACCAATCAACTGTAAATCACGCAATTCCATAATGCGGTTTTTCCATGCCAGCCAGCAAAATGCCTCACGCCACAGATTATTTTTTTCAATTATTTTTATCGTTTGAGACGAAGGAAGATGATACCCAGCGCAGCTACCTTCCGTTATTAATTTATACTGCATATCATTTTTCATAACACCATCAGATAACCCAATGATAAAGGGGGCCTGAGCAATACCTACAAGTATATGTTCTCCTCTCCATAAAGAAATGGCGCCACTTAAGATAACAAACGTATTGTCCTTATGATTATCATTAGAAAAAACAGTCTGTTTTTCGTTACACAACTCGAAGCGAGTGCCATATTTAGACAAACATTGATCGAGTTTACCAAATTCATTAACTGGTTTACTCAACGATAGCATTTTTCGTCCTATGCAATAATGCCCGTCAAATCCTTGACGGGCATTTCTTAGATTAAATAATTTTTAGTAACTTTCTCAGAGAGAAATAATTACCAGGTATATTTAACACCCACGTTTGCCGCCCAATCTTGATCTACGTCGCCGCCACCGAGATAGTTAGCATCGGTATAGGCGCTGAAGTTCTTGGTAAAGCTAAATTGTGTACCCAGGCCAACACGTACCGCTGAACCTTCGGTGCCGTTGTCGATAGAGTCACCGTTTACGTCAGCATCGTTGTTGGCGTCGTCGTAAACGTAAGCCAGTTTGAAGTACGGAGTCAGAGCCTGATCCTGGCTGTAAGTGAAGGTATAACCGGTATCAATACCCAGTTCATAACGCATGCTGTCGTATGACTGACCGTCAACTTTCATGTCGTTGCTCAGCTGGTAGTCATCACCAGACTGGAACAAGCCGGATACGCTACCGTACGGAGTGACATAACCTGCATCACCCACTTTCCAGTCGTAACCCAGTTTCAGACCGAAGCCCCAGGCATCAGAGTTGGTGCTGCCGTCAACGTAAGTACCGTCGCTCATGGATGCAGACAGATCGTTGTTGAAGTGAGAATAACTCAGGTTGCCATCAACAAAAATGTCGTTCGCGAAGTGGGCAGAAGAGTAGATGTAGGCAGTCTGGCTGTCTTGATCCACCTGACCCGTACGGTCACTCATGTCACCTTTCGCAAAGCCTGCTGCCGCACCCACAATCCACTTAGCGTTGTTACCGTCAACTTTGGTATCAACACCCACCATGATGCCGTTGACATCCTGATCGTAGCTAATGGTGTCGTTGTCGCCGTTGAAGTTACCACCGAAGTAACTTACCCAAGCACCACCATTATCTGTCAGTCCATGACGAGAGTTGCTCAGACGCGTACCTACGGTATCCTGCTCCAGATTCCAGATATTGCTGTTAGCAGACGGAATGCTCAGCGCCATGTTCGCGTAGTCGGTCAACTCCATCTGTTGCATCACAACAGTATTGCCTTTCTGCTCAGCCTGGTAAGTGTAAGCACCCAGATCGGCTTTGTTTGCCGCAGAGAAGGTCGCAGTGCTGTTCTTGTCATTCACATAGATCAGCTCTTTGCCGTTGTAGTCAGCAATGGAGCCAGCACCTGTTGCGTTGTCGATACGGACTTTGTAGTTACCGGTTGCAGCTGCTACATGATCGCCTGCGTTATCCACTTCAGACTGATCAGCAGAACTGTCTGCATCGCCGTTGCCATTAATGGTCAGATGACCATCAGAGTTCATCGCAACAACACCGTAACCGTAGTTAGACTTCGTGGTGTCATTGGTGCGGTCGTTGGTCAGGTCGGCATCCAGCACATAATCACTGCTATGAATGTCGAAAACACCGGCATGGATATTACCGCCAGTATCAGTCGTGCTGGTCAGATTCAATACATCTGTACTGAACGGATTGGCATCATACTGATCAACATTGACATCCAGCAGACCGCCATTGGTCACGGTGATGGTGTTAGCATACAGCGCCGCATCAGCTTCATTCCAACCAGCAGAGACATCGTCAGCCAAAGATACGGTACTGTTGTCGATAGTCAGAGTGTCAGTTGAAGTGGTTTACTGAATTTGGCCACCTGAACAGAGGTGATATGCTCACCTCAGAACAACACAGGTGCACCAATGAA